>SHYG01000066.1 GCA_009692925.1 Dehalococcoidia bacterium
CCCTTCGTCTTTGACCCACCGGGCCAGGTTCACCGCTGCTAGGTCGGCCCCGGGCAAGGCTCCTCCCGCCGCAGCCAAAGCCTCCACCAGGCGGTCGCCGGGCTGGAGGGCATACACCCCCGGCCGTTCCACTGCGCCGTTTATGTAAACCCGCAGCTCCGCCACCGCCTGGCGCATGACCGTGGGGGTGGTCTGGCTGCCCGTGCCCTGGATACCATTAAGCGGCCCGCCAACTGTAGGGGCGGATGGCCCGTAGATTTGGATGGGAGCGTTGGCATCCTGCCGGAGCAGCAGCACCGCTCCTGCCGATATCAGGAACACGGCCAGCAGCGCCAGGGAGATAATTGCGCCTAGACGGTAAGCCGTAGCTGGCAATCCATCCACCTCTCGGCGTTAAGAGCCATCACCTTGTGCTGGGTGTGGGGGCCTGATTATAATTTAGCCACGTCGCCAGCGAGAGAGGATGTATCGTGAGCACCAACACCGCCACTCCCGGGCCCGACCGTTTGGCCTTCTTCAAGGGCCAGTATGTGCCCCTTCAGGACGCCAAGGTTAGCGTGATGACCCACGCCTTGCACTACGGCACCGCGGTGTTTGAGGGCATTCGGGGCAACTGGAACCAGGAGAAGGAGACGGTGTATATTTTCCGGCTGCGGGAGCACTACCAGCGCTTGCTCCGAGGCTGCCGGCTGCTCATGCTCAACATCCCCTACACTGCCGACGACCTGTGCAAGATCACCACGGAGCTGGTGGAGCGCAACAGGCATCGCCAGGACATCTACATCCGCCCACTGGCCTACAAGAGCGCCGAGATGGTGGCGAACTTGCGCCTGCAAGACCTGGCGAGCGACTTCACCCTGATTACCATACCCTTTGGCAGCTACCTGGCATCGGACCGCCTGCGCTGCTGCACCTCCTCCTGGCGACGGGTGGACGACCCCATGATTCCGGCGCGGCTGAAGATCGCAGGCATCTACGTCAACAGCATCCTGGCCAAGACGGAGGCAACCCTGGGCGGCTACGATGAGGCCATCCTCCTGAACCAGGACGGCCACGTTTCCGAAGGCTCCGGCGAAAACATCTTCATGGTCACCGACGGTCGGCTGGTCACCCCGGTGCTGGAAGACAACGCGCTGCCCGGCATCACCCGCGAAACGGTGATGCACCTGGCCAAGACTGAGCTGGGCATGGAGGTGGTGGAGCGCACCGTTGACCGCAGCGAGCTGTACCTCGCCGACGAGGTGCTGCTGACCGGCACTGCCGCGCACCTGACGCCGGTGGTGGAGCTGGACCACCGTCCCATCGGCGACGGCCAGCCTGGCCCCGTGTCCAGCCAGCTTCAGAAGATGTACTCTGATGTGGTGGTGGGGCGCAACCCCAAGTACCTTCACTGGTGTACGCCAGTTTCGACCAAACTTGCCCCGGCCAAGGCGGGCATTCTGCGGGACCAGCCCCGGGGCCGGTAGCGCCGCGCCGCGGTCCCGCCACCGGAGGCGCCGCCGTTGCCGTGGGTAGGGGATAGCCTGCACTGGGGCAGCGTAGCGCTGGCCGCCTATCTCATCGGCGCCATTCCCACGGCGTATGTTGTCACCCGGCTGCTCAAGGCCCAGGACATCCGCCGCCTGGGGGATAACAACGCTGGGGCCGCCAACGTCTTCCGATCGGTGGGCCGCGCCGCTGGCGTGGCAGTGGCGGTAGCAGACATCGGCAAAGGTGCGGTGGTGGTGCTCCTGGCCCGCTGGTGGCTGGACTCCCCTGGGGCCGCCATGCTGGCCGGGGTGGCTGCCGTGGCTGGACACTCCTGGCCAGTGTTCCTGCGACTGCGCGGCGGGCGCGGCGCCGCCACCGGCGCGGGAGTGCTGCTGGGCCTGCTGCCATTGGTCGCCGTGCCGCTGTCCCTGCTTGGGCTGGCGGTGCTGTTCCTCACCAAAAGCGCAACCAAGGCCTTGGCGTGCCTTTTCATCCCCATCGCCTGCATCGCCTGGCTGGCGGACTACCCGCGCTCCATGATCCTCTTCTCCCTCGGCTTGCCCACCCTGGTGGGGTTAAGCCATTACCTCAGCATCCGCCGGAAGCCGTTACTTGCTCACCCGCTGGATGCCCGACCAGGCGGAGGCGACGCGGCGTGACCGATCAGCCCTTCACCGGCGACTACACCGTCCTGCTGTTCTTCGCGGCGCTGGGCGCCATCCAAATCGCCGCGGCGCTTAACGGGCTGAAGGGGCTGCTTTTCCTGCACCATCGGCTGGCCTCCCTGAGTTTGGGCGCGGTGCTTATCGCCGGCGCCGCCGCCTGGTTCTTCGTCTCTGAGCCGCGCAACGTGCCCGACTACACCCGGGGGCTGAACGCCACCCAGCAGTTTGCGGGCTTCTGCATGGGCGCAGGCGGCGCCTCTACCCTCACGGCGCTGGTCGCGGCGATGCTCCATCCATCCCTGGGGGCAGGCAC
Source organism: Dehalococcoidia bacterium (assembly GCA_009692925.1). Taxonomy (GTDB): domain Bacteria; phylum Chloroflexota; class Dehalococcoidia; order Lucifugimonadales; family UBA3495; genus SHYG01. Next base: position 2,449 of record SHYG01000066.1, read on the forward strand.
GCCCGCCCTCCCGCCGGGGCTGGACGGCCTGCGAGATAGCCACTACCCACGCTTGCTCTGGCGCGCCCTGCAACGCCTGCTCCGGCGACGGCCGTGAACCCACTGCTAGACTTGGATGCGGGCCTGGTGGCTTGGCTGAACCAGGCCCTGGGCCGGTCTCCAGCTCTGGACTATCTGGTCTACCTGCTGGTCAGCGACTACTTCGTCCCGGTGGCCATGTCCCTGTGGCTGCTGGGCCTGTGGCTCAGCGGCGCTAGTCAGGAGGAGAGGGAGCGCCGCCAGCGGGGAGTGCTGCGGGCGGCGCTGGCCCTGGGCTTTGCTGCCCTGTTGGTGGTTATCTGCAACCACTTCTACTTCCGGGAGCGCCCCTTCGTCCACCAGGCAGTCACCAACCTGCTGTACCAGCCTACCGACTCGTCCTTTCCCGCCAATCCGGCGGCGGTGTCCCTTGCCCTGGCAATCGGAGTGTGGCGGGCCCACCGCCGCTCCGGATTGGCGCTGCTCACCCTGGCCTTCCTGTGGGTGCTCACCCGAGTCATGAACGGCGTGTACTACCCCAGCGACGTGCTGGCCGGGGCAGGCATGGGCGTTGTCGCAACCATCGCCGCCGGGCTGGTGCTGCGGGTCATGGAGCCCATCCCCACGTGGCTGCTGCGGTGGGCAAGATACTGGCACTTGGCGTGACAAATTCCCGGATAGCCCCACTTTCGCAAAGGGGGGTTGGGGGGGGGCGTCTCCCCGCTACAGCAGCCCTACTCCCGCCACGCCCGCCACAATCATGGCGATGGCCGCCAGCTTGAGGACCAAGGCAGACCGGCTCAACGGCGCGTCGTTGCTGCTCCACCGGGTGCGGCTCAGCGCGGCGGAGTAGATGAACACGAAGAGGGGCCGCGTCGCCAGGAAGGCGGTGACCAGAGAGATTGGCCCCAAATTGGAAGCGGCCATGGCGACGAAGGATGCGGCGATGGGCACCAATCCCTCGCCAACCACCAGCAGCGCCAGAGTGACCGGACGCCGCAGGGCCGCGCCCAACTGCCTCCAGACCTTGGGGCGGGCGAAGAGACAACACACCGCCAGCACTCCCAGTTGCTGCACCGCGAAGGTGTGCCACACCGGCAGATGGCCCAACGCCAGCTTGGCGCTGAAGTAGGCCAGCCCGGCGAACAGCCCTGAAGCCACCAGCAGCGGGGTGCCGCGACCCAGCAGCCACGACCCGCCGGCGTGCGGCATATCCAGGGACACTAGAATAGCGCCCAGCACCACCAGGCCCATGGCGCCCCACTGGAGGGGAGCCAGCCGCTCCCCCAGGAACGCCGCCGCCAGCAACGCCACGAACACCGGATAAATCTGCACAATGGCCACCGCCCGGGAGGCCTCCTCCATGCGCAGTCCCTGGAACATCAGCACCAGGCCCACGCCCAGGCTCAGCCCCGAGCAGAAGGCAGCTACAAGGTACTTGGGCGGCGTATCAGCGGGGATGCCGGTGAGGTACAAGGTCAGCGGCACGTAGACAGCGACGGTCAACCCGCCCCAAAGGAGGAAGGCAGACACGCCGGGCAGGTGCCGGGACAGAACCCGTTTGTCCACGATGCTGACCATGCCAAACGCGGCGGCACTGGTCAGCGCCATTAAAGCCCACATGAGGTCTCGCTACCTGCCTAGATGCAATGCAATCCCACAATCACTGTGAAGCCGCCGGCAATGGTGGCATAGCCAGCGGGAGAAATCAACGGGGAAACACCATGCTATAATCCCAGAATTACAGCTTGGACCCCCTGAGATGGGGCAAGGCTACAGTAAAGTCGTCAGAGGAGGTGCGTGTTATGGGAAAGCTGGATGGTAAGGTAGCTCTGGTCACCGGCTCGGGCCGCAACATTGGTCGGGCCACGGTGTTGAAGCTGGCCGCCGAGGGCGCCGACGTGGTGGTCAACGCCCGCAGCAACCGGAAGGAGGCCGAGGACACCGCGGCGGAGGCCCGCGCCTTGGGTGTCCGCGCCCTGCCCGTCCTGGCCGACGTAGCCAGCAAGGAGCAGGTGGACAGCATGGTCAACATGGCCATGTCGGAGTTCGGCAAGATCGACATTCTGATTAACAACGCCGCCATCCGGCCCCACAAGCCCTTCAACGAGTTGACCCTCCAGGACTGGGAAGAGGTGCGCGGCGTGGTGCTGGACGGGGCGTTCTACTGCACCCGGGCGGTCATCCAGTCCATGATGGACAACCAGTACGGCCGCATCCTGTTCTTCACCGGGGAGGGCGCATTCAGGGGCGGCGCCGAGCGCGCCCACGTGTCGGCAGCCAAGATGGGGCTGGTCGGCATGGCCCGCGCCCTGGCTTCCGAGTTCGCGCCCCACAACATCACGGTCAACGTCATCTCGCCGGGCAGCATTGACACCTCCCGCGCCCACCCGGAGTGGTACACCCAGGGCCGGCCCAGCGCCTCGGGCATACCGCTGGGCCGGCAAGGCACCCCCGACGACCTCGCCGCCGCCTGCTTGTTCATGGTCAGCGACGACGGCGGCTACGTCACCGGCCAGACCCTGCACGTCAACGGCGGAGCGGGGTATTACTGACCATCCTTCTAGCGTGACTTTAGCTCTAGCTGTTGAAATCAACTTTGACCGAGACTCACCCCCATCCTAACCTTCCCCCGTCCAGGGGGAAGGGATAAGTCTCCTCCCCCTCGATGGGGGAGGATTAAGGTGGGGGTGAAAAGCCCCGCCACAGCATTTTGTTAGGGATACTCAGGCAAATCTTCGTAAAGCGAGAGAAGATTTTAGGCCTTCAGGAGAACGTTCCCGATGCGACTAGGTTTTGCCTTGCCCCAGAGTGGCCCTCTGGCAGGCCCCGAAACCATCGCCCGGGTGGCACAGCACGCCGAAGAACTGGGCTACGATAGCCTCTGGGTCTTTGACGGGTTCCTTTACCCGGTGCAGCCTCAGTCCCCGTACCCTGGGACGCCCGACGGCAATATGCCGGCCAACATGCGCATCATGCTGGGGCCGCTGGAGGCGCTGACATTTGCCGCCGCATTCACCTCACGCATAGCTCTGGGCGCCAGCGTGCTGGTGATGGGCTACCGCAACCCGGTGATGCTGGCGCAAAGCCTGACCACCCTGGACGTGCTCTCCGGCGGCCGCCTGCGGGTGGGCCTGGGACAGGGCTGGTCCAAGGACGAACACGACGCGGTGGGGGTGCCCATGAGCTCCCGTGCGGCCCGGGCCGACGAGTTCCTGAAGGTGCTGAAGGCCATCTGGACCACTGACCCGGTGGAGTTTCACGGCAAGTTCTTCCACATCCGCCGCTCTCACATTCTGCCCAAGCCGGTGCAGAAGCCGCACCCGCCTATCTATTTGGCCGCCTACACTCCGGGCGCCATGCAGCGGGTGGCTACCATGGCCGACGGCTGGAACCCGGCAGGGGTGCCGCCCCAGGGCATGGCCCAGATGATGCAGGGGGTTGGTGAGATGGCCAAGCAGGCGGGGCACGACCCAGCCAAGCTTCAGATGGTGGTCCGGGGCAACTCCTACGGCTCCCCAGACCAGATGAAGGCCGAGATACAAGCGACCAGAGAGGCGGGCGCCGAGGAACTGTTCTTTGACCCCTTCTTTTCTCCTGCCATCACCTCGCTGGACGCGGTGCTGCGGACAATGGAGCAGATCAAGCGGCTGGCGGAAGGCTAAGAATCCCTGACAAAATGCCTTGCCGGGGCTTTTCACCCCCATCCTAACCTTCCCCCGTCGAGTGGAAAGGGATGAGTCTCCTCCCCCTTGACGGGGGAGGATTAAGGTGGGGATGCGTCCAAGTCAAAGTTGATTGTGTTAGACGCTTTAAGGCTAGTCCCGGAAGCGGAACTCCCGCAGGTCTCGGGGGATAATCAGCTTCGCCTCGGTCTCGTGCTGAATCTCCTCCGGAGTCCAACCGGGGGCGTGCTCCCGCAGCAGGAAGCCTTGCGCCGTCACCTCAAAGAGGCCCAGGTCGGTGACCAGCATTTTCACCACTCCCGGCGCAGTGATGGGCAGCTTGCAGCGCTTGAGCAGCCGGGGAGTGCCGTCCCGCGGGTTGGTGTGCTCCATGGCGATGAACACCCGCTGGGCGCAGGCGGCCAGGTCCATGGCGCCACCGATGCCGCCGCCCTTTCGGTTGGGGATGCGCCAGTTGGCGAAGTCGCCGTTCTCCGACACCTCGTAGGCCCCCATCACCGTCACATCCACCATGCCGCTGCGGATGAAGGCGAAGGAGTCGGCGTGATGGACAATGGCCATGCCCGGCTGGGCCAGCACAAACTGCCCGCCGGCGTTGACCAGGTGCCGGTCCTCCTGCCCCTTCGGCGCGATGGGGCCGTAGCCGATGACGCCGTTCTCCGAGTGGTTGATGATGGTCTTGCCGGGGTCCACGTAGTTGGAGCAGAGGGTGGGCATGCCCACGCCCAGGTTGACGATCCAGCCGTCCTGGAACTCCATGGCCAGCCGGTCGCACATGGCCTGGCGCTCCAGCTTGGGTTTCTCTGACTTGGGATGCTCTGGCATTAACTCCTCCGGTCTTCAGTAGCTGGCTACCGCTGGTCAGGACCTGCCCGGAACCTCACCACAGAGCCCACGGAGGTCGCTGAGATCACGGATAATCCCATCATCCCCTCTGCGTACTCTGTGCCCTCTGCGGTTATCGTGCCACCGGTTACTCCCAAATGCCCTGGGGCGCGGGCGGGATGCGCACGATGCGGTGCACGTAGACCCCCGGCAGGTGGATGGCGTCGGGGTCCAGCTCTCCCATGGGCACCACGTCGTTTTCCACTTCCACAATTGTAGTCTTGGCGGCCATGGCCATGATGGGGTTGAAGTTGCGCTGGGTTAGCCGGAACTGGAGGTTGCCAAAGGTATCGGCCTTCCAGGCGCGGATGAAGGCGTAGTCGGCATGGAGGGGGTACTCCAGCACGTAGGTGCGGCCATTAATGACCCGGTGCTCCTTGCCCTCCGCCAGCTCGGTGCCGACGCTGGTGGGGGTGTAGAAGGCGCCGATGCCCGCCCCGGCGGCGCGGATGCGCTCGGCCATAGTCCCCTGGGGCACTGTTTCAGCCTCAATCTCGTTGTTGTTGTACATACGGACGAAGGCGGTGACGCGGGACGGATGGGTCGGCGAGGTGAAGGCGCAGTACATCTTCTTCACCTGGCCTGCCTCGATCAATGTGCCCACATCCGGCGCCTTGGCGTCCAGGGTGCCGGCATTGTTGGAGATGCCGGTCAGACCCTTAGCGCCCTGGCGGTGCAGGGCAGCGATGAGGTTGCGCGGCACGCCGATCCCCGAGAATCCCGGGAACATGATAGTCACATCATTGGGGATATCCGATACCGCCTGGTCAAAGGTCTGGTAAACTTTACTCTTCATGGTCCGCGTCTCCGCATCTATGTGGTACTACATACTACCGCATACCTGGCCGGGTTGCCAGGGGTGGGCCTGGGCAGGCGGGGGCCGCCATCGGGTAGCGGCAGACCGGAGCCTGCCCTGAGCCGCGCCGAAGGGTGTCCGCCCACGAGTTGCGATATCCATGCGGGACTCCAGGGCGCACACGCAGGTGCGCCCCTACGGGCAACCGACAATGGAATGACCCTGCTAGTCAGGCAGGGCCAAGAAAAAACTAGAAACTAGGGTGGCAGCAGCTCATGACCAACGCAGCTCCCTCAAACCCAGAGCCCGTGCCGGGCCGCCTCCGCGTGCCAGCCAGCTACGGCATCGCCAAAGGCTCCGGCCCGCAGATGCTCCTCTGGGAAGAGGTGCAAAACCGGCTGCGCCATGCCCGCAACTACTGGCTCGCCACCACGCGCCCCGACGGCCGGCCCCACGCGATGCCGGTGTGGGGGTTGTGGCGGTCCGACGGGTTCTACTTCGGCACCGACGCCGCCTCCCGCAAGGGGCGCAACCTGGAAGCGAATCCCGCCTGCACGGTGCACCTGGAGAGCGGCGACGACGGGGTGATTGTTGAGGGACCGATGGAAGCGGTGCAAGATTCAGCTCTGCTCCAGGCCTTTGTCGACGCCTATTGGCAGAAGTACCAGATCAGGCCGGATGTGAAAGACGCCGCTACCCGAGTCTATCGCTTGCGACCGGCCACGGCCTTCGCCTGGAAGGAGCGAGACTTCCCACGCTCGGCCACCCGCTAGCGCTTTCCGGCGCCATCCAGCCCGTAGGGGCGCACAGCTGTGCGCCCCTACGCCATCCCGACGCTTTGGAGAACGTCTCCAGCCCTCCACCCCCTTGACAAGGACCTCCGCTGGGGAAACAATCCAGTAATCTAAGCAGAACGTGGGAGGAAGCCGTGGCTAACATAGAGCATCAGACCTACGTCTATATCGGACTGGCAGGGGAAGGCGACAACATCGGCCCTGGCGGCATGTACCGCTGGGCGGACGGCGATGAGGAGTGGGTGAGCATTACCCGCGGGCTGCCCGCCAGCCCCCAGGTGCGGGCGCTGCTGGTGCATCCTCACGACCCGCAGATTGTGTACGCCGGCACCCAGCGCGGTGTCTACCGCAGCAACGACCGGGGCGACCGCTGGGAGGCCCTGGGCATGCCTCGCATCGGGACCGACGTCTGGTCCCTGGCCTTCCACCCCCAAAACCCCAGCGTGATTTACGCCGGCTGCGACCCCTGCGCCGTTTATCGCTCCGAGGACGAGGGCCAGCACTGGCGCCAGATGGACACCCGCAACGTAGTGTTTCCCCACATCACCACCTACATGCCGCCTCTGGGCAAGCGGGTCATTGGCCTTGCCGCCGACCCCAGCAATCCCCTGGACATGTACGCCGCCATCGAAGTGGGCGGGCTGCTGGCCAGCCGCGACGGCGGTGAAAGCTGGGAGCAAGCGCTGGACGGCCCCTACGTGCGCAACAACACCCTGGACTTGCATGGGGTCCAGGTCAGCGCCGCCGCTCCCGGCACGGTGTTTATCATCACCCAGGTGGCCATGTTCCGCAGCCGGAACCGGGGCAGCTACTGGGAGCATATCCAGGTGGAGGAAATGTTTCCCGGCGGCTCCTACTGCCGAGGGCTGCTGGTGGACCCCGGCGATCCCCGCACCATCTACCTGGCGGCTGGCGCTGGCGGCGGCGGCGCGCCCCGAGGCACCCAGGAGGCGGGAGCGCTGTTCCGCAGCCGCGACACCGGGGAGACCTGGCAGCGATTGGACCTGGGTGAGACTCCGCCCAGCCGCATGTTCCAGGTGGCGGTGGATGCCGCCGCGCCCGGCCGGGTATACTGCTGCGACCGGGATGGCCGCGTCTATGGCAGCCACGACGATGGCGCCACCTGGGCCAAGAGCCAGGCGCCGGGAGAGATGTCCCGGAGCCTGCATGTTTATCCCATGGCGTGTGGCTGAAGCAGACCAGACCCAATCCTGTGCCAACAGTCTCACAAATCGAGGTGTAGTTTGCAAGCGACATTACTAACCCGTGCCACCCTTGCGGTGGCCGAGAAGGACCTGGAGTACATGGCCCTGGGGAGCAACGAGCTGCCTCCTGAGCTGCGCGGCTATCGCATGGCGCGTGAGGGCCTCCTGGACAACGAAAATATGGCGAAGCACGGCTTTACCGGCAGCAGCGGCGAGCGATATCGCCAGGCGGGGCGCATTAACGGCTACAGCCGGGAGTTTGCCCCGCCCTCCGGCACGCCTGCCGAGGACGGGGCGAACTTTGTGGCGGCGACGGTGGCCCATCTCTTCGAGTCGCCGGAGGCGGTGTCCCGGTGGATGCGCGACATCTTCCTTAAGGACTTTGAGGGCCACGTGGGCAAGAGCATGGGCCAGGGCAGCCAGCTCATCTCGGTGAGCCCGCTGTCCCCCGCAGGGTTCTTCGACGAGGCGGTGGCCCTTCGGGTGCTGCAAGGCAGCGCTAAAGGCCTGGCTTCCTCCACGGTGATTGACTTCCGGGTGGGCCGCATTTTGGGAGTGGTCTTCGTGGGCACGGTGGGGGACCACCAGCGCCTGGAGCTGGCCACGGAGTTGGGGCAGACGCTGGAGAAGCGCATTGTCCGGGTGGCCCTGGGCGCAGCTTGAAGCTAACCGGGGACAGGGGCTGAACAGTGAGCGGGCTGCACCTGTCGATGATGGTAGTTGGGGCCGTGCTGGCTGTGGCGGGTTTGGCGGTGGCGCTCCCGACGGCGTGGCGTCACCGAGTTCGCGAGCCGGCCGGTGCCGCCGGCAAACTGGAACGGTGCGTGCCCTACGCGCTGCTGACCTTCGTGGCAGGGGTGGCGTTGGTGGCGCTGCCCTTTTTGCTGCCCTTCCCGCCAGGGTCAGGCGTGACCGCATCTCCAACACCGCCAGCAGCAGTCCCCACCGCGCCCGTGCTACTGCCCACCGGTGTAGCACCCACCATCCGGCCCACGGCACCGGCAAATACCGCCCAGCCTGCTCCATCCGCCACGCCCGTGCGCCCAACGGCCAGTGCGCCGCCGACGGGATTGCCGGCTGCAACCACGCCGCCTCCGCCTTCCGCGGCGCCCTCACCAGGAGACATATCTGGGCGCTGGAACCATGCCGGCGGCTCAGTGGAGCTCCAGACAATCGCGCCGGACCGGTTTAGCTTCCGGGGCTTCGATACCCAGGGCCGCCTGTTGGCGGAGGGCACCACGGTGCGCAACGGAAACGCCCTCACCCTTACGGGCACCGCGCCGGGACTTGGACTACCGCTTACCGGGGAGTTTCAGGTCATCAGCGCGACGCGAATCCAGGGTGAGCTACGGAACCCCCTGGGCAACTTCCCCTTGGTGCTTACCCGGTAGGCGGCGACCCGCGCCCCCGCCTGCGGCCTGCGGGTCCATGATCCAGCCCGCTGGCGCTTGACGGTCACATCCTTAAATACGATATTGATATACGCCATATCTGATTAGGAGCGTCACTAGCATGAGCACTAAGTCCAGGAAGAGCGGAGCGCCGCTGAGCCAACAGGAGTTCTTCATCCTGGCCAGCCTGGCCGAAGCCCCCAAGCACGGCTACGCCATCGCCAGGCAGGTGAAGGAACTCAGCGAAGGCAAGGTTGACTTCAGCGCCGCCACGCTTTACCAAAACCTGAAGAAGCTAGAAGAGGCAGGCCTCACTTCCCTGGTGGGCGACAGGGAGGTTTCCCCAGGAAAGGTGCGGAAGGTCTATAAGGTCAACGCCTCTGGAGTCCTGGCACTGAACGCCCAGATGCGAATCTTCCGCAGGGCGGCCAGCATCGTCCCGCAACAAGTCACGGCGGAAGCGTAGTTACCAGGCTACTGGAGGGAAACGACGTGGACTTGGCAACAATAACCGGCATAGTCGGGGCATTCGGCGCGGCCATCGCCGCAGTGCCAATAGTCGTCCGCTGGCTTAGCAGCGCGCGAATCACGGAGAGGGATAATAGGGCGATTAAGCATATGGTGCCAATGCCAGGAGTAGACTGCAGGATGTCATTCGGATACCGTATGCCATTTGTTGGCCGACGAAACCCTGATCGGACTTGGCGTTTTCAGATGCCCAATGGCGACTACCGGTGCTACGTCCTCACTCCAGAGAGTATTGAGATAATGGAGGAGAGCGAACGTCACCAACCAATCGTGCTGGCCAAAAGAA
>SHYG01000067.1 GCA_009692925.1 Dehalococcoidia bacterium
AGCTGAGTTGCTCGTTTACCGCCGTTCAAACACCGCGGCGACGCCCTGGCCGCCGCCTACGCACATGGTTTCCAGGCCAAACTGGGCGTCGCGGCGCTCCATCTCGTGGAGCAGGGTGGCCAGGATGCGCGCGCCGGTGGCGGCGATGGGATGGCCCAGGGAGATGCCGGAGCCGTTGACGTTGAGCTTGCCGGGGTCGGACAGCTTCCACTCCCGCAGCACCGCCAGCACCTGGGCGGCAAAGGCCTCGTTCAGTTCGATGAGGTCCATGTCGTTCAGGGAGAGGCCCAGCTTGCCCATGAGCTTCTTGGCCGCCGGGACGGGGCCAATGCCCATGGTGGCCGGGTGGCAGCCGGTGACGGCCCAGCCCTTGAGGTAGGCCATGGGCTTCAGGCCCAGCTCCTCCAGCTTGTCCTCCGCCACCACCAGGCAGACGGAGGCGGCGTCGTTCTGGCTGCTGGCGTTGCCGGCGGTGACGCTGCCGCCTTTCATCACCGGTTGCAGGCGGCCCAGGGCGTCCATGGAGGTGTCGCCCCGGGGGCCTTCATCCTTATTAAAGAGCACCGGATCGCCGCGGCGCTGGGGAATGGGCACCGCCACAATCTCCTGGGCAAACTTGCCCTCCTGGATGGCGGCCACGGCCCGCTGGTGGCTGCGCAGGGAATACTCGTCCTGCTCCTGGCGGGAGATCTCATACTCCTTGGCCAGGTTCTCCGCGGTCTCCACCATGCCAGAGATGCAGCCAAAGCGCTCCTCCGGGGAGATGGTCTCCCTGGCCCGCGCCAGCCGGTCGTGGAGGGTGATGGAGCCAAAGCGGGCGCCCCAGCGGGACTCATTTACATAAAACTCGGCGTTGCTCATGCTCTCCACGCCGCCGGCAATCACCACGTCGGCGTTGTCGGTCTGCACCATCATGGCGGCGTTGAGGATGGCCTGCAGGCCGGAGGAGCAGCGGCGGTCCAGCTGGTAGCCGGGGACTTCAATGGGCAGTCCGGCCTTAAGGGAGGCCAGCCGGCCAATGGAGGGATTCTCGCCGTTGGGATACCCGTGGCCCAGGATCACATCGTCAATCCGGGATGGGTCCAGGCTGGTGCGTTCCAGCAGGGCCTTGATGACGGTGGAGGCCAGCTCCGCGGCGGAGACGCCTTTCAGGCCGCCGCCGAAGCTGCCCACCGGGGTGCGCACCGGGGAAACGATGGCTACTCCGCGCAGGGAAGTAGGCATGGAACTAGGCATAGGGCACTCCTTGTTGGCGGCGCCGGGCCGCCAGGTTGGCCGGGTGTCTGGGTCAGGGGTAATAATACCCCTTCTCCCCAGGGCTGTCGAATGGCTTGAGGATCTCGCCGGAGTGTCAGAAGGTGTGTGAGAAGTCTCCTTCTCCCCCTAGGCAGACGCCTGATGCCAGTTGTCTTACCGTAGGGGCGCACCTATGTGTGCGCCCTGGGGTTGGGAGGGACCAGGGCAGACACACAGGTCTGCCCCTACCCACCATGCCCACAGATAGGGAATGTCGGATAACTAGCATCACGCAACTTGGCAAGGGGGAGAATAGAGAAATCCCGGCACAGGGTGAGCATTAAACTGCCCAGATTTGGCTTGGCGCAATCGTTGACATTAGTGTGGAAGGGTGTATAATTAGCTGTTGCCGTCTTATGCCTGTAACTGTGCCATTTATACCTTCCCGCGACTCTGCCGATTCCCTACCCCAGATACGCCTGCTTGTCTCAATCCTCTAACCCAACTCGGCCGCCATCCTATCTTTAGGGAGGACAAAGGTGGTTTTGTCTGCTGCGTCCAATGGCCAACCGGCTCAACTCTCCGTGGTCAAGTCCTATGCCCGCATTCCCCGCGTCCTGGAAGTCCCCAATCTGATCCAGGGCCAGCTCCAGTCCTACGATTGGCTCACTGACGACGGGCTGCGGGAGGTCTTCAAGGAGATTTCCCCAATTGTAGACTACACCAGCAAGAAGTACGAGTTGCACTTCCAGGAGCACCACTTCGGCCCGGAGAAGTACTCCGCCAAGGAGTGCAAGGAGCGGGAGATTAACTACTCCAAGCCGCTCTACGTCCGGACTCGGCTGGTCATGAAAGAGACCGGGGAGATCAAAGAGCAGCAGATCTTCATGGGCGACATTCCCGTGATGACTATCAACGGCACCTTCATCATCAACGGCGCCGAGCGGGTAGTGGTCAGCCAGTTGGTCCGTTCCCCCGGCGTCTACTTTGTTTATGAGAAAAATCCGGCTACGGACCGCAATTTGTGCTACGCCAAGCTCATCCCCTCTCGGGGAGCCTGGCTGGAGTTTGAGACTAGCTCCAAAGATATCCTGTCGGTCAAGGTTGACCGCAAGCGCAAAGTCTCCGCCACTGCCTTCCTGCGCGCCCTGGGCGTCGCCTCCGACGAGGAGATGCAGGGACTTTTCAAGGATGTGGACACAGATGATAACCATCGGTACATTCAGACCACCTTGGACCGGGACACGGTGCCTGAGGAGCGGGAGCTAGCCTTCCGGGAGGACGATCTGCGCAGCATGTGGCAGGGGCTGCGCCCGGGCCACGAGTTCAACTCGGCCCAGGCGCGGCGTATTGCCGCCGCGCAGATCGAGTTCTACCGCCGGCTGCGCCCCGGTGAGCCTCCCAGCCTGGAGAACGCCAAGAACCTGGTGCGCAACCTGTTCTTCGACGGCCGTCGCTACGACTTGGGCCGCGTAGGCCGCTACAAGCTGAACCGCCGTCTCAGCCAGACCGACAACGCCGACCTGCGCACCCTGACCTTGTCGGACGTGGTGGCCATTATCCGAACCATGATCCTGCTTAACCGCGGGGACGGCCGCCCCGACGACATCGACCACCTGGGAAACCGCCGTGTGCGGGCCGTGGGCGAGCTGGTGCAAAACCAGGTCCGGGTTGGCCTCCTGCGCATGGAGCGCATGGTTAAAGAGAAGATGACCCTGGTGGACCCGGAGACCGCCGCGCCCCAGGGGCTGGTGAATATCCGCCCGGTAGTGGCGGCGGTGCGGGAGTTCTTTGGCGGCTCCCAGCTCTCCCAGTTCATGGACCAGACCAACCCCTTGGCCGAGCTGACCCACAAGCGGCGGCTCTCCGCCTTGGGGCCGGGCGGCCTCTCCCGGGAGCGCGCCGGGTTCGATGTGCGCGACGTCCACTTCTCTCACTATGGGCGCATCTGTCCCATTGAGACGCCGGAAGGCCCTAACATCGGCCTGCTCAGTTCCCTGGCATCCTTTGCCCGCACCAACCCCTATGGTTTCATTGAATCCCCCTACCGGAAGGTGACCAAGGCTCTGCCCGCGGCTTCGTCTGACCTGGAGGGCCGCACCGTGTCCGCGGCAGTGCTGGACGGCGACGGCAAGGTCATCGTGGCAAAGGGGGCGCGGATCACCAAGCCCAAGCTGGCAGCCCTGAAAAAGCTGCCCAAGGACAGCATGGTTCAGGTGCGGCCTTTCTTGGCCGGCAACCCGGAGGATGTGATCTACCTGTCGGCGGACCAGGAGGAGCGGTTCCACGTGGCCCAGGCCAACTCCGTCCTGGATAACAAACGCCAGTTAGCCCAGGACCGGGTGGAGATCCGGGTGGGCGAGCAGTATATCGAAGAGGCGGCGGAGGCGGTGGATTTGGTGGACGTGTCGCCCATGCAGATCATGAGCATCTCGGCGGCGCTAATCCCCTTCCTGGAGCACGACGACGCCAACCGCGCCTTGATGGGTTCCAACATGCAGCGGCAGGCGGTGCCCCTGCTCCGCGCCCAGGCCCCGGTGGTCGGCACCGGCATTGAAGGCCGGGTGGCCCGCGACAGCGGCCAGGCGGTCGTCGCGCTGGCGGAGGGCGTGGTCTCCGTGGTGGACAGCGAAGACATCGTGGTCATCGACGGGGAGGGCAACCCGCATCATCACCCGCTGGTCAAGTTCTCCCGCACCAACCAGGGCACCTGCTTCGACCAGCGGCCCGTGGTGCATAAGGGCGACACGGTGGCGATGGGCGACGTCCTGGCGGACAGCCTGTCCACCGACCGCGGCGAGCTGGCCCTGGGCCAGAACGTGCTGGTAGCCTTCATGTCCTGGGAGGGCTACAACTACGAGGACGCCATCATTCTGAGTGAGCGGCTGGTGAAGGAGGACTATTTCACCTCCATCCACATTGAGAAGCATGAAATGGAGGCCCGGGAGACCAAGCTGGGCCCCGAAGAGATTACCCGCGATATCCCCAACGTTGGGGAGAACAGCCTGCGGGACCTGGATGAGCGGGGCATTATCCGCGTGGGCGCCGACGTCGGCCCGGGGGACATCCTGGTGGGCAAAGTCACTCCTAAGGGTGAAACCGAGCTTACCGCCGAAGAGAAGTTGCTGCGGGCCATATTTGGCGAGAAGTCCCGGGATGTGAAGGACACCTCCTTGCGGGTGCCCCACGGCGAGCGCGGCAAGGTTATTGAAGTTAAGGTGCTCAACCGGGCCAACCACGACGGCCTGCCGCCGGGCGTGAATGAGGCGGTACGGGTGTGGATTGCCCAAACCCGCAAGATCTCCGTGGGAGATAAGATGGCCGGCCGCCACGGGAACAAGGGAGTGGTGTCCCGCATCATGCCGGAAGAGGACATGCCCTGCCTGGCCGACGGCACGCCGGTGGACATAATTCTCAACCCCATTGGCGTGCCTTCCCGAATGAACCTGGGACAGGTGTTGGAGACCCACCTGGGCTGGGCGGCCCGGGGGCTCAACTTCCGGGCGGTCACTCCGGTGTTTGACGGAGCCAAGGACGTGTCCATTGAGGACGGCCTGGCCCGCCTCTGGTTTGCCGAGCAGGCCCAGGCGGTGGACACCGGCCCCAACGACGGGTCGCCCGCCATCGACTACCCGCGCCTGGAGCGGTGGATGGCGGAGCAGGGCTTTGACTATGCCCGCTTGTTTGACGACCAGGTCATCGGTGAGGCCCGCGCGGCGTGCCTGCAACTCTGGCTCAAGGACGTGGTGGGGGAGGACGTGTCAGCGCTTACCTTCCCCGAGCAGTACCAGCGCGCCCTGGCGATTCACCGGGAGCGCCTGATTGCCCCGCCCATCTTTGGCAAGTTTGAGCTGAGAGACGGGCGCACCGGCGAGCCCTTTGACCAGCTGGTGACGGTGGGAACCATCTACATGCTGAAGCTCATCCACTTGGTGGAAGACAAGATTCACGCGCGGTCCACCGGCCCCTACTCCATGATCACGCAGCAGCCCCTGGGCGGCAAGGCCCAGTTTGGCGGCCAGCGGTTTGGGGAGATGGAAGTGTGGGCCCTAGAGGCCTACAGCGCCGCCTACAACCTGCAAGAAATGCTCACCGTCAAGTCCGACGATGTGGCCGGCCGGGTCAAGACTTACGAGGCCATCGTCAAGGGCGAGCCCATCGGCCAGCCGGGAGTGCCTGAATCCTTCAACGTCTTGCTGAAGGAACTGCAGAGCCTGGGCCTGTCGGTGGAGTTGCTGAACGAAGAGGACCGGTCGGCCTACACCGAGAGCATCGCCGACGAGTCCGACCTATTTCAACCGCTGGAGGCAAACTAAATGGTCAGGATGATGGACCGGTCGGAAACCCAGGCCACCAACTTCAACGCCATTCGTATCTCGGTGGCCTCTCCGGAACAGATCCTTAGCTGGTCCCACGGCGAGGTCACCAAGCCGGAGACCATCAACTACCGCACCCTGCGGCCGGAGAAGGACGGCCTCTTCTGCGAGCGGTTGTTCGGTCCTACCAAGGACTGGGAATGCTTCTGCGGGAAGTATAAGCGCATTCGCTATCGCGGGGTCATCTGCGACCGCTGCGGCGTGGAGGTCACCCGCGCCAAGGTGCGCCGCGAACGCATGGGCCACATCCGGCTGGCGGCGCCCGTGGCGCACATCTGGTTCAGCAAAACTACCCCCAGCCGCCTGGGCCTGCTCATGGACCTGTCGCCGCGCAACCTGGAGCGGGTGCTTTACTTCGCCCAGCACATTGTGGTTTCCGTGGACGAAGAGGCCCGCAAGCAGGTGATTGAAGCGGAGCAGGTGAAGTATGACCATGAGGTGAAGAAGCGTCAGACGGCGGCGGAGGCGCGCGTATCGGCTCTGCGCCAGAAGATCGAAGCCTTAGCCGCCAAGACCGAGGACCCCATGGCCGACGTGGAGCGCCAGGCGGCGGAGGTAGAGCTGGAGGCCATTGAGGATCAGCTCGCCAAGGAAGAGCTGGAGCTGGAAGAGGCGCGCCAGGCAGTCACCGATGAGGTAGACGACCTTCGGGTCCACAAGCTGCTGGCGGAGTCCCGATACCGGGAGCTGAAGGAGCGCTACAGCAGCGTATTTGAGGCCAGCATGGGGGCGGAGGCCATCCTCGCCATCCTGAAGGGCATGGACATGGAAGTCCTGCGGGAGCAGCTGCTCAATGAGATGCGCTCCACCTCCGGGCAGCGCCGCAAGAAGGCCATCAAGCGCCTGCGGGTGGTGGAAGCCTTCCGGCGCAGCGGCAACCGGGTGGAGAACATGATCCTCACCATCTTGCCGGTGCTGCCGCCGGAGCTGCGCCCCATGGTGCAGCTGGACGGAGGGCGGTTTGCCACCAGCGACCTCAACGACCTGTACCGCCGGGTGATTAACCGCAACAATCGGCTGAAGCGGCTGATTGACCTGGGCGCCCCGGAGATTATCATCCGCAACGAAAAGCGGATGCTGCAGGAGTCGGTGGATGCCTTGATTGACAACGGCCGGCGGGGCCGTCCCATCCAGGGCAGCCACAACCACAAGCTCAAATCCCTGTCGGACCTGCTGCGGGGCAAGCAAGGCCGCTTCCGCCAGAACCTGCTGGGCAAGCGGGTGGACTACAGCGGCCGCTCGGTCATCGTGGTGGGGCCAGAGCTGAGGCTCGACCAGTGCGGCCTGCCCAAGCGCATGGCCCTGGAGCTGTTCAAGCCCTTCGTCATGCACCGGCTGGTGGTGCTGGGCGCCGCGCCCAACATCAAGAGCGCCAAGCGCATGGTGGAGCGGGCCCGGCCAGAGGTCTGGGACATCCTGGAGAACGTGATCAAGGACCGCCCGGTGCTGCTAAACCGCGCGCCCACCTTGCACCGGTTGGGCATTCAGGCCTTCATGCCGGTGCTTATTGAGGGCAACGCCATTCAGATTCACCCCTTGGTATGCTCCGCCTTCAACGCCGACTTTGACGGCGACCAGATGGCGGTGCACGTGCCCTTGTCTCGCATGGCAGTGCGGGAGGCCCGTCACGCCATGCTGAGCACCCACAACATGCTGTCGCCGGCGTCGGGCGAACCGCTGGTATCCCCTACTCTGGACATGGTCATGGGATGCTACTACCTCACCCAGGTCCAGGAAAAGGCCAAGGGCCACGGCATGAAGTTCTACGATGCCGATGAGGCGCGCATCGCCTATGCCTCCGAGCTGGTGGACCTGCGGGCGCCGGTGCTGATCCGGCGGTTGCCGGGCCGGGAGGAGGACGAGAGCGAGCTGGTTGACACCACTCTGGGCCGTCTGATCTTCAACGAGATTCTACCCCCAACCTTGGGGTTCAAGAACAAACTCATGGACCGGGCGGGCATCAAGGAGCTGACGGCGGAGCTGTGCCGCCACTTGACCGCTGACGAAACTTCGGAGACCCTGGACAAGATTAAAAAGCTGGGCTTCCGCTACGCCACTACTTCCGGCATCACCATCGGCATCAGCGACATTCAGGTATCGCCCAAGAAGGCGGGCATCCTGGCGGAGGCCGGCGAGCAGGTAGACAGCTACGATGACCAGTTCCTGTCGGGACTGATCTCCGAGGACGAGCGGTACAAACTTACGGTGCAGGCGTGGACTCGAGCCTCAGACCAGACGGAACAACTGGTGCGGGAGGAGCTAAGCAACTACGGCGGCATCGCGGTGATGGCCGTATCGGGCGCCAAAGGCAACATCTCCCAGATCAAACAGATGGCCGGCATGCGGGGGCTGATGAGCAACCCCAAGGGCCGCATCATCGACCTGCCCATCAAATCCAGCTTCCGGGAGGGCCTGACCGCCCTGGAGTACTTCATCTCCACCCACGGCGCGCGCAAGGGTCTGGCGGACACCGCCCTGCGCACCGCGGACAGCGGCTACCTGACCCGGCGCCTGATTGACGTGGCTCAGGAAGTAATCACCCTGGCCGAGGACTGCGGCACTGCCGACGTCTTCTGGGTCCAGGCGCGTCCCGACGACCCCAACCGGGCCACCTTGGCGGACCGGATGCTGGGCCGGCTGGCGGGGGCGCCGGTTGCCCACCCCCAGACTGGGGAGATCATCGTGGACCGCAACGAGGAGATAAACGAGGCCCTGGGACGGCAGATTGTGGAGGCGGGCATCAGCCATGTGGCCGTGCGGTCCCCGCTGATTTGTGAAGCCCATCGCGGGGTTTGCCGCCAGTGCTACGGACGCCTGCCCGCTACCGGCAAGCCAGTAGGTGTGGGCCAGGCGGTGGGCATCATCGCCGCCCAGAGCATCGGCGAGCCAGGCACCCAGCTGACCATGCGCACCTTCCACACCGGAGGCATCGCCGGAGTGGACATCACCAGCGGTCTGCCGCGGGTGGAAGAGTTGTTTGAAGCGCGCGTGCCCAAGGGCGCCGCCGTCCTGTCCGACATTGACGGCTTGGTGGAGGTCACCAGCGACGACGAGGGCCGCCGCCTGCGGGTGGTGAGCCGGGAGGAGTTCCGGGAGGATTACGCCCTTCCTGAAGGCGCGCAACTCCTGGTGGATGAAGGCGAAGAGGTGGAGCCGGGCACCATTTTGGCCAGGGCCCTCCTGCCCGCGGGCGGCGACGCCAGCACCGTGGAGGCCGATGGCTCGGCAGTGGAAGGCGAAGCAGCTCCGGCGGATGCAGTGGTGGTGGCCAACGTGGGCGGCCGCGTGGAGCTGAGGGACGGCGGCGTGTCCATTGTGTGGGAAGACCTGGAGGAGCGGGAGCACCCGGTCCCAGCCTCGGCGTATCTTCTGGTCGTCAACGGCGCGGAGGTCAAGGCGGGCGACGCCCTCACCGCCGGTCCGCTGAACCCCCACGACATCCTGCGCATTCGCGGTAAGGACGAGCTGCAACGCTACCTCATCGACGAGGTGCAGTCGGTGTACCGCTCCCAGGGTGTGAGCATCCACGACAAGCACATTGAAATCATCTTGCGCCAGATGCTGCGTCGGGTGCAGGTGGAGTCCACCGGCGACTGCGACTTCATCCCCGGCCAGATGGTGGAGAAGAACGACTTTCAGGAGAAGAATGCCAAGGTCCTTGCGGAGGGCGGCGAGCCGGCCACCGCGAAGCCCATGCTGATGGGCGTGACCCGCGCTTCCCTGCTCACCGACAGCTTCCTGGCGGCGGCCTCCTTCCAGGAGACCACCAGGGTGCTTACTCAGGCGGCGGTCAGCGGCGCCCACGACTGGCTGCTGGGCCTCAAGGAGAATGTCATCATTGGCCGGCTCATCCCGGCCCGGCTCGACGTGGCGGATATGCCGGAGCTGCCGGAGCCAGAGCCCATGCCGGACCTGGCTGGCATGGTGCCGGCCGGCTGGCTGGGCACGCCCGAGACGGCGGCGGCCGCCGGTATGCTCTTTGGCATAGAGACCACCCCAGGCCGGCGGGAGCTGGAGTTGGAGTTGCTGCTGGGGGGTGAGGGCGCCGTCCTCAACGACGTGGCTGGGGCTAAGCCCAAGGACCGGGTTACGGTTCTGGGCGAGGCGGAAGAGGATGAAGACGACGACTTTGAAGACGTTCTGGACGACGATGACGACGATGACGATGCGGACGCGGATGAGGTGGTAGTGGAAAAAGAGGAGGCTGGGAACGCGTAGTTCAAGGGCAAAGAGCCCGGCGGCCTCTCCCAAGCTGGATTTGGCTGTGGATCTGGCGCCCCGGAATCGCCATCACTTGTGGCTGGCCAATCCGGTGATGATCGCCTCAGGCACCTTCGGCTATGACGGCTATGGGAGAGGCATTCCGGCGGACGCCAACCTGGCGCAACTGGGTGCGGTGATTCCCAAGACCGTCACCCGCTGGCTCCGGCAGGGCAACCCGGAGCCGCGGTGGTATCCGACGTCCTATCGGGAAGGCTTGGCGGCAGGGGAGACCACATTCCTCAACTCCATCGGCTTGGCCAACCCCGGCATTGAGGATGCGCTGGCGCGGCTGGCCCCCCAGTGGCCGGACATCGGCACTACTGTGGTTCTCAGCCTCTCGGGCGAAAGCGCCGCCCAGTTTGGCGAAATGGCGGCCATGACCCAGGGCGTGGCTGGGTTTCAGGCCCTGGAGCTCAATCTCAGCTGTCCCAACATTGAGGATGGCGCCCACTTCAGCCACGATCCCCGGCTGGCCGCCGCCGCGGTGGCCGCAGTGCGGGCCAACACCGATCTTCCGGTGCTGGCCAAGCTCGCTCCCAATGTCCCTGATATCACGGTTATCGCCCGCGCTGCGGTGGATGCTGGCGCCGACGCCTTGACCCTCTCCAACACCATCCCGGCCATGCGCATTGATGTGGCTACCCGCAAGCCCGTGCTGGGTGGGATCACAGGGGGCTTGTCTGGACCGGGACTGCGTCCCGTGGCGGTGGCCCTGGTCTATCGGGCGGCCCAAGCTGTGGACGTGCCGATAATTGGCGTGGGCGGCATCTTCTGCGCCCGGGACGCCTTGGAGTACCTGATGGCGGGGGCCAGCGCGGTGCAGGTGGGCAGCGCCACCCTGGCGGACCCCCGGGCAGCCTTCCGAATTCTGGAAGAGCTCAAAACGTATTTGGCGGAAAATGGGATCAGCAGTCTTGCCCAGGTCATCGGCGCGGCCCTGCCCAAGTCCTCTCCCTGAAGCAAACCCAAGGCCGAGATTTTGGGGATTAGGGGTTTAACAGTGAGCGTATCCCCTAATTCCCAAATCCCCGCGAGACTGAATCCAGCTCTCCGCTCAGGAACCGGACCAGCAGTTGGTTGAACTCCTCCGGTCGCTCCATGTGGGGCCAGTGGCCGCACTGTGGCATGGTATGCACCAGACTGCCCGGCAGCGCCAGGCGCACCGCCTCGGCGTGGCGCACCGGCAGAATGTTGTCCTCTTCGCCCCACACCGTCAGCACCGGCGCCGCTAGTTGGCGCAGGCTGGGCAGGATGTACCGGCTCCGTCGCTGGCCAAAGAGGTTTACGCTGGACCGCAGGGCTCTGAGCGTGGCTCTTCTGCTTCCCGGCAGGCTGCGGACGCGGCACATCTCCGGCAGCACCTGGTCCAGAAAGCTGGGCGACTGGCTGGGAATTTGGTTGGGTACTTGGCCGGGAACTTGCCCGGGAACTTGATAGAAGATGCGCCGGGACAGGTCCGCTCCGCTCTGCCACTGGGGCTGGTACAGCAACTCGCCTACCCCCGGCAGCGAGAACATCCGCAGGAACCAGGCCACCTGACGCCCCAGCCCGCCGGCGGAGACCAGCACCAGCCGCTCCACCTGCGTGGGGTAGGCCAGGGCGTACATGCCCACGATGAGCCCCCCAGCGGAGTTGCCCACCAGGGAGGCGCGCTCCACCCCCAGGGCGTGCAGCGCGCGACGCACCAGCCGGGCGCCCGCAGCGGGGTCGTAGCTCAAGTGCCGGGGCTTGTCGGAATCCCCGTGGCCCGGCAGGTCCAGCGCCACCACCCGGTACCCGGCGGCGGCCAGCGGCTGGATGTTCTGCGCCCAGGTGACCAGGGAGGTGCCCAGCCCGTGCAGGAGCAGCACCGCCGGGCCTTGACCTTCCTGAACATAGTTGACCTTGATGCCGTCAATGGTCAGGTACTTGGGTTGCGGCATTGGTGCTCCGGTCCTTCTTGCCAGCGCGACGGCTGGCAGATTGTCAGTTCCCCTAGCAGGCTGCTGAAGAATAGGTTGGGTGGATCATTTGAACCCTCGTCCGAGACGTCGGCACTTGGTCAATAGGGGCCTACGGCCCTGTGGTGGACCAATTTGGAGGGGTTTGCCCTCTTCGTCTAGCTCCTTGGGGGTTTGGCGGGCA
>SHYG01000068.1 GCA_009692925.1 Dehalococcoidia bacterium
CGCCCAGCGCCGCGCGGCGGGAGTTGGGGGACGACCCCCCTGTAGTCCCCCCTTCGTAAGGGGGGACGGGACGGCCCGCCCCCCTCCCCATTGGTAAGCGGAGGGACTTTTCACACACGCTCTAAGTGTAGCTAGCTCCCTTCAAAAAAGCGGCGCGGGTTATCCACCGTCATGGTGCGGATGTCCGCATTGGAAACTCCCAGCTCCTTCAATTGCGGCAGCACCTTCTTGGGGATGAAGGTGTAGCCGTCGGGGTTTATCCGGCGGCGCTCCTCCTGCATCTCCGCACTGTGGCGCGCCTTCGGCACCGAGTAGTCGTGGGACAGCATAATCCGGCTGCAGAAGCCTGCATCGATCAGCTTCTTCACCGTTTCGGTGCGCTGCTCCCACTTGGGGGTGCCCGCAATTCGGCCTCCGGGGTAGCGGTCCATGCCCAGCCAGACACCCTTGTCCAGCAGGCCCAACAAATACTCCAGGTTGGTGTCGTCGTTGCTGTGGCCAATGTAAACCCGGTTCAGGTCCACGCCCTCTTCCTGAAGAATCCGTACCTGCTGCTCCCCCACTCGGTCGGGCGACCAGGTGTGGGTGGATATCGGGGTGCCGGTGCGGACGTGAGTCCTGGCGGCGGCGCGCAGGATTATCTCCTGGGAGGGCGTAACCCCGCCACGGTCGCTGGCCACCTTGATGATGCCTGCCTTGATTCCGGTCCCCTCAATGCCTTCCTCGATCTCCCGAACATACAGGGGCACTATGAGATCGGGGGATACCTCACCGAAGGAGCGCGGCACCGACACGTGGTTGCCGGTGGCAGCGATGATCTGGATGCGGGATTTGGTGGAGACCTCCCGAATCAGCTCGATGTCCCGGCCCAAGTCAAAGGTGCTCACGTCAACGACGGTTCGGACTCCGGCGTCGTAAGCTGCCTTCAAGGCTGCTACCGACTGCTCCACGATACCTGGGCGGTCGATAAACTCCGGGTAGGTGTGGCGGAGGCCCGCCGAGTTGGTCGCCACGTGCTCGTGGCTCAAGGTGAAGCCCATGCGGGCGGTGTCCAGTGGTCCCAAGACGGTGTTCACAGTTGCCATGGTTTTGACTCCTTGTTGCGTTTCGGCGGGAGTATTCTAATACGGCTGTAGCCAGAATGGTAGGAAGGCCCTTGGCGCCGCTAGAAGAGTAGCTCGGTGACAACCAGCGATTGACAGGCACCGCATAGCTGCAATATGCTTCCACAGTGCGGTAATGGTACCCCCATAACGCCATCAAAACTGCGTGGAGCGAATATATGCCCAAAGTCATCCCGGCGCCCGATGAGTTGAGCAAGCCTTTCTGGGACGGCGTGAACAAGAAGCGGCTGCTGTTACAGAACTGCGCCGCGTGCGACGCGTATCAGTACCCGCCGCGGGAAACGTGCGCCACCTGCGGCTCAGTGGAGTCTCTGGGGTGGAAAGAAGTACGCGGGAGAGGGCACATCTCCAGCTACATCGTCATTGAGGACGGCCGGCTTGACCGGCGTATGCCCGACCAGCCCTACAACCTGGCGGTAGTAACCCTGGACGAGGACCCCGGCATCAACTTCTACTCCAACCTGCCGGGAACGCCAGTACACCAGGTGCCGGTGGGCGCCGCGGTGGAAGTGTTCTTCGAGGAAGTAGGGCCGGGCCAGCTAATCCACGAATGGCGGGTGACGCGGTAGGCCTCGGAATCACAGGATGCACCAATCCCAGTGTTATATTTCGGAAAGTGGTGAGCAATGACTGCACAAAGTCAGTACCGATGGCGGCGAGACAAGGAAGGACTGGGTGTCTGGGAGCACCGAGGCAAGGTGGCAGTGGCCGGGTACGGGCATTCTCCCGTGGACCGGCGCTGGGACGAAACTTCCATGGACCAGACCCTGGGGGCTTACTCCATTCTGGCCTGCCAGAAGGCCATGGCGGACGCCGGAGTAACGCCAGACCAGATAGACGGCGTAATCTGCTGCCCGACGACAATTGCCGGCGCCAGTGGTGGAGCCGCCTCCAACTGGGCGCCTCGGCCCTTCTTTGACCCGCCCTACGACTCCGAGTGGGGCCTCACCAGGGTCAACGCCCAGTGGCTGATCAAACAGATGAACTTGCGCAACGTGAAGTACGCCCCGGCCAGTGCTCCCACCATCGGAGAGATGGTGGGCATGGCCAGCCAGGCTGTGGGCGACGGTCTTTGCACCACCTGCCTGGTAATCTACCCCACGGGCAATCTGACCGGCCGGTACCGCCGGGGCGGAGAGAACGCGGAGGACTACGCCAAGGGGGAGCGCCAGTGGACGGTTCCCTGGGGCAACCACGGGGGCAACGACTTCATCAACATCTTCCCCCACAACGAGTACTGTCTCAAGTACGGCGGCGCCCACGATGACCTGGCCCCATTTGTGATCAACCAGCACCGCAACGGCTTGATGACCCCCTGGGGCTTCAACGCCACCCACGATGTGCCGCAGCTTACCCTGGAAGACTATGTGACCTCGCGGTACATTCTGAATCCCCTGAGGCTCTGGGACTGCGACCGGCCAGTCAACGCCTCGGCAGCCTACCTGTTCACCACCGCCGATCGCGCCAGGGAGATGCAGCAGCCACCGGTGTACGTGCTCAACCATTCGCAGCACAACTTCAAGCAGCGCAGCACTCAGCCCATGCTGGACGAGATCGAGACCTGGACCGACTTTGCGGCTCGCCAGATGTACGAGGGCTCCGGTCTAAGTGCGGGGGATGTGGATATCTTCAACCCCTACGACGGGTACTCCACCATGACTCAGTTCTACCTTGAGGCCTTCCAGTGGCACGGCGTGAAGCGCGGCGACGCCTTCGCCTTCTATGCCGACGACATTCGGGTCGAGGGGCCCCATCCCTTCAGCTCCGGCGGCGGCAACCTGGGCAACGGGCGCACCCGCACCTCCATGTACACCGACAGCATCGAACAGCTGCGGGGCACGGCGGGCCGCCGTCAGGTCAAGGTGCGGGCGGAAACGGCGCTGTGTGCCTTCACTACCCCCAGCAGCGGCGGCTGGCTCATGTTGGGCAAGTACCCCAGCTAGACCAGTCCCCGATTCACATGGAGGGACCCTTTTGGCCAGACTCATCAGCTTTGACATCGACGGCACCTTGGAGGTGGGCGACCCGCCCGGCGCCATCACCATGGCGATGGTGCGCATTGCCGAGGGGCTGGGGATCATCATCGGCAGCTGTTCCGACCGCATGGTCAGCGACCAGACACGCATCTGGCGCGACCACCGCATCCCGGTGCAGTTCACTGTGCTGAAGCACCAACTGGACACGGTGAAGGCGCAGTTCGCCGCCGACGAGTACTACCACATCGGCGATACCAACATGGACCGCTTCTACGCGGAACGCTCCGGATTCAAGTTCCTGCTCACGGGCGCCGGCGTGGAGCGGCTCTGGATACCCCAGTGAGATGCCCCTGAACCTGGTCCGACCATTTACCGCAGAGCGCGCAGTGACCGCTGAGATAAGACACAACCAAATCGTAAACCCTCTGCGGTCTTCGCGCTCTCTGCGGTTAAAACAGGCCCCTATCCCCGTACATCCCCGATCCGGTAGGCCCGCGCCGCCGTGTCGTGGAACATGGCAGCCCGCTCCGACGGCGAGTAACCCTTGGAAAGCCGCTTGAAGGCGTTGAACACCACGTGGTACGAGTGTCCCACCTTGTCCGGCGGGAAGTTGCTTTCAAACATGCAGCGTTCCGGGCCAAACTGCTCAATGCAGTAGGTCATGTAGGGAGCGATAGTCGCCGCCACCTCTTCCGAGCCGACGGGCTGAGTCCTGGCGTGCCAGCCAAACCCCGTGCGGGGCTGTCCCACTCCGCCCAGCTTGACGTACACGTTGGGACATTCCGCCACCGCGGCAATGCCTTTCCGCCAGACGCCAACTACCTCTTCGTCGCGGTTGGCGTAAGGCCCGTCCCGCAGCACGCCGCCGATATGGTTCAGGATAATCGTCAGGTCCGGCGCCGCCTTGGCGAATGCCGCCAACTCGCCTAGCTGGTGGAAGTACAGCCAGGCGTCCAAGGAAAGTCCCATGCGCGCCAGCACGTGGCCGCCGGCCCGGAAATTGGGGCTGGCCAGCACGCCCTGCTTCTCCCGCTTGTCAATTTCCGGGTGAGGGTCCCAGGTTACGGTGTGGCGTATGCCCCGGAAGCGGTTGGGGCTGGCCGCCTGCAACGCCTCCAGCACCGGCTGGACTTTCTCCCCCAGGTTCAGGTTAGCGTAGCCCACAATGGCGGCGGCGGCGCGGGCCGGTCCGTACACCCCGCTGGCGCTGGCAGCGGCCAAGCCCTGGACAAACTCCACCTCACCCACTGGGCGCATCTCCGGCGGCCCATCCGTCCGGTACATGGACTGGGTCTCGATAAACACCGTGGACCGGATATTATGCCCGCTGTTGATGTCCGCCAGCAGCTCGTGGAGCAGATACCGCTGGTAGGGAATGCGCGCGGGTCGCACGTCCCAGAAGTGATGATGCGGGTCGCAGATGGGTATCTGCGGCTCCAGGATCGGTTCCTTGGTTAAAGCCAGCCAGTCGTTGCCTCCAAAGGGCATAAGGGCGCCTCCGCTGCGGACTGAATGCTCGCATCCTATGCGCTGCCTAATGCTGCGTCAAGCCAGTTAAGCATGGCAAGGGTGCGGCGGCTGCGCCGAAATCAACGCGTTTCAACGCGGCGAAGTCTTCTTGCCTGGGGTGCAGTCATGTAAGATAAGGTGCCAACCTAGGCTGGCATCCAAGGGCGTGAGATGAAGCTTGCCGCCGCGCTAAATCAGGCAATGTACCCTGTCGCCATATTGCGACAGCGCAATTTCGGGCTGGTCTGGCTGTCCACCATGCTGGCGGCGATGGGCTCGCAAATGGAGGTGCTGGTGCTGGGCTGGTACGTGCTCACCCTCACCGACTCTCCGTTTCTGGTGGGGCTTGTCGCCGCGGCGCGGATGGCCCTCAACTTCCTGGCCTTGTTTGCCGGAGCCATCGCCGACCGGGTGAGCCGTCAGTCTCTGCTCACTGCGGTGGAGTACGTGATGGCCGCCCTGAGCTTGATCATGCTGGTGCTGATTCTCAGCGGACTGCTGGAGGTGTGGCACATCTTTGCCCTGACCCTGGTGACCGGGTTGGTGCGCATGTTCCAAACCCCGGCGGCCCAATCTCTGGTAGCTGATACCCTGCCCCAAAATCGCATCGCAAACGGCGCCGCCCTGAACAGCGTCGGGATGAATCTGGCTACCATTGCCGGCCCACTGGTTGGAGGTATCCTGTTCCAGTCCCACGGAGCCGAAGGTGCTTACGCCGCCATCGCTCTCCTGTACGGCCTTAGCGGGTCCGCCGCGCTGCTGGTCAGGATGTCCAAGTCCACCAAGGCGAAGGAAGTCAGGTCAGTACTTGGCACCACACTCCAGGGATTGAAGTATGTCAAAGGGCAGCAGGTGCTCTGGGCCACTTTGCTGCTGGCGGTCATCGCCAACTTGACCGGCTGGCCGTTTCACACCAGCTTGATGCCCATCTTCGCTCGGGACGTGCTGGGCACCGATGCCGCCGGCCTGGGGGTGTTGCTCTCGGCCTTCGGCATCGGCGCACTCATCGGGTCGGTGGCTCTAGCGTCGGTGCGGAACCTGAGATTCGCGGGCCGGCTCCTGCTGGCCGCCGGGGTAATCTGGCACCTCAGCATGGTGGCCTTCGCCGCCAGCTCCTCCCTCCCCTTGTCCCTGGGCATTCTGGTGGTGACTGGCATGGCATTCTCCGCAACCCAAGTGCTGATGCTGACGGTGCTGCTGCGAACCGCTCCTCCCGAATATCGTGGGCGCGTCATGGGCCTGCGAGTGCTGGCGATCTACGCCTATTCCTTTGGAAGTATGGGTTCCGGGGCCATGGCAGGGCTTTGGGGAGCGCCCGGAGCGGCCCAGGTTAACGCCGTGGTGGGGATTGCTCTGGTATGCGCGCTGGCATTCGCAGCCCCGAAACTTCGGCGTGCCTAGTTAACCACCCTTGTAAAAGGCGTTAACCGAAGCTGACGTAAATCCCCCCTCGCCCCCCCTTGCAAAGGGGGGCGAGGGGGGATTTACGTTCCCAAATTCTTCCCAACCGTGTTAGACATTTATGCAAGGCTCTGTAAACGGGCATGGGGTGGTCTATAATACGAACCAGGCACGTCCGGTTAGCTTCACACGACGGCGCAACCAAGCTGTTTTGAGGTCAGCATGAAGTTCGGTCTGTTTCAGTCGGTGCAACTGCCAGAGCCGGGGGCCCAGGCGAAGTACTACCGCGAGGCGCTGGATCAGGTCTTGCGGGCGGAGCAGCTTGGGTTCAACTCGGTGTGGGTCACCGAGCACCATTTCTCGCGCCACGGCATTGTATCAGCCACCATGTCCTTCTTGGCCTATTTGGCCGGCGTGACCAGCACCATCCGCCTGGGCACGGCGGTGGCGGTCCTGCCGTTCCACAACCCGATCCAGCTGGCAGAAGAAGCGGCCACCGTCGACCTGTTGAGCAACGGTCGCCTGGACTTTGGCGTGGGGCGCGGCTACCAATGGAGCGAGTTTCACAAGCTGAACGTCCCGATGGACGAGGCCAGTCGCCGCTTTGAGGAGGCGATGGACGTCATCACCAAGGCCTGGACGTCCCCTGAGCCATTCGACCACCGGGGCGAGTTCTGGAGCTTCAACGACATGACGGTGCATCCCAAGCCGGTGCAGCAACCTCATCCCCCGGTTTGGGTCGCCGCGTCCAGCCCGGCCAGCATGGAGCGGGTGGTGCGCAACAACTGGAACCTCCTGATTGGCCAGGGTGAGACTCTGACCCACGTGGCGGAGCAGGCGGAAAAGTTCCGCGCCTTGCTTGGTGAGGCGGGCTTCAGCTACAGCTCAGACCGCGTGGTGGCCGCCCGCGCCATGTATACCGCGCCCAGCCGGGAGCAGGCGCGCCGGGATACGGAAGCGCCCTTCATGTGGTTCAAGCAGACGGGGCAGGAGGTGGCCGCGCCGCCGGACCACCGGGTGGAGCTGCTGCCGGAGGATTACAAGGAGTACCGGCGCCGGTTCGCTGGAGGCGCAGGGGCCAGCTACGACGCAATGCTGGACAGCGTCACGCTATTTGGCACCCCCGAGGTTGTATCGGAGCGCATTGCCGGTCTGCGCGAGGCGGGGGTCGAGAACCTCATCTTCTTTGTCAACTTCGGGGGCATTGAGAACCAGAAGGTGATGGACTCGCTGGAGCTGTTCGCTGCCGAGGTGATGCCGCAGTTCAAGGAGTAGGTGGTACTGCTACCCCCTCACCCCCGCCCTCTTCCAGAGGGAGAGGGCGGGGGTGAGGGGGTTGAGGGCCCCCAGCCGCGACATTGGTCCATGCCGTATACTCTCCCAAGACAGGCCAGGCAGCTAAGAAAGAGGAGGCGTCAATTCCATGCAAACCGTAGATGTCATCGCCGAGATATTGAAGCGAGAAGGGGTCCAACACCTAAGCTGCTTTCCCACCACGCCGGTCATCGAGTCGGTGGCGGCGGCGGGAATCCGGCCCATCATCTGCCGCCAGGAGCGGGTGGGCGTGGGCATCGCCGACGGCTACAGCCGGGTCAGCAACGGCGACCGTCTGGGTGTGTTCGCCATGCAGTACGGCCCCGGCGCAGAGAACGCCTATTCCGGCGTAGCCAGCGCCTACTCCGACTCCACGCCGATGCTGCTCCTGCCCATGGGCCATCCCCGGGACCGCCAGGGCGTGTTCCCCCACTTCAACTCGCTCTCCAACTACGCGGGAGTTACCAAGCAGCTGGAGCAGATTAGCACGCCTAACTCGACCTCGGCGACGATGCGGCGGGCCTTCGCCGCGCTGCGCCAGGGCCGCCCCGGCCCGGTAATGGTGGAAATCCCCGCCGACGTCGCCCACCAGGAGGTGGATGAGGCGGCCTCCTTCTGGGGCAAGACCCCCCGGCCCGTGGGCTCCCAGGGCGATCCCCAGGACGTGGCTGCGGCGGCGCGGGCGTTATGTAATGCCGCCCATCCCATCATTCACGCCGGGCAGGGAGTGCTGTACGCCAAAGCCACCGCCGGGCTGGTGGAGCTGGCGGAGCTGCTGGCCGCGCCGGTGATGACCACGCTGCTGGGCAAGAGCGCCTTCCCGGAGACCCACCCGCTGGCCTTGGGCAGCGGCTCCGGGGTGATGTCTGCTCCGGTGTACCACTTCATGCGGCGGGCCGACGTGGTGCTCGGCATCGGTTGCAGCTTCACCAAGCATGGGATGTCCATGAACATACCGGCGGGGAAGACCATGATCCAAGCAACCAACGACCCCCGGGACATCAACAAGGACTACGACATCCACCACCCCATCATCGGCGACGCCCGGCTGGTGCTGCGCCAGATGATTGATGCTTGCCGGGAGATTTTGGGGGCCCGCCGGCGCGAGCAGCAGGCGGTGGCGAGGGAGATTGCGACCCAGCGGGACGCCTGGCTGGCCCTCTGGATGCCCAAGCTGACCAGCCGGCAGCAGCCCATCAACCCTTATCGGGTTATCTGGGACTTCATGGCCACCGTGCCGCCGGAAGATGCCATCGTGACCCACGACTCCGGCAGCCCCCGGGACCAGATTATGCCGTTCTATCGCTGCGGCGGCCCGCGCAGCTACCTGGGGTGGGGCAAGTCCCACGGGCTGGGCACCGGGCTGGGGCTGACCATCGGCGCCAAGCTGGCGATGCCGGAGAAGGTGTGCGTGAACTTCATGGGCGACGCCGCCTTTGGCATGGTGGGGCTGGACTTTGAGACTGCGGTGCGGTGTGAAATTCCCATCATCACCGTGGTGCTTAACAACTCCACCATGGCCATCGAGACTCAAGCGATGGCCACGTCGCACCGCATGTTCCACACTCGGGATTTGGGCGGCAACTATGCCGACATGGGGCGGGCCATGGGCGGCTATGCCGAGCGCATCGAAGACCCGGCGGAGGTGGCGCCGGCCTTTCAGCGGGCGCGGCGGATGACCGAAGAGGGGAAGGCGGTGCTGCTGGAGTTCATCACCAGCGCGGAGACGGAGTTCTCCCACCGGCGGGCGTTCTGAGCCGCGTACGATAACCGCAGAGGGCGCAGAGTACGCAGAGAGTTTACGATTGGCTGCGCACTATCTCAGCCGTCTTGGAACCCCGTAGTGGTGAGGCAGGCCTCGCCCCTACGGCCGGAAGGTACTTCTCACACGCCCGCGCTTGCCGCCGCCGCCTGCTGCTCGTCGGCGTGGTAGGAACTGCGCACCAGCGGCCCGGAGGCCACGTGGCGGAACCCCAGCGCTAAGCCTGCCTCCCGCAGCTGGTTGAACTCCTCCGGCGCGTAGTAGCGCGCCACCGGCATGTGCTTGTCGGAGGGCCGTAGATACTGCCCTATAGTGAGTAGGTCGCAGCCAACCTGCCGCAGGTCGGTCATGGTCTCCACCACCTCGTCCCGTGACTCCCCCATGCCAAGAATTATTCCCGACTTGGTCACCTGGCCGGGGTCCAGCTGCTTGGCCTGGGACAGCAGCTCCAGGGACTTCTGGTAATCTCCCTTGGGCCGCACGCGGGGAAACACCCGCCGCACCGACTCGATGTTGTGGTTCAGCACCTCGGGCCGGGCGTCCACCACCTTCTTCAGCGCGGAGATGGAGCCGGCGAAGTCGGGAATGAGCACCTCCACCTTGCAGCCGGGCACCGCGGCGCGGACTTTGGTGATGCAGGCGGCGAAGATAAATGCGCCGCCGTCGGGCAGGTCGTCCCGGTTCACCGAGGTGATGACGCAGTAGCTTAGGTTCAAGCGCTGGACGGTCTCCGCCAGGCGCGTCGGCTCTTGCAAGTCTAGTTGGCCGGGGCGGCCGGTGGTGACGGCGCAGTAGTGGCAACGGCGGGTGCAGGTGTCGCCCAGGATCATGAACGTAGCGGCGCCGCGCTCCCAGCACTCGCCGATGTTGGGGCAGTGGGCCTCCTCACACACGGTGTGAAGCTGGCTGTCCCGCATCAGGTGCTTCAGCTCCATGTAGCGTGGGCCGCCGGGCATCCGCACCCGGAACCATTCGGGCAGCCGGGGCTTGACTTTGGGGACAGAGTCCTGAGGGGGCATTGCGCCTCCGCTGGTGGAGTGAGTCATGAGCCTATGATAGCACGGGAGTACTGCCATGCCCCAGCCGGGCCTACAGGAACTGCACCAGCCGGGGCGTTACCCGGCATTTCTCCGCGGTGATGATGGCGTCAATCTCCGCCACCGCCTGGTCCAGGCAGTTGTCCTGGTTGACGACCCGGTACTGGAACTGTCCCACCTGGGCCAGCTCCTGCTGGGCCGTGCGCAGCCGCAACTCCATCTCCGGGGAGGTCTCCGTCATGCGATGGGCCAGCCGCCCGCGCAGCTCCTGCATTGAGCCGGGCATCATGAAGATGAACACTGCTTCCGGGGCCAGGCGGCGCACGGTGGCTGCTCCCTGCACGTCAATCTTGAGGATCACGTCCCGGCCCGCCCGCAGGCCCTGGCGCACCTGGCTGCGGGGCACGCCATACCAGCGGCCGTAGACCTGAGCGGATTCCAGCAGTTCGTCCCGCTCCTGCATCTTGAGGAACGTGTCGGTGTCTAGGAAGATGTAGTCCACCCCGTCTTTCTCGCCGGGCCGGGGCGCACGAGTCGTCGCGGTGACGGCAAAGTGCCAGGCGCGGTCCAGCTTCTTCAACCCGGCCAGGGCCGCATCCTTGCCCACGCCCGAGGGGCCGGACAGCACCACCAGCAGCGGCGGCGCGGGGTTAACCTCGGGTATTTCCGGTGATGAGGCGCTACGCAACTTTTGAGAGTAACTCCCCCGGCGTTTCGGCGCGTTGAGCGCAAAATTCCCGGTAATTCTCTACCCACTCCGCCAGAGCCCGGGGGAGTTCCGCAATTCCGCGGCCCTGGAAGGTGACTGAATCACGCAGAGTAGTCATCTGACGTCGGAAAAGGCCAGCTTCCGCAGCGAAGTCAATTTGCGCGATAAATCCCTGGTACTGCATGGAGGCTCAGTTGGTCCCGGTGGCCGTCAGGTTAAGCACTGTGGCGCCGCCCTGCTCCCAGGGTTGGCTCTGGGTGGCGTCGGAGTTGCCGACCTTGAACCTTACCGTTTTCCCGGCGTAGGCCACTCCACCGGGCTGGCCGAGCAGCAGGGTGTACCTGTCATCGATCACTAGCACGGATGCCCCAGGCACCTGGACATTGTCAATCCAAGCCGTTACGGGAGTGCCGTTGGGGACAGCGGCGCCGTTACGAGTCGCGGTGCCGGTGAAAACATGCGGGGGTGTCGGTGCGGAGG
Source organism: Dehalococcoidia bacterium (assembly GCA_009692925.1). Taxonomy (GTDB): domain Bacteria; phylum Chloroflexota; class Dehalococcoidia; order Lucifugimonadales; family UBA3495; genus SHYG01. The sequence continues at coordinate 11,313 of SHYG01000068.1, forward strand.
CTGCTGGAGCGGACGTGGCTGTAGGAGTCGCGGTCAGCGCGATCACCGGCGTAGCAGCTGGCGCCACGGTTGGGGCCAGGGCTGGCGTGTTGGTTGGGGCAACTGCCGGGGCTGGAGTGCTTGTCTGGGGCGGGGGAGCCTGGGTGCGGTTTATCGAAGGTTCTGGTTTCCGCTCCTCCTTGTACCTGTCTTCTTCCCCGCAACCAGTAACCACTATTGCGGAGGCGGCCAGGGTCAGAAGAATCAAACTGATTGTCTTCATACTTACCTTCCCGCCGGCAGCTTGCAAGGACCGGCGGATTCCAAAATGGTGTTGAGAGAACTACATGCTCTCCCTTGATTAACTAGGGAGATACAAGGGCATTGGTCTCGGCATCGCTAAGTAGAACAACACCTCCCGTCGTCTGCGCTCAGGGCAGGCTCTAACC
>SHYG01000069.1 GCA_009692925.1 Dehalococcoidia bacterium
CCCCCTACGGGTTGTTCCCCCGGGACGTGGGCAGGCGGTTGGCGATCCACTTGGGGGTGCCGTCCTCAATGTTGTACAGGTTCTCGGGGTCCAGGCCCATTGATGCGGCAATCTCGCACGCCAGGCCGCTGCGCACCCCGGCGGCGCAGATGAACAGCAGCTTCTTGTCCTGGGGAAGCTGGTCTATCTCTCCAGCCAGGTCGTCCACAGGTATGTGAATCGCGCCGGTCACGTGGCCGGTCACCCACTCGTCGTCGCGGCGCACGTCCACCACCACGGTGTTCTGCGGCTCCTTCTGCCTCAGGGCGTGGGCCTCGCGGGAGTCCACGCGGTAGTAAGGCTCGCCAGGGTCTCGTCGGGGCATATAGCTACCTCCCGGTTCTATTTAAGTATTGGTCAAGTAGCGGCCCGCAATGGGGGCCAGTTTCTGTTTAAGGGCCTCGGGCACCAGCTCTTTGGGGGTGATGATGGCGTCCTTCAGCGCGGTGGCGCAGGGGCAGCTCCGCCGGCCCGTGAGCCGCGGGATGACCCGCCGCAGCACCTCCTGGGAGGTGGCCACGTTCTTCTGCAAGTTCTGCACCACCATCTCCACGGTGACCGCCTCACCGCCTTGGCGCCAGCAGTCGTAGTCGGTGACGCAAGCCAGGGTGGCGTAGCACATCTCCGCTTCCCGCGCCAGCTTGGCCTCGGGCAGCGCGGTCATGCCGATGATGTCGGCACCCCATGAGCGGTACATGAAGGACTCCGCCTTGGTGGAGAAGGCTGGGCCTTCCATCACCACCAAAGTCCCGCCGGGATGCACCGCGGCGCCCGTCTCCTGGGTGCTCTGGTACAGCAGGTGGCTGGTGGCGGCGCAGAACGGCTCGGCAAACCCGACGTGCACCACGATGCCCTCGTCGAAGAAGCTGGAGTCCCGCAGCCGGGTGCGGTCGATGAGCTGGTTGGGCACCACCAAATCCAGGGGCGCGAACTCTTCCTTGAGGCTGCCCACCGCGCTTACCGAGATGATACGCTCCACTCCCAGGGTTTTTAAGGCGTAGATGTTGGCCCTCGCCGGAATGCCGGTGGGGTTGACGCGGTGCCCGCGCCCGTGGCGGGGCAGGAAGGCCACTGCCACCCGCCCCAGGTTGCCGACTATTATGGTGTCGCTGGGCTTGCCGAAGGGCGTGTTCACGTCAACCTGCTGCACGCTGGACAGGCCGTCCATCTGATACAGGCCGCTGCCGCCGATGACCGCAATGGTGGCCGTTGGGTTAGCCACGACGGCCTTCCAGGGCCAGCTTCAAGCTCTCCAGGTAGGGAGGCCGCGCCACTCCAGCTTCGGTGACGATGCCGTGGATGTACCGGTGGGGCGTCACGTCGAAGGCTGGGTTGATGGCGGTCACTCCAACGGGCGCCGTGGGCTTGCCCTGGAAGTGGGTGACTTCGATGGCGGGCCGCTCCTCGATGGCAATGTCGTCGCCGCTGGCCAGGCTCAGGTCCACGGTGCTGATGGGCGCCGCGATGTAGAAGGGAAGGCCGTTCTCGTGGGCCAGCACCGCCAGGGTGTAGGTGCCGATCTTGTTGGCAGTGTCCCCGTTGGCGGCAATGCGGTCCGCCCCGGTAATCACGCAGCTAATCTCGCCCTTGCGCATCAGCATCCCCGCCGCCGAGTCGGCCAGCAGGGTGGCGGGAATGCCCAACTGCTGGAACTCCCACGACGTGAGGCGTGCACCCTGGAGCCAGGGGCGGGTCTCCGTGTTGAACACCCGGAACCGCCGTCCGCTCTCCCACGCGGCGCGGATGACCCCCAAAGCGGTGCCGTAGCCCGCGGTGGCTAGCGCGCCCGTATTACAGTGGGTGAGCACGCCGCCGCCGTCAGGCATCAGCCCGCTGCCCGCCGCGCCCATGCGACGGTTGATAGCGATGTCTTCCTGGTGGATGTGCTGGGCTTCATCTAGCAGGCGTTGCGGCAATTGTTTCCAGTCTGGCTCCGCCTGAGCGGTATCCAGCATCCGGCGCACCGCCCATCCTAGGTTGACGGCAGTAGGCCGGGCGGCGGCGATGACTGCTCCTGCCTGGCGTAGCTGGTCCAAGAACTGGCCGCGACCGGAGGCCCCGGCGGTTTTGATGTCCCGCGCCGCCAGGGCCATGGCGTAGGCGGCAGTCACGCCGATGGCCGGCGCGCCCCGCACGCGCATCTCCCGTATGGCTGCCGAGGCGTCCTGATAGCTGGTGATGTCCAGCGTCACCTGCTCTGCGGGCAGGCGGGTCTGGTCCAGCAGCCGCAGCTTGCCGTCACGCCACTGGATTGGCTGAATCTCCGTAATCATATCCTTAACCCGGCCGCCGAGCCGGGCGTAGTTAGCCGCATCGGCACACATTAAAAAAGCTTCTCACAGGGAGAAGCTGATTCCTGCTCAAACCCCCTCATCTTCCGCCCCGGCAACGCCAAGACGACGGATTTGGCACCGTATCCCGCCTTCGCCCCGACTGAGTCGGAGCACCGGGCCGGTTGCCTGGCTTCATCGGGCCGTTCCCTCTGCCACTCTGGATAAGGGTTCCAGATTACTATTCACTTTTTGGTGATGTAATGTTACAAGGGGCTACCCTGGCTGTCAACCAGAATTTCGGGCGTCCGTTGACAGGGCAGGTGGGCCAAAACATAATGGGGTTAAGCAGGGCGACGCTAGGCTGCGGGCCAGCGGCAGGTTTGTCTATCTCCTTCGGAATCAGGACGCGAAAATTGCCTAACGGAAGGAGAATGAGGGGATTACGAGCGCCGGAAGTCCTCTGCGCCTTGGCGAGGGCTGGAAGGTATGAAAGCAGCCGGTCGGGAAGCCATGTTCAGCTTCGCAGTGCCAGCTGGCCTGGATTGAAGGTCACTGTGCCCTTTCACGGTGGCCGGGACATACCACTGAGAACGGTGTTGAGCGTACTCGAACAATCCAGACTAACCGCAGAGGAGTTCGAGGAACTGTTGTGAGGTTAACCGATGGCCACTCTCCAATATAGCGTCGTTCTGGTATCCAACGATCCCGAGCTTGGCTATACCGCCACAGTGCCCGCGCTTCCGGGTTGCGTCAGTTTTGGGGACTCTCTGGAGGAAGCCCTGGAGAACGTCAAGGACGCCATCTCCCTTTACATCCGAGACTGTCGTCAGCATGGGGAGGCAGTCCCCGATGACCGGGGGGCAGTGGTCATGGTGTCAGTAGAGGTAGCGGCTTAACTTGCCCCCTCCTCTCCCCCTGCCCCCCGACGACCTGGGCCTCTTTACCGACCTGTACGAGCTGACTATGGCCCAGGCCTTCTATCAGCAGGGCATGTTGGCCCCGGCCACCTTCAGCCTGTTCATCCGCAACTACCCGCCGGACCGGGGCTACTTCGTCTCCGCCGGGCTGGAGGATGTGCTGGACTACCTGGAGAACCTGCGCTTCAGCCCCGCCAGCCTGGACTACCTGCGCTCCACAGGCATCTTCACCGACGACCTGTTGCAGTACCTGAGCAAGCTGCGCTTCACCGGCAGCGTGCGGGCCATCCCGGAGGGCCGCCTGTTCTTCGCCAACGAGCCGGTGCTGGAGGTGACGGCGCCCATCATCGAGGCGCAACTGTCGGAGACCTTCATCATCAACCAGATGAACTTCCAAGTGCTGCTGGCCTCTAAGGCCGCCCGCTGCTGCTGGGCCGCGCCGGGCCGCGTCATCTCCGACTTTGCTACCCGCCGCACCCACGGCGTTGACGCTGCCCTGAAGATGGCCCGCTGCGGCTACATCGCCGGGTTCCAGTCCACCAGCAACGTGCTGGCGGCCCAGCGCTACGGCATCCCGCCCGCGGGCACCATGGCCCACTCCTTCATCACCAGCTTTCCCTCGGAGAGCGAGGCCTTCCGCGCCTACGCTGCCGCCTTCCCCGGCCGCACCGTGCTGCTGCTGGACACCTACGACACCATTGAGGGCGCCTGGCGGGCGGTGCCCGTGGCCAAGGAGCTGGAGGCCGCCGGGCGCCGGCTGCTGGCGGTGCGGCTGGACTCGGGGGACTTCGCCGACCTCAGCCGCCGGGTGCGCCGCATCCTGGACGAGGCGGGCCTGGAGTACGTGCAGATCCTGGCCAGCGGCGGCCTGGACGAGTTCGAACTGGAATCCCTGGTGAAGGGAGGCGCGCCCATCGACATCTTCGGAGTGGGCACCAAGGTGGGCGTCTCCGCTGACGCCCCCTACTCAGACATGGCCGACAAGCTGGTGGTATATGACGGCCGGCCGGTGATGAAGCTCAGCCCGGGCAAGGTATCGCCGCCGGGGGCCAAGCAGGTGTTCCGCCTGCGCGACGAGTCTGGCAAGTTCCTGCGCGACATCATTGCCCGCGAAGATGAGCGCCTGCCCGGCGGCGAGCGGCTGCTGGAGCCGGTAATGGCGGGAGGTCGCCGCACTGGCCCTCAACCAACGCTGGACGAAATGCGAAGCCGGTTCCAACAGGACTTCCAGCAGTTGGACGACCACCACAAGCGCCTGCGCAATCCTCCCCGCTACCCGGTGGTCGCCAGCCCCAGCCTGGAGCGGTTAACCTTGCAAGTGCAGGATCAGATTGCCAGCGCTGAACAGGAGTAAGCTATCAGCATTCAGCCATCAGCCGTCAGGCCCCGTCCCACTGTGGGGTTGGGAGGCTGAAAGCTGACGGCTGACCGCTGATAGCTGTCACAAGGAGCATTGGGCCAATGAAAATCGCCGTTTGCGTCAAGTATGTCCCGGTGGTGGCCCGCATGCGCTTCGACTACGAGCGCAAGACCATCATCCGGGAGGGTGTGCCCTCCGAGGTGAACCCCTTCGATGTGCTGGCCCTGGTGCGGGCGGTGCAAATGAAGCGGGGTCAGCACGACGAGGTCGTGGCAGTGTGCATGGGGCCGCCCAACGCGAAGGAAGGGCTGGTGCAGTGCCTCGCCCTGGGCGCCGACCGCGCGGTGCTGCTCACCGACCGCGCTCTGGCCGGCTCCGACACCTTGGCCACCGCTCGCGCCCTATCCTTAGTGCTGCAGCGTGAGCAGCCGGAGCTGATTATCTGCGGCCGCAACAGCGCCGACGCCGAGACTGGGCAGGTGGGCCCGGAGCTGGCCGAGCTGCTGGGCATCCCCCACATCAGCCAGGTGCGCAAGCTGGACCTTCGGGTCGAGACCAACACCATCGTGGCGGAGCGGGTCACCGATGAGGGCTATCAGGTCATGGAGTGCCCGCTGCCCGCCCTGGTGTGTGTTACTGAGGGCATTGCCCCGGAGACCTTTCCCAACCGCCAGCAGGTGGAAGAGGCCAAAACCAAGCCGATTCAAGAGTTGACCGCCGCCCAGCTCTCCAGCGACGCCTCTCTCTTCGGCGCGGCAGGCTCCCCCACCTGGGTGGAGAGCATCCGCCTCGTGGAGCCAAATCGCCTGGGCATGGTGATCACCCAGGATGACCCCCAAGCCGCGGCCCAGCAGGTGGCTGGCTTGCTGCGGGAGCGCCTGGCCGCCCTGGCGCCTGGCGAGGCAGGGGCGACGCATGTGTCTTCCCTACCTCGCCGCTACCCCAACCAGCGCGAGCGCAGCATCTGGGTCGTGGCGGAGACCACCGGCCAGGGTCTGCGTCAGGTCACCCTGGAGATGCTGGGCAAGGCGCGGCAGCTCACCGCCTTCACTCGCAGCGAGGTAGTGGCCGTGCTTCTGGGTTCGGCCACGCCGTCGCTGACCGGCGAGCTGGCTGCCGGCGGCGCCGACCGCGTGCTGGTTCTGGACCACCGCGCGCTGGGGCCGGTGATGAGCCGGGCCGTCGCGCAGACGCTGGCATCGGCGGTACAGGCGGCGCGGCCCTACGCCGTGCTCTTTGCCGCTACTCCCGACGGCCGCGACCTAGCCTCCCGCATTTCCGCCCGGCTGGGCTTGGGCCTCACCGGCGACGCGATCGATCTAGAAATCAACGACCAGGGCCAGTTGGTGCAGCTCAAGCCAGCCCTGGGCGGCAACGTGGTGGCGCCCATCCTGTCCAAGACATTGCCCAACATGGTCACCCTGCGCCCCGGCTTGCTTACCCCCGCTGATTCGGAGCGCGGCGCCAAGGCGGCGGTGGAAACCATCCCGGCGCTGCCCTTCCGGGGCGCGGATGTCCGGATGCTGGAGGAGCATCATCAGGAAGATTTGGGGGCCATCGCCCTGGCGCAGGCTCAGGTGGTGCTGGGAGTCGGCAAGGGTATCGGCGGGCCGGAAAATCTGCCCCAGGTGCAGGCACTGGCCCAATCCCTGGGCGCGACCCTATGCGCCACCCGCGATGTAGTGCATCTGGGCTGGCTGCCCCACCAGGTGCAGGTGGGCATCAGCGGGCGCAGCATTGCCCCGCGAGTATACCTGGCGGTGGGCATCCGCGGCGCGTTCAACCACACCGTGGGTGTGCAGAAGGCGGGGGTCATCATCGCCATCAACACCAACGCACGACACCCCATCTTCAAGACCGCCGACTACGGCATTGTGGGCGACTGGCAGAAGTACCTGCCGCCCCTGGTGGCGGCGCTGAAGGTGGTGCTTGGAAACCCGTAGGGGAGACGCATGCGTCTCCCCTACGGGGCACAGGTCAGGATGGAGCTTGCTCCCCATACATATCTGGCGGTACTGGTGGCCGCTAGCTAGACAAGCGTGCGCTTAGGGCGGCTGCCATTCTCTGAGTAGAACCATGGGGAAGGTCTGAGAGGCCATGACGTTAACCATCTTCTCATCAGCGGTTATCAGAGGAGCGTTCTCCCCGCTGGAAAGCACCAGATAAAGGGCATCATATACCGGATGCTTGTGCTCCATTGCCAGTGTAATCGCCGCTTCCAGGAGCGTGACTTGGGGGACATACTCAATGCCAAGGCGCAACAGTATTTGGAAGGCTTCTTGGACTTCTGCTGCAGGGGTCTGGGTGCGGGCAGCGTATTTCCATAACACGTTGGCGCACTCCACCAGGATATGCTCAGGGGCCAAGAGGTGGATTTGACGCCTCCGATATGCCACCGCCACCGAATGCATGACATCGGAATCAGTCTCTGGGACCACTAGCTTGACCAGGGCGCTGGCATCGATTACATAGCGGTTCACCGCTGCCGGTCTTCTCTCAGGAAGTGCAAGGAGAGGTCAAGCCGCCGCTCCCACCGCTGGAGGAAGCGGCCGCGAATCTTTTGAGCCGCAGTTAAGACAGGGTCCTCCGCCAAGGGCAGTAACTCCACCTCTACGCACTGGCCTTCGGGGAAGTCTGGAGCATTCTCCAGTTCAACAGTCCTGCCATGGACAACTCCGAAAGTCTTCATAGCAATTCACTCCTCAGGGTGGTCTTCCCCGGACATTCCCACGCAAGTATTTTTCGGTAGGTAGGCTACGGAATCATGGAGGATTTAGCTATATTTTAACACATGGTGATTTGGCCATATATCGTCGTGGGCCACTGGCGGAGGTACCTACCGCTCTCGCCATTGCATATCTCCCGCGGGGACAGTAAGCTGAATCCAGAGAGGCAACAACGGTGGATAGCTGCTGCCAAACCAAAGCCGAGGAACTCGAGGTGTTCTGGAGCCGCCAGACCAAGACGCTGTGGGCGGTCCTGGGCATCAATGCCTCCATGTTCGGCGTGGAGGTAGTGGCAGGCCTGCTAGCCGCCTCCACTGCGCTGCTGGCCGATTCCACCGACATGCTAGGCGATGCCCTGGTTTACGCCTTCAGCCTGATGGTGGTGGGCCGCAGCGTGCGGTGGCGGGCCGGCGCCGCGCTGCTGAAGGGCGGCATAATGGCTGGCTTTGCCGTGGTGGTGCTGGCCCAGGCGGGCTATCGCTTTTTCGTCCCCGAGGTTCCTGATTTTCGGCTGATGGGCATCATTGGCGGGCTGGCCCTGGCGGCCAACGTCACCTGCCTGCTCTTGCTCACCCGCCACCGCCACGACGACCTGAACATGCGCTCCACCTGGCTCTGCTCCCGCAACGACATCATCGCCAATGTGGGCGTCTTGGTGGCCGCCGCCGCGGTATTTGCCACCAACTCCCGGTGGCCGGACCTGGCCGTCGGCCTGGGCATCACGGCGGTGTATGCCAGGTCGGCGGTATACGTCTTGCTCCAGGCGGTGGCGGAACTGCGTAGCCCTGCCAGCGTTCACGACCATGACCACGTCCCAGATGCGGTCTGGCAGCCGCTGGTGCTGCTGCTCCCCAAATGCGCCGCGGGCACCTGTCCGGCGAAGGCGTGCCGCTGCGGGGCGGGGTAACCACGCCGCATCTACCTAGCTGGCTTGGTTAACCGTCCCGGCTCCTGTATCATCTACCCATGCGCTTCCACATTCTGACGCTTTTCCCCGAGGCATTTAAGGGGCCGCTGGAGCACTCCATGCTGGAGCGGGCGCGCCAGCACGACCTGCTCTCCTTCCAGCTTACTGACATCCGCGACTACGCCCACGACGTCCACGGCACCGCCGACGACTACCAGTTTGGCGGCGGAGCCGGCATGGTGATGAAGCCCGAGCCGGTCTTCGAGGCGGTGGAGGCGGCGCTGGCCGGCTACTCGCCCCAGGAGCGCGCAGCCATCCCCATCGTGCTGACCTCGCCCCAAGGGAAGCTGCTGGACCAGCAGACCGCCCAGGCGCTGGCCCGCTGCCCGGCGCTGGTGCTCATCTGCGGCCACTACGCCGGGGTGGACGAGCGCGTGCGCCAGCACCTGGCCACCCACGAAATCAGCATCGGCGACTACGTGCTTACTGGCGGAGAACTGCCGGCCATGGTGATCATGGACACGGTGGCCCGCTTTGTGCCCGGCGTGGTGGGCTCCGCAGAGAACGTCCTGGAGGACTCCATCACCTCCGGCCTGCTGCAGCACCCGCTGTACACGCGCCCTGCTCAGTTCCGGGACCTGGCGGTGCCGGACATCCTGCTCTCCGGCAACCACGCCCGCATCGCTCGCTGGCGGCGTGAAGAGTCCCTGCGCCGCACCCTTTCCCAGCGCCCCGACCTGCTAGCCAAGGCCGCGCTGCCAGAGGAAGACCTGGTTTATCTGAACTCGCTGGGGCAGGAATCCCCGTCTGCCCCCCTTTCGCAAAGGGGGGTTGGGGGGATTTCGGCTCCCCGCCTGTCCAGGACGGACTTTCGCTTCCACACCCAGGTGCGGGTGCGCTGGAACGAGTGCGACCCCCAGGGCATCGCCTTCAATGGCGCCTTCATGAACTACCTGGAGGTGGCCCACGCCGAGTACTTCCGCAACCTGGGGTTCAGCATCTACGCCCTGGCCCGCAGCGGGCACTTTGAAAGTGCGATGGTGAAGGTTGACCTGGAGTTCAAGGCTCCGGCCCGGCTGGACGACCTGCTGGAGCTGTACCTGCGGGTGGCTCGGGTTGGCCGCAGCAGCTTCACCCTGGAGCTGGCGATTTACGGCCCGCCCCTGGGTCAGTCTGGAGACCGGCTGCTGGCGGCGGGCCGTGCGGTATACGCCGGATTCGACCCCGCGTCGGCCACGGCGCGCCCAGTGCCCGATGGCATCAGGGAACTGGCGGAGCACTTTGAGGCCACCGGCGAGGCGCTGCCCCTGGCGCGGTTCCCGCGGCTGGCGGAGGCGGCGTTGTAGGAGGACGGTTCACCACAGAGAGCACAGAGGACCCTGAGATGGGTTACGGGATTAGTGCAGGGAGAGAACTAGAAGGAGAAGACCGGGTCGGCGTCGCGGCTGGTGCGGCCCGTGGCATGCAGGCCCTGGCGCAGGAACTTGGGCAGGGCAAACATGTTGGTGTGGCTCTCGCCGTCGTAGAACCGCAGGGTGCGGGCGATGCGCTGGGTGGTCAGCTGGTCCACCTGCGCCGGGGTAAGCCGGGGCAGTGGCGCGTCGGAAGCCAGGTTGAAGCCCCAAAGGGTTTGGAAGGCCGGCACGTGGGCCTGGCATGAGGTGGTGTGGCGGAACACGCTGGCCAGGGTGCGGTGAATGATGGTGAAGCACTCCTCATGGCCGACCAGCCCCGCGGGGCCGGACTGGGTGACCAGGATGCCGCCCGGGTTCAGCTTGGCCTGGGCCAGACGATAGAACTCCTGGGTGTAGAGCATGTAAGCGGGGCCCCCTTCCAGGGGGTCCACCAAGTCCAGGACCATCACGTCGAACTTCTGGCGGCAGTTGGCCAGGTAGCCGCGGGCATCTTCATGCAGCAGCTCCAAGCGCGGGTCGTCAAAGCTCCCCTGGTGGTGCTTCGGCAGGTGCTGGCGGCAAAGGGCCACCACCTCCGGATCCAGGTCCAGCATTGTTGCATGGCGCACCGACCGGTGGGCCAGCACTTCCCGCAACGTTGCGCCCTCGCCGCCGCCGCCGATAAACACGGCCTGCGGGTCCGGGTGCATCAGCATGGCGGGATGTACCAGGGCCTCGTGATAGATGTGTTCGTCCCGCTCGGTGGACTGGGTCTTGCCGTCCAGTACCAAGCTACGACCAAACAGGTCCGACTCCAGGACTTCCACGTTCTGGTAGGCGGTCTTGCCAGAGTACAGCACCCGCTGCACCCGCAACATCACCGCCAGGTCAGGGTAGACGGTTTCCAGGAGCCATTTGCCAGGTAAGTCCATAAACTCCGCTGTTGCTTGGGCTAGCGCGCTGCCACCAAAGGGAGCATCCCGCGACGGATCTCGGTGACGTCCGGGCTCTTGGACTCCAGCAGTTCGGCCAGCATTTGCGCGGCCTTGGCCGGCTTCAGCGCCGACCCGCAGGTAAAGATGTCCGCCGCGGCGTACCCGTACTCCGGCCACGTGTGGATGGAGATGTGGGATTCGGCGATGGACAGTATGCCGGTCACGCCCTGGGGGCTGAACCGATGGAACGACTCGCCGACCACATGGACGCCCAGGTCATGGGCAGCCTGCAGCATTGCCGTGCGGATATAGTCTAGGTCATCCAGAAGCTTAGGATTGCATTCCTTCAGCTCCAACAGTAGGTGAACACCTAGTACATTCAACCACCTACCCTCCTGAGTTTATTGCCGGTATAGGCGACCAAAACTCTATTCTAGTCTTGCGCCTGTGGGGAATCAAGACCCTGCGCCGGCTCCGTTCTCCAGATGAGGTAGCCCGACTCCCCAGAGTGTGGCGGGCGTGGCCCGCCGGGGTATTCCAGCCCAGGAACTATTGATCGTCTCCTGGCTGCCTTAGCGCAGCTCCACTACGCGGTCAATGGTGGGGATGTCCGGCCGGAAGGTGGCGCGCCAGGCCTCCAGGGCCTTGATTTTGGCAACGTTGCCGGTCCAATCCCCCACCAGGTTGATGGCCTCCATGATCTCTTCCGGAGAGGCGCCGGCCTTGTGCGCCGCGTGCATATGAAGCTGCATGTGGGATACCAGGTCATGACTTGCCATGCAGGCGACTACGATAAGCAGCTCCTTAGTCTTGCGGTCAATCTTGGCGTCTTTAAGGTAATGGCCCTGGGTGTTGTCGTTGTGGCGCTTCAGCGCCTCGACTCCGCCAATGGCGGCGACGAAGTCGTGCAGCCCGTAGCGAAATCCGCGGATTTGCGTGGTGCGCTCCAGCTCCTTTTCCACCTCCGAGTTGCGGGCGCCGCCGGTGGCTCTTGCCGCGGGTTTGTTGCGCTGCGTCATGGTCTCAGCTCCTG
>SHYG01000006.1 GCA_009692925.1 Dehalococcoidia bacterium
ATTCAAAGTCGCCGTCGGTAGATAGATTGAAAGCAGAGATTGCTTTCGAATTGGCACGTTGGCTTCTCGGGCGTTCACCCGCATGCAACACAAAGGCTGCATTGGAATCATGGGCGACAAATGTTGACCTGGATCAATCCAAGGGTGATTTGGGGCATTAAAGGCCTTGGGATCATCACCATTAAGTATCTAGCAATGCTCGCGGGAAATGCCAATCTGGTCAAAGCGGACAGACACATCCGAAGATTTCCAGAGAAGATATTATCTCGCCGCACCTCAGCTGTGGAAGCGGAGGATATTCTTCGAGATGTCGCGATAGAACTTCGTATCTTGCCCAAACAGCTAGACAATTCCATTTGGCATTACCAGCGTGAGCTAAAGGCCAAGAAACCCAGGCCGACCTAAGCGTGACCTCTCTCCCCGCGCCTGTCGATTTGAAGTGTGGACACCCTCCGCTACATCCTCGCCCTCCTGTTCGTCATCCTCTTGCCCTCCACGCTGTTCTACTGGCCCATCGTCCACGGCTTCATCGGCTTCTGGCGGCGGGTTGGCACTGCGGTCACCATAATCGTGATGTGGGGTGGACTGGCCCTGGCGGCTTTTGGACTGTACCAAGTCCGGGACCTGCTGCTGCGGGGTGACCTGGGCACCAACTGGGTGGTGGTGGCCCTGGGGGTGATCTGCCTGGGTGTATCCATCTGGCTTAGGGTGTTGCACCTCCGCACCTTCAGCATACTGCAGTTGTGGGGGCTGCCGGAGCTGGCGAAAACGCCCGATACTCAGGGGCTGGTGCGCACCGGCCTGTACGCCCGCGTGCGCCACCCCAGGTACCTGCTGGCCCTGCTGGGCTAGGCGCTGGTGGCCAACTACCCGGCGGTGTACCTGGCGTGGCTGCTGTGGATTCCCGGCGTGTACGTGACCGTGCTGTTTGAGGAGCGGGAGCTGCGCCAGCGCTTCGGCGCGGAGTACGAGGAGTACTGCCGGGAGGTGCCGAGGTTCATTCCGAGGCTGGGCAAGCGGCAGGGAAGCTGATTAGAACGCGCTGAGTAGGGCGCTCTCAGCAGCCTGGTGCAACTCCATCAGCACAAAGTAGCTGGCGGGATACAAGTAGTCCTCGCCGGATTCATCCATAACTCTGAGATAATCGTCGGCGGCTGCCGAGGCATCTGGCAAGACCCGGTAAAACTTGAGCCTCTCCAGGTCAGGTTCTGCATCGGTGATGCAGACGGCGAATTTGGCGTGTGGGTTCACAGCGCGTTAATCATCCGCTTCAGCTCAATCAGCGCGGTGTTGGCCAGGCGGCGCTTCATTACCGCCCGGCGCGGCGGGATGCGCAGCTCCATCTCCTTCACCTGTCCCTGGGCCGCGATGGCAAGGTAGGCCAGCCCTACTTGCCTCCCTCCGTCAGACCTAGACCCTACCATGCCCACCACGCCGATGCCAAAGTCGGCCCCCAGGGTGCGGCGAATGGCTTGGGCCATGGCGGTGGCCGCCTGCTGGCTCACCGCGCCGTGCTTCTGGATAACCTCCGCGGGCACGCCGTTGGCAATCTTCAGCCCATCATCCACTGCCACCACGCCGCCCTTGAAAAAACTGGCGCAGTCGGGCACTTCCGTAATGCTGTTGACCAGGTAGCCGCCGCTCACCGACTCCATGGTGGCCAGGGTCAGCCCCCGCTGCACGAGTGCCTGGCCCACCGCCTGCTCCGGCGTCTCCTCGTCGTAGCCCCACACGTAGGGCGCCAGGCGGGAGACAATGGCCTGCTCCACCGGCTGGATCAGCTTCTGCGCCGCCGCGGCGTCCTTGGCGCGGGCGATGATGCGCAGGTGAACGCCGTCCTGCTTGGCGTAGATACCCAGGTACGGGTTTTCCTTGCCAAAGAACTCGGACACCGTCTCGTCCACCGCACCTTCGCCCAGGCCAATGGTTTTGATGTTGCGGGTGATGGTCACCTCGTCCTTCACAATCTCCCGCAGCTTGGGCGCAACCTGGTCCTCAAACATGGGGTGCATTTCCCCCGGCGGTCCCGGCATGTTGACGATGATTTTGCCGTTGCGCTGGGTCCACCAGCCGGGCGCGGTGCCGTTGGGGTTGGGGATGAACCGCGCCGAGGGGATTAGATACGCCTGCTTGATGTTGGTGGCGGGCATGGCGGTGCCCCGGCCCTGGAAATATCGCTCCAGGTCCCGCACCACTTCCTGCTGCACCACTGGGGTCTCCCCCACGGCTTTGGCCACCCCCTCGCGGGTCAGGTCGTCCTGGGTGGGCCCCAGCCCGCCGGTGGTGAAGATGATGTCGGACCGCTGCAAGCCTCGCGAGAAGGCGTCGGCCAGCATGTCCAGGTTGTCGCCGACGATGGTGACGTACTGGAGCTGGATGCCTAGGGCGGGCAGCCGGGCGGCAACCCAGGAGCCGTTGGTGTCCGCCAGCTCGCCCATCAACAGCTCAGTGCCGACGGAAAGAATCTCGCCCTTCATGTTGGGCCTCCTTGTGATGTGAAATCCCCCCTGTCCCCCTTTTGCAAATGGGGCAGGGGGGATTTTGTGCCGCGCTCTAGATCTTTGCCGGGGCGGGTTCCCCTTCGGCTGGCGGGCGCGGCGGCTTGGTGGCCAGCTCGTTGATCACCCGCGCCCAGATTTCCGGCACGGTGAACAACTCCGGGTCGCCCACCAGGCGCGCGTACTGGTTCTGCCCGTCGGGAGTGGGGCTGCCCATGTGAAACTCGTACGTCAGCCCGCCTCGCACGCTGACAATCACGCGACTGTCGGGTGGCTCCAGGCCGTATGCAGCGGGATTCTGGAAACTGGCGGCCAGCACCCGGCTCACCTGCGGCCCGCTGAGCAGCAGCGGTGTGGCGCTCCACCTTGCCTGCACCACCGGCGCCGGGGGATCGCCGGCAATGAACCACTGCTCGCTGCCGGGTTTCTTGTCGTAGCTCACCGTCTGGCCGGCGTGGCTCACGCTGATGTGAATCACGTCGTCCTCGTCTACCTTGTACATCCACTGTCTTTCGGTGGTCTTGTCGGGGGCGCGGGTCAGCTTCACCACCAGGAAGGTGCCGCCGAAGAAGATCAGCACCGCCACCAGCAGGATTGAGAGGCGAACGTTCATGCCTGCATTCCCTCCCGCCGCTTAACGGCGCACCCACCAGACCAGGGCCGCCGCCAGGCCCATGAGGCCGGGCAGGAAGAACCAGGAGGAGAAGCGCACAAAGTTGTGCTCATTGTTGTCCAGGTTAAACTCCCGGAAGTCCAGGGCCTTGGGCCGGATGGACACCAGGGAGTAGTCGCCTAGGAGGTAGTTGGCGGAGTTCTGGAACAGGTCGGCGCCACTGCCGCGATTGAAGAAGGCGTTGGACACGAAGTCGGCATCGCCGAACACTACCAGTTTGGCAATCTCCGACTCGGTGAGGGATTGAGGCGACGCCGGCGGCGCCTCACCCACTGGGCGCACCGCCTCGATTAGGGCGGCGGGGACAAAGGGCCCCTTGCGGTCCGCTTGAGCGCCCTCGGTAATCGGGTCAGCGCGATTAACGTCGCTAATCAGATAGCTGTTGGCCGAGGTGATCGCCAAAGGTGTGGGCAGCCGCAGACCGTCGTCCACCAGTTGCAGCGACGTCGCTCCGGCCATGAAGGTGGTTTGAAGCTCTTGTCCCTTGGGGACGATGATCTCCGGCGGCGCGGTCGGGTTGTACACCTGGAGCCGCAAGGTCTGCGGGTTCTCCGGTACGGAACGATCCAGGTCCCGGATGTACCCCGAAGCCACCGCCACGCCCCAGCGGGCCAGCAGCTCGCGGAAGGATGCTTGGGTATCCGGCTCCGCCAGGAAGATCATCCGGCCTCCCTCACGGCGGGCGACGCCGTTGGGGTTGCGGCCCTGCAGGTACAGGTCCAGCACCTGGGCGTGGGCCTGAGGCAGCGCCGCGGTGGGGCCGGCAATTACCAGCAGCGCGGCATCGTCGGGGACCGTCACCCCATCTTCGGTGGGGTCCCAGGAAAGAATCTTAACTTCATAGTTGTCCCGTTCCAGACTGTTGGCCAGGGAACTGTAGCCGTCGCCGATGGAGCTGAAGGTGGTGCGCTCGGCGTGCCCGCTGAGGAAGTAAATCTTCTTCCGCTCCCGTCCGGTGGCCACCAGAATGCTGGTGTACAGGTCTTGCTCCAACTGGCTGTAGCCGGCGTTGGTGGGTGTGACTATGTCCACGATCTTGGAGTCCAGTCCTTCCACCACCACCGACTCGTACTGAGTAATGCCGTACTGGCGGGCGATCTCCGGCTCTAGGTCGGGGTCCTTGAATTCGTAGGTGAACCGGCTGGAGCGCACCTTGAACTCCCGCAGGGTCTGCTCCACCTGCTGGCGGCGGATTAGCACCTCCTGATGGTCCTGGAACTCGGTCACGTAGAAGGCGGTGGCCTTGATGGGCTGGTCCAGCTCGTCCAGCAGCTTTCGCGTGTTGTTGGCCAGGCTGAACTGTTGGTTGGCCGTCACGTCCAGCCGCAGGTGGTTCTCAAAGGATATCCAGCCCGCGACGAGCACGATTCCCAGGAAGGCCGCCACCATGACAAGGGAGTTAACCCCGTACCGCCCGGTGCGGCTGAGGAAGGCGGAGAGCAGGGAGCTGAGGGAAACTAGCCCAATCAGCAGCACCAGGAACAGGCCCAGGAAGACGATTAGCCACCCGTAAGGCCGCATTGAGGGGACAAAGGCCACCAGGCAGGTGCCCGCCACCAGGGCAATGACCCCGGCCATGACCAGGGGCAGTCCGAAGGAGGCAATGGCATTCAGCCCCGGCTCTAAGAAGCTGAACAGGGTGCGGGATACTACCACTTCCGGTTCCTGAGGTTCCGGGGACTGACCTGCGCCGGGCGGCTCGGAGGATTCGGGCGCCGGCTGGGCAGCTTCCTGCGGTTCCTGCCGCCCGCGACGCCCGCCGCTGCGGCGTACTCCCGGCTGCCGGCGCCAGTCCGGCTGGCCAGTGGACTGAGTGCTCATATCATGTCCTGCTTATTTCCAGCGGTGCGCTTCCAGGGCGCGCACCGTCAGGAACAGAAAGATGGCTGTGAGGCAGATGAAGTAGACAACGTGCTTGGTGTCAATCACGCCCAGGGCAAAGTCGTCGAAGTGGGCCTTGGTGCTTATCTCGGCAATGATCCTGGAGCCCAAGGTGTTCTTGACTGCCCCGGCGGCGAAGTCGGTGAAGTAGAGCACCAGCAGGATGCCCATGGCCACCACCGCGGAGACAATCTGGTTGCTGGTGAGGGCGGAGGTGAGTAATCCTATGGCCAGCGCCGCTGCGCCGTAGAGGAATAGCCCCAGATATCCAGCGTACACCGGCCCCGGGTCGGGGTCGGCGAAGACAAACAGGAGGAGTACGTAGTAGCCGGTCATGGCCATCATAGCCAGCAGGATTACCAGGACGGACAGGTACTTGCCCGCCACCACCTCCCAGTCTCGCACCGGCGCGGTGAGCAGCAACTCCACCGTGCCCAGCTTGCGCTCCTCCGCCAGCAAACGCATGGTGAGAGTGGGCGCCAGCAGGATGAGAATTAGCGTGGCGCCCTGGAAGAAGCTTTCCAAAGAGGCTTCCGGGAAGGGGTCGCCCAGGTCGCGCACGAAGAAGAAGCCGGTCAGCCCCAGGAAGATCAACCCTACGATGTAAGCCATGGGGCTGCTGAAGTAGACTTGTATTTCTTTCCAGGCCACTGCCTGGATTCGGCGCATGGTTACAACTCCTCTTTGGTGGTGAGTCGCAGGAAGATATCCTCCAGGCTCATGGTGGACATTTGCATACTTAACAGACCCCAGCCTCCGTCAATGATTGCTTTGGAGATTTCGTCTCGCAGGTCCTGGCCGTGGCGGGCCTGAACCACGAAGGTGTGGCGATTCCGGCCCGGGGTCGCCGTCACCTCAGTTACGCCGTTGATCCGACGCAGCGCGGCGGTCACCGGCGCTATGGGGCCGCGCACCTCCAGCTCAATGCGCTCCACCCCCTGAAGGCTCTGGGCCAAGCGCTGGGGGGTGTCCTCCGCCACAATGTGGCCCTGGTGGATGATTAGCACCCGCTGGCAGAGCATGCTGACCTCCGGCAGGATGTGGCTGCTGAGCACCACCGTCTGCTCACGCCCCAGGTCCTGGATCAGCCGCCGGGTTTCCACGACTTGGATAGGATCAATACCAATAGTGGGCTCGTCCAGCACCAGCACCTCCGGCTCGTGCAGGATGGCCTGGGCTATGCCCACCCGCTGGCGGAATCCCTTGGACAGTTTGCCGATGATGGTCTTGCGGTAGTCTCCCAGCCGGCAGAGCTCAATGACTTCGCCGATGCGCACGGGCAACCGCTTGGGGGCCACGCCCCGCAGGCTGCCCATGTACTTGAGGTAGCCGGTGACGGTCATTTCGGTGTACAGTGGAACCGTCTCCGGCAGGTAGCCCACCCGCTTCCGGACCTCCAGGGACTGCTCCACCACGTCAAAGCCCGCTATTGTGACCTTGCCCTGGGTGGGGGGCATGAAGCCGGTGAGGATGCGCATGGTGGTGGTCTTGCCCGCGCCGTTGGGACCCAAGAAGCCCAAGACCTCGCCCTTCTGCACGTCAAAACTGACGCCCTCAATGGCAGGACGGGGGCCGTAGTAGTGGGTCAGGTCCCGGACCTGGATCATTGCGGGCGGGTTGGTGCTTGCCCCGTATTCCCGGTATTCAGTCGCCATTACCTTAGCCTGCGGCCGTGCCGGAGCACAGCGGGTTGTTTCGCGCCATGAGTGATGATATTCTATAACCCTGGTTTTGCCAAGCAGTTTTCGGCCCGTAAGCCGAGGCAACCAGAGGACTACAGGAGGCGGAATGCACCTGGTGATCGACGGATTCGGCGGAAATCTGGGCAAAATGTGGGACCCGGAACTGGTCCGGGAGTTTTTGACTAGCTACCCGGACAATTTGGGCATGACCCGCATCACTGAGCCGAAGGTGTTGGAGTACAACGGCCCCAAAGAGGAGGATGATGGCGTCTCCGGCTTTGTAATTATTGCCGAAAGCCACATCAGCATCCACACCTTCCCATACCGTAAATATGTGAACATCGATATTTTCTCCTGCAAGTCTTTTGACTGCGACCGCGCCCTGGCCGACGCCAAGGCCCTGTTTGACCTTACCGAGGTCAAGACCTGGGTGCTGGAGCGCGGGCTGGAGTGGCTGGACCGCCGCCAGGGGATGGAAGAAACGCAGTCCCAGCGCACTACCCTGCTGCGTGCGGGATCCAGCCAGCCCCATGGCTGAGTCGCCGTCGCGCGACCTGCCCTGGGTTCCCCGCAATTTCCTGGCCCTGCCTGAGGAACAGAGCGCCCTGGAGAGCTCCCGGGTAGTTCTGCTCCCGGTGCCCTACGACAGTACTACCTCCTTCCGCACCGGCGCACGGTACGGGCCGGAGGCCATCATTGAAGCCTCTTCCGCGCTGGAAGACTTCGACTGGGAATTGGACCTGGACTTATCTGAGGTGGGAATCTACACCGCGCCGCTGCTGGAGCCTCACGTGGGCTACCCTGGCGTCATGGTGGCGCGGATTCGCGAGGCGGTGGGGAGTTTCCTGGCGCAAGGCAAGGTGGTGGGAGTGCTGGGCGGGGAGCACTCGGTGTGCATCGGCGCCAGCCAGGCCCATTTGGCCCGCCACCCGGAAATGTCGGTGCTGTACTTGGATGCCCACGCCGACCTGCGCGACCAGTATTTGGGCACCCCTTACAGCCACGCCTCGGGCGCGCGGCGCATTCACGAAAAATGCCCCTTGGTGCTGGCGGGCCTGCGCAGCATGTGCCAGGAGGAGCGCGACTACATTCGGGCCAACGCCATCCCCGCCTTCTTCTGGCCTCCCGTCGGCGGCGACGAGCAAGCCTTCATCCGGCAGGTGGTGGCGGCGCTCTCTCCGGAGGTCTACCTCAGCGTGGATTTGGATGTGCTGGACCCCTCCTTCATGTCCGCGGTGGGCACCCCGGAGCCTGGGGGCATGAGCTGGCAGCAGATTAACAACCTGCTGCGGGCGGTGGCTCAGGAGCGGCACATCGTAGGCTTCGACGTTAACGAGCTGTCCCCCAAGGAAGGGCCGGCGGCCTGCTCCTACATTGCCGCCAAGCTGGTTTACAAGCTGGTGGCCTACTGCACCCTGGTGCGGGACCGGGCCCACGGCAGCTAGCGCCGGGACGGTTACTTCTTACTATAGTGTTTATGAGTATCTAAACTGGTCTGAAATGCACGTGGGACCAAAATCCCCCAACCCCCCTGTGCAAAAATGCGTGATGCTAGTCAGACCTTCGGAGTCTAGCAGCCTGCTTAAAAACCCCGATTGTGCGAAAAAGGGACGGACTCTCAGATACGACAATTGGGACGATTTCGGGCCGTCGACCCCTTTTTCAGCACCCTGCTAGGGGGAATCGAATAGCTGCGATACTGGCATTCTGAGCCGTAGCCGTAGCGAAGGCGAAGAATCTAAGGAATCTGGGGTGTTGCTTTGCCCACTACTTTAGATTCTTCGTTGCGGCTCAGAATGACACGTGTCAGCTTCGGATGTCTGGCGACTAGCATCACGCATCTTTGCAAAGGGAGGTTGGGGGGATTTCGTCCCCGGTGTTTCAACTCCGGCACTGCTAGTTCATGCTGGATGGCCGGGTACTCACGTCAGGAAGGGGGTGTAGCATGGGTGGCTCAATAAACCTCGGCAGGGTGCTGGGCATCCCCATCAGCATCAACTATAGCTGGATATTGGCGTTCCTGCTGTTCACCTACCTGCTGGGCAGCCAGTTCGGCGAGACGTATCCCCGGTGGTCGTCGCTGCAACAGTGGGGCATTGCCGGCATCACCACAGTCCTGTTCTTCCTTTCGGTGCTGGCCCACGAGCTGTCCCACAGCGTGGTGGCGGTGCGCATGGGCATTCCGGTACGAGGCATCACGCTGTTTATCTTCGGCGGAGTCTCGCAACTGGCCCAGGAGGCCCGCCGCCCGCTGACCGAGTTTCTAGTGGCGGTAGTCGGCCCTCTGAGCAGCGTGGTGCTGGCGCTGGTCTTTTTTGTCCTCCATAAACTGGCGCCCGCGACCAGCGACTCCCTGGTCGCGGTGACCTTCGCGCTGTTCAGCATCAACATCAGTCTGGCGGCCTTCAACATGCTGCCCGGCTTCCCCCTGGACGGCGGCCGCGTGTTGCGGTCGGCAGTGTGGGGCGTCACCGGCAGCTACTGGCGAGGCACCCAGGTGGCGGCGCGGGCCGGCCAAGGGGTGGGCGGGCTGATGGTGGCGGGTGGCGTGGCCTGGCTGTTCCTTGGGCCGGATAACGGGTTCCAGGGCGCGTGGATGGCCCTCGTCGGCTGGTTTTTGGTCTCCGCGGCTACCTCCACCTACCGGCAGGAGCGGGCACGGGAGCAGTTCAAGTCCCATCGCGTGTCCGACGTCATGCGGACCAGCTGGCAGGCGCTGCCGGGAGAGATGCTCTTAAGCTCGCCGCAGGTGGCCCAGGCGCTGTCCGGCCTGGAGGATTTCCTTGCGGTGCTGGTGGACGGACGAGTGCAGGGCATCGTCACTCGCCGCGGCATGGCCCGCATCCCACAAGCGGACTGGGGCGCCACTCCGCTGTCGCAGGTCATGTTGTCCCTGTCGGACCTGCCCCGGATTGATGCGGAGGAGCCGGTGTTCAACGCCCTGGAGCGGTTGGAAACGGAAAAGTTGGACCGCTTGGCGATACTGCAGGGGGATCTGCTGCTGGGGATATTAAGCCGGGCGGACCTGCAACGCTGGCTGGAGCGAGGCAGGGGAAATCAGCCCTGACCTCTATTTGGGACGCTGGGAAACCTTGTGCTACAATAGTCTCGATTGCCAGTGGTGAGGGGAGTCCCAGCGCCAGAGAGGACGCCGCCATGCCGGAACCGGGGATGGTCTACTTGGATCATGCGGGCACCACTCCTACCGATCCGGTGGTGTTGGAAGCCATGCTGCCTTACTTTATCCACTTCTATGGCAACCCCTCCAGCGTCCATGCCGTGGGACAGGCCGCCCGCCGCGCCCTGGATGACGCCAGAGAGCGGGTGGCCAAAGTTTTGCACTGCCGCACCAGCGAGGTGGTGTTCACCAGCGGCGGCACCGAGTCGGACAATGCGGCGATCCACGGCGCCGCCACCGCCCTGCACGAGACTGGCAACCACGTCATCACCACCAGCGTGGAACACCACGCGGTGCTGCACACCTGCCAGTATCTGGAGAACCTGGGCTACGAAGTGACCTACCTGCCGGTGGACCGCTTCGGCATGGTCCACCCAGAGGCGGTCTACCAGGCCATTACCGACCGCACTACTCTGGTCACCATCATGTACGCCAACAACGAGATTGGCGCCATCAACCCCATCGTCGATATTGCCAAAGCCGTTAAGCAGCGCGCCCAGGAGCTGGAACGCACCATCGTGTTCCACACCGACGCGGTGCAGGCTGCCGGGTTCCTGGACCTGAACGTGCGGCAGCTTGGGGTTGATATGCTCAGCCTGTCCGGCCACAAGTTCTACGGCCCCAAGGGCACCGGGGTGCTTTACATCCGGCGGGGCACGCCCTTCCTGCCGCTGCTAATCGGGGGCGGCCAGGAGCGGGAGCGGCGCTCCGGCACCGAAAACATCCCCGGCATTGTGGGGCTGGCCACCGCCCTGGAGCTGGCCGACGGGAGCCGGGAGGAAACCAGCGCCCATTGCGCTGGGCTGCGAGACCACATAATTCGCTATATCACCGAGACGATTCCAGACGTCCATCTCAACGGCCATCCTGCCCCGCGGTTGCCCAACAACGTCAACTTCTCCTTCGAGGGCGTGCAGGGCGAACCAATCCTGCTGGGTCTGGATTTGGCGGGCATCGCCGCATCCAGTGGCAGCGCTTGCAGCTCCGGCTCGCTGGAGCCTTCCCACGTGCTGCTGGCCCTGGGGCAGACCGCGGAGCAGGCTCGGGGCAGCCTGCGGATTACCCTGGGCAAGTCTAACACCCAGGAGGAAGTTGACTACACCCTCAAGGTGCTGGTGGATCTGGTGGTCCGGTTGCGCCAAATGCCTGCAATGCCCACATTGACCACAGTGACGACTCCCCCGTCAGAGCCACGGCGCTAGTATGCCGATGCTGCAATCGTGCCGCTGGGCGCTGCTGGGCTGCCTTCTGATGATGACATTGGCGGCCTGCACCACGGCCTCATCCAAGACCTGCGCGGAGGCCTCACCCAAGTGGAACCAGTATCACCGGGGCCGAACGCTGGACTTGGTGGTGGTAACCATTGAGTGTTCGCCGGAGCTGCGCTACTCCACCATCCAGCAAGCGCCCCTGACGCTGCCTGCCGGCTCCCCCTGCGCCAGCCAGTTGCCCGCTGCCGGCGCCGGGGCGCCCGTGATTGAGGCGGGCAAGGTGCAGCACTGGCGGCTGATACCCTCGGATCCGGCGCTGCAGCTGGTGTTGGTGCACCTCAAGCTGGAGAACCACACCGCCACCAGCGTCATCGTCAACGTGGATGAGGATGCCGCGGAGCTGCGCGATTTCGCTTCCACCATCTACCGTCCAGTTATCGTGATCCAGCGGGTGCAGGAGACCGCCGACCCGCCGGGCCGGGAGGGCCGCTCTCTGGTGTTTATCCAGGGGCCCATGGAGTTGAAGAAGGACTGCGGCGTGGACGGCTGGATGATGTTTGAGGCCCCCCCTGGGACCAAATTCCGCGAGATTCGGTGGCGCGCCAGCGACTCCCTGAGCATCGACTTCTAGCTAAGAACCTGTCCGATAACCACAGAGAGCGCAGAGAACACAGAGAGTTTACGATTGGTTGTCTATAATCTAAGTGGTCTCTGTGCGCTCGGTGGTGAGTTGTCGGATAGGCTCCAAGTGCCGCGTCCCTGAAGCTGCCATGACGCGACTACCGCCGGTTGCCCAATGCTGCTCCTGGCAGTACAAAAACCCTTTCGAGCCAGCAATCCTTTTCTGTGATCTGCCCATTTATCGTGGAGACGGCAGGCGGGCGGAAAGTATGCGGGCCGACCGCAGGCTCTGCATTCTGCACCTCCGGAGCGCTAGCAAGAACCTGGCTGATTTCGACAGGGCCTTGGATGCCCGTATCAAGTTGGCGGAGGATTCCCCGGGGCAACCATGGCTTGACCTAACGGGGGTGTTCTTCCCCACGGACGCAGACTTTAGCCAGCATAAGTTCAGGAAAAATGTGGCCTTGGACCGCGCCACCTTCTCCGGCGCCGCACGCTTCGACTCCACCATGTTCCACCGCACCGCATCCTTCCGCTGGACCATGTTCTCCGGCGATGCTTCTTTCACTGGCGTCAACTTCTCCAGCCTCTCCGGCTACACGGACTTCTCCTCAGCGCAGTTCTCGGGCAACGCTGCTTTCGATCTCGCGAGGTTTACCGGCAGCGCCTACTTCGACGGCACCCCCTTTTTCGACGTTGCCAATTTCCGCGCCGCAGTTTTTGCGGGTGAGGCCTACTTCATGGCGGCCAGCTTCCACCGCCCCGCTGACTTCGGCCATGCCTCCTTTTCGGGAGACACTTTTTTCAACCCATCTACCTTCCGGGGCGACGCTGCCTTCGACGCTGCCACCTTCTCCAGCGCCGCCCTCTTTGACTCAGCTACATTCTCCGGCAAGGCTTCTTTCACCCGCAGTGTCTTTTCCGGCTACACTGACTTCTCCACCGCCGGCTTTGCGGTCACCCCTGACTTCAGCACCGCCGTCTTTTCGGGCCCGGCCTATCCTTGGATAAGCAGGGAATGAGTGGGAGAGACCAAGCCTCCGTCCGCCGACAGACCTAGCTGGGCCGCCCGCCTGGCGACTCTGCTGGGCCGCCGCAACCGCGCTGCTCCAGTGTCGGCGACGGTGTGGCGGCGATTGTTCCATGTTGCCGCCGGACTCTGCTTGGCGATGTTTGTTTACTTAGCACCCCAGGCTTTCCTCCTGCCGTCGTTGATCGCCCTGGCCGCCGTTGCGGTGGCGCTGGAGCTGGCCCGGCAGCGCGTAACTCGGCTGAACCACCTGCTGGTGCGTTGCCTGGCGCCGCTGCTGAAGGGGGATGAGGACCGGCGCATCACCGGCTCCACTTACATGCTGATGGGCGCGCTGGCGGCCTTGCTGCTCTTTGACCGTACTGCGGCGGCGGTGGCGTTGCTGCTCCTGGCGCTAGGCGACCCGGTTGCCGCCCTGGTGGGACGGCGCGCGCCGGGACCGCGGCTATGGGGAAAGTCTCTGGTGGGCACCGTGGCCTTTATGGCTGCCGGCATGTTGGGCGTGGGTACGGGGGTGGTGTTAGGCGGCTTGCCGTACCATTGGGGCTTCGTGGCTGGAGCTGCCGTCGCCGCGCTGGTGGAGCTGCTCCCGCTGCCGTTGGATGACAACTTATCCATCCCGCTGGCCGCCGGAGCGGTGATGTGGCTGGCGGGTGCAGCGTGAGACCGGGATTGCGTCATTCCGGCGGAAGCCGGAATCCAAGCACTTCGCCTGCTCACGGGAACGGTGGGTGCAGAAGCTCCACTCTGGGTTCCGGCCTGCGCCGAACGACGATGGCGATGCTGAGGGCGTGGTTGTTGCTTCTGAATGCTGGTATGAGACCGGCGGTTTTCCCGTAGGAGCGACGCACGCTTCGCCCCTACGGGGGCATGGGTTCAGGCGCCGCCGTTATAGTCAATGACCGCTGCCTGCTCCCGCTGGAACTTCAGGTAGGCGGACTTCTGCAGGGCAGGTCGCTGAGACGCGAGCAGGTCTTTGCCCTGGGCCGCGCCTTCGCAGAGCAGGTCAATGACCACCATGGCCATGACCTTGGCCGGGTTCACCACCGCCGCTTCGTAGTCCGTAATCAGGTAGTCCTTGCTGTGTCCCGATCCCACCGCGCCGCTCACGTAGGGGTGGCACACCGGCATCAGCTGGCTCAGGTCGCCCATGTCAGTGGAGCCGCCGCGGTTGCGCCGGGGCGGGATGGTGATGGTGTTGCCGTGGCCCACCAGCTCCCCGGCGTTCTCCAGGAACAGCTCCTGAAGCCGGGGGTTGCCACGCATGGGCAGGTAGCCGGGGATGGTGGTGATTTTCACGGAAGCGCCTACCGCCAGCGCGCCCGCCTTGAGGCACCGGTCCACCACCGCCGAGTTCTGGGCCACCGACTGGGTTGATCCAGAGCGCACCCGCCACTCCAGCCGCACGTCGGCAGGCACGGCGCTGACCGCCTCGCCGCCCCGGGTCATGATGCCGTGCAGACGCACCGTGTCCGCATCCTGGAAGGTCTCCCGGTTGGCGTGCATGGCCTGGATAGCGAAGGTGGCGGCGTTGAGGGCGTTGATGCCCCGGTGCGGCGCGGCTCCTGCGTGGGCGCCCAACCCCTTAAACTGGACGTACTTCACCACGTGCCCGTTGCTGGTGCCGCCCACGGCGAACTTGTGGTGATTCATGTCGCTGGCGGTGTGGCACATCATAGCCAGGTCCACGTCGTCGAACTCCCCCAGCCGGATTAGCTCCTGCTTGCCGCCCAGGAACTCGACACGGCCCGCCTCGCGCAGCTTCAGCCGCTGCTCCACCTCGATGAACTCCTCGGCGGGGACGGCGAAGGGGATAATTTCTCCGGACAGGGCCTTGAGCACCTCCGGCTGCATGAGTCCAATGGCGGCCCCAAGCATCATGCCGATCTGGCAGTGGTGGCCGCAGGCGTGGGCCGCGCCGGTTTGCTGATCGGCATGGGGATGGTCGTTGACGATGAGGGAGTCCAGCTCGCCCAGAATTGCCACTCTGGGGCCCGGCCCGCCACCGCCGGGGATGCGTCCCTTGACTCCCGTTAGTGCCAAATCTTGGCGGAAGGCTATGCCCATCTCCTGGAAGTGGCGCGCCACCAGCCGCGCGGTTTTAGTCTCGCTGAAGCCCGGTTCAGGGTTGGCCAGCACCTCCCGCGCCGCGGCAACAATCTGCTGCTTGCGGGACTCGATGGCCGCGCAGGCCTTCTGCTTGAGCTCCTGGGGGTTGAGCATGCCTACTCCGGGTGGAACGTCTCGTCCTTGGCCAGACTGCGCATGAACTTCAGGTACTCGTTGCGGGTCATCTCCGGGCGATGTCCGGCGATGATGCGGCCGGCCTGGGCGCCGCCATCGGCCAGCAGGTCCACCACCGTGGCGGCCAGGGCCTTGGCGGCGGTGATTACCGCCAGGGTGTAGTCCTCCACCACGTAGTTGGCGCCGTGGCCCAGCCCGGTGGCCCCGCCCACGTAGGGGTGGATCGCCGGCATCAGATGGCTGATGTCGCCCATGTCCGTGGAGCCGGTGCGGTGGGACACGTGGCCCACGTTCTCCTTGCCCACCAGCGTCACGGCGTTGGTCTCAAAGACCTGGTTCATGGCCTTGTCCTGCTTCAAGGGCAGGTAGCCGGGGATGGTCTGGATTTTGACCGTGGCGCCCACGGCCATGGCGCCGGCCCGCAGCGCCCGGTCCACCTTCTTGTTGGCGTCCAGGATCGCCTCTATGGTGCGGCCCCGCACAAAGGTCTCCATGCGCACGTCGGCGGGCACCGCGCTGACCGCCTCGCCGCCCTTGGTGATGATGGGATGCACCCGGATGGTGTCCTCATCCCGGAAGGTCTCCCGGTTGAAGTGGATGGCTGTCAATGCCAGGGTGGCGGCGTTGAGGGCGTTGATGCCCAGGTGAGGCGAGCCGCCGGCGTGGGCGCCCCGGCCCAGGAACTGAATCTTCTTGGCCAGCGTGCCGTTGTTGGTGCCGCTGACGCAGAGCTTGCCCTCGTCCTTGGAGCTGGTGGTGTGCATCATCATCGCCAGGTCAATGTCGTCGAACTCCCCCAGCTTCACCAACTCCGGCTTGCCTCCCAGGAACTCCAGCTTCCCCGCCTGGCGCAGAGAGTCCCGGTACTCAATCTCGATGTACTCTTCCGCGGGCACCGCCATGAGGACAATGCGCCCGCCCAGGAACTGGAGCACCTCCGGCTGCATGAGGCCGATGGTGGCGCCCATGAGCATGCCGATCTGGCAGTGGTGGCCGCAGGCGTGGGCCGCGCCGGTGGCCGGGTCGGCGAAGGGGTGCTCGTTGACGATGAGGGAGTCCAGCTCGCCCAGCAGAGCGAGGGTAGGCCCGGCGCTGCCGCCGACCAACTGGGCGCGCACCCCGGTGAGGGCCAGCCCGGCCTTGAAGGGGATGCCCATCTCGGCGAACTTGCCCGCCACCAGCCGGGCGGTTTTGACCTCCCGAAACCCCGGCTCCGGGTGCTTCAGGATGGTCTGAGCCACGCCAACGATCTCGCCGGCGCGGGAGTCGATGGCGGAAAATACCCGCCGCTTCAGCTCTTCTTTGGATGGCACGGGTGGCATGATAGACCTCCCTGCGGTCTGGAGCTTGCCCCGATTTTAACAAAGCTGGTGGGAAAAGGATACCGCCGTCGTCGCGGTGTATAATACCGGCGTCATGGGACTGAAGATAATCATTGCTCCCCAGAGCTTCAAGGGCAGTGTGTCCGGGCTGGTGGCTGCCCAGGCCATTGCCCGCGGCGTGCTGGCGGTGGAGCCAACGGCGGTGACGGTGCTGGTGCCGGTGGCCGACGGCGGCGACGGCACCCTGGACGCCCTGGTGGAGGGCACCGGCGGTCAGACCTTCCGCAGCGTGGTGACCGGGCCCCTGGGGCAGCAGGTGGAGGCCAGTTGGGGAGTGATGCGCGACGGCCAGACCGCGGTGATCGAGATGGCGCGCGCCTCCGGGCTGGCGCTGCTGCCGCCGCGCAAACGCAACCCAAGGGTGGCCACCACCCGTGGCACCGGCGAGCTGATTAAAGAGGCCCTGGAAAGGGGGTACACTCGCATCCTGGTGGGACTGGGGGGCAGCGCCACCAACGACGGCGGCGCGGGCATGGCCGCCGCTCTGGGGTTTAAATTCCTGGATGCCAAGGGGCACCCGCTGCCCGCCGGCGGGTCGGCGCTGGCCAAGCTGAGCCGCATAGACTTCTCCAGCAAGCATTCCAGGCTGGCCCAGGCCACGGTGGTGGGAGTTACCGACGTGACCAACCCGCTGTGCGGCCCCACGGGAGCCTCGGCGATATACGGCCCGCAGAAAGGGGCGTCGCCGGACGTGGTGGCGGAGCTGGACGCGGCGCTGCAGCACTTCGCGAAGGTGGTGCAGCGAGATTTGGGCCACTCGGTGTTGGCGCTGCCCCGGACGGGCGCTGCTGGCGGTTTGGGCGCCGGGCTGGTGGCTTTTGCCGGCGGGGAGCTGCGGTCCGGGATTGACATGGTGTGCGAGGCCGTGGGCTTTGACCAGCACCTGGAGGGGGCCAGCCTGGTGATTACCGGGGAGGGCCGCGCCGACCACTCCAGCATCTACGACAAGGCCCCGGTGGGAGTGGCCCGCCGTGCGCAGGCCAAGGGAGTGCCCACCATCCTGCTGGCGGGCAGCCTGGGCGCGGGCTACGAGCAGCTATACCAGCATGGCATTGCTGGCATCATGTGCATCGCCGACCGGCCCATGACCTTTGAGCAGAGTCTGTCCCGCACGGAAGAGCTGCTGGCGGGAGCTGCCGAACGGGCGCTACGGCTGATGCGGTTGGGGAGTGCGGTCAGGGCTTAACTGGGAGGGCGACACCGAACCCGCTACCGGCGGTACGCCTGGTTCCGGGGCTGATCTAGTAGATGCGAATCGTGTGGGCTTCTGTCTCAAACACCAGCCGGATGCGCCAAGGTCACAAACCAAACTCGCGTTTCAACTCTTCAGCCGAGATGCCCCCCCCAAATGCTCCTGCCAGGCTTCCGCCGCGCCCTTGTCTTCTTCCGCTGTGGTGGGTTCATCGTCGTAGGGGGCCTCCATCAGGGCCCGTATCAAGGGGTCGCCCATGTTGCGAAGGTATTCCAGGTAGCGTTTGACGGCGTGCCACTCGCCTTCGGGCAACTCGCCTACCGGGCGGTATCGCTCGTCTTTGATGGTCTTGGAATGTACTGCTCCTGGTACTTTGCGGCTGGCCATGGCTTGTCATTGCAAGCCGTGCTCACGAAACCTGCGACACCTAACAGGGTGCTGAAAAAGGGGTCGACGGCCCGAAAGCGTCCCAATTTGCGTATCTGAGAGTCCGTCCATTTTTCGCAAGATCGGGGTTTTTCAGCAGCCTGCTAAGCCGCCTCCGCGAAGGCATATACCGGGATTCTAGCGGTGCGCTTGGGTGTAGCTGCCGTCAATACCAATTTCTGCACACGCTCCAGGGTGTCGGGGCGCAGGAGCACTTCACCGCACTGCCGGCAGACTTCGGCGGGCACATTTTCCAGTATGATGATTTTCCCATCATGCTGCTGCGAATGGCTAATCCTCTTAATCTTCCAGTTCTCCCCCGCATCGGGGACATCGCTTCATGGTTGAGCCTCCCCCCTCACCGCACCCGCTCCCGCACAAACTCTACCACCACGCCGGCCAGCTCAATGGCGCGGTCGGAGTCGTCCCGATCAAAGGCCTCCGCGGGGATTCCGCCGGGCAGAAAGCTGGGGTAGCGGGTAATCTCATAATACTTGTCTAGCTGGCGGGCCTCGCTCTTGATGGTGTCAAAGAACATCTCAAAGAGCTTGGCATCCTCACACAAGTCCGAGAGGGAGTGGCCCCACACGTCTTCGGCGCCGCGGTGGTAGAGGAACGCCTTCACCGCCTTCTCCGCCGCCTGCTGCCCCAGGAAGCACGCCAGATTGAAGCGGGCGCCCTCCCGCAGGAACTCGGCGTCATCCATGTCCTGCTGCGCCTGACGCAGCCAGCGGGCGCCTTCCGTCTCGCGATCAGTCATTATTGAAAATCACGCGTCCTTTCTCACAAGCTAGCTGCAACGCGGGTAAGGTATCCCTTAAAGTGGCGAACTCCTCGGGGGTGTAGACCTGGGTATCCACCGCCACGCCGCTGCCCAGGTGGTAGGAGAAAAAATCGGCCCGGCGGCCAAAGGTTGCCTCGGTCTTATGCACCACAATCAACTCGATGCGACTGTCGGGGCGGTACTCACCGGTGACCATGTCACCGGTGAGGATCACCTGCTCCACTCCTAAGTTGGGCAGCAGGTCCATAATCTCCTTCAATTCCCGCTCCAGCATCTTCCTGCGGAACTGGATAAAGCCAACGCGCATGGGCATAGTCGTCCCCTAACCTTAAGCCTCTCCCACTAGGGGAGAAGATGTATCGTAATCCAGGAGCACCAGGTGGACTTCTCTGGGGCCGTGAACCCCCACCACCAGGGTCTGCTCAATGTCGGCGGTGCGGCTGGGGCCGGTGATGAAGTTCAGGTAGCTGCCCATATCGCCGCCATGCTTATAGTACTCCAGGCGGCGCAGCAGCAGCACGTCGTCCAGGGTAGCCACCACATTTTGGGGCCGCACCACGGCCAGATGCACTGGCGGCACCAGCGACACCAGCCGGCTCAGGCCACGGCAGGGCAGCACCACCACCGACCCGGTCTCCGCCACCGCGTAGTCCGCGCCGGTCATGCCCAGTTCCGCCTGGGCGATCTCCTGCCGCAGGGCCTCCCGGGAGTTCTGCTGGTCCCGCACCACCGGCGTCACCGTCAGCCCCAGCTTCTGCAGGGCCGCGTGCACCGGCAGCGCATTAAACACGTCGTGGTCGGACCGGACCGCTCTTCGGACTCCAAGGGATTTGGCTACTGCAACGACGTGCTCCACCGCGTCGTCGGCTCGGGCGGCCCGGTACACTTGCCAGCCCCGCAGCTGGGCGGTGGCGGCCAGCTCGTGCAGCAATTCCCTTGCTTGCGCGGCGTTGCGCTGCCGCATCGCTGCCGTTTGCGACTCTAGGACATCCAGCCCTTCCGCCAGCGCCGGGTAGGGCGGTTGCGGCGGAACCGCGGCGCGACCCAGGGCCTGGCGCACCGAGGCTAGGAACTCCTCTTTGGGCGTGCCCAAGGAAGCTGCCTCTGCCATGTCAGTCCTGCTTATCCGGGAGGCGGGATAGCTCCTGATCCCAAATATCGCGGAACGACCGGGGCGGCAGTGCGGGCAGGTCCTTGGTCTTGGTCCACCCTGATAAGGGCGGCAGCGGAATGTGGGGGATTTTGCCGTCGCGGACAAAGGGCATCTGCGCCAGCCGCCCCAGTCCTCGGGCGGCGGCCAGCAGCTTGGGACGCCCCATCAGCCCGGCATAACCGTGGGCCGCGGCAGTCTCGGCGGGGCTGGACGACTTCTCATCGGCGTTGGGGCTTTCCGCCAGCTTGTGCCGGAGGTGCAGCAGCATTCGGGGCAGGTTAATCTTGATGGGGCAGGCCTCCCGGCAAGCTCCGCACAGGCTGGAGGCGAAGGGCAGGTCTTTGGCCTGGCCCAGTCCCACCAGCACCGGGGTTATCACCGCGCCGATGGGGCCGGGATAGACCCAGCCGTAGGCGTGGCCGCCCACCTTCTGGTAAACCGGGCAGATGTTGAGGCAGGCGCCGCAGCGGATGCAGTACAGGGCCTCCCGCAGCTCGGGGTCCGCCAGCAGCCGGGAGCGGCCGTTGTCCACGATGACCAGGTGGAACTCCTCCGGGCCGTCCTCGTCGTCGGCGCGGCGCGGGCCGGTGACCAGGGTGACGTAGCTGGTCAGCCGCTGGCCGGTGGCCGAGCGCGGCAGCAGGCGCATGAACACCGCCAGGTCTTGCAGCGATGGGATGACCTTCTCCATGCCGGTGATGCCGATGTGCATCCTGGGCGCCGAGGTGCACAGCCGGCCATTGCCCTCGTTGGTGAAGATGACCAGGGTGCCGGTCTCCGCGACGAGGAAGTTGGCCCCTGAGATGCCCAAGTCCGACTGTAGGAACTTCTCTCGCAGGGCGTTTCGCGCCACCGCGGCCATGGTCTCAATGTCGTCGGTCAGAGGCACGCCCAGCTTCTGGCTCAACAGTTGGGCCACCTGCTCCTTGGTCTTGTGCAGCGCTGGGGCAACCAGGTGGGAGGGCGTCTCCCCGGCCAGCTGGATGATGTACTCGCCCAGATCCGTCTCGTAGACCTCGACCCCTGCTTCCTCCAGCACGTGGTTAAGACCTAGCTCCTCGGAGACCATGGACTTGCTCTTGGTGGCGATGCGCACCCCCCGGCTCCGGGCAAGCTGCGCCACGATGGCGTTGGCCTGGGCGGCGTCCTTGGCGTAGTGCATCTGGCCGCCGGCCTGGGTCACCCGCTGGTCCAGCAGCTCCAGGTAGTAGTCCAGGTGCTCCAAGGTGTGGACCTTGATGCGGCGGGCCTGCTCCCGCCACGCTTCCCATACCTGGGGGGTCACCTCGGCGATGTTCTCCCGTCGGGCGCCGTCGAAGCCGGCGCCAACCCGCTGTAGGGCGCGCCGCAGTTGGGGGTCCTGGATGGATCTGCGGGAGGCCGCCTGGAAGTCCTTGGTCTTGATCTCCGCCACTACTTGGCCTCCCCGTCCAGCACCTGGGCCAGATGCCGTATCTTGACGGGCAGGCTCCGGCGGTCGATGGCGCCGCCCAGGTGCATCAGGCAGCCCATGTCGCAGGCCACCAGGGTATCGGCGCCGGAGGCCTGCAGGTTCGCCAGCTTGTCGTCCAGCATCCCACCGGAGATGTGAGGGAACTTCACCGAGAATGCGCCGCCAAAGCCGCAGCAGCTCTCCGCCTGGGGCAGCTCCACCGACTCCAGCCCCTGTACCTTGCCCAGCAGGCGGCGGGGGCCTTCCCGCACGCCCAGCTCCCGCAGCAGGTGGCAGCTGGGGTGGTAGGCTGCCTTCCCGGTGTAGCTGGCGCCCACGTCGTCCACGCCCAGCACTTCGGTGAGGAACTGGGAGAATTCGTAGACCCGCGAAGCCAGTTCTTGGGCCGGGGGGAGCAACGCCGGGTCGTGGGCGAAGAGGTCGAGGTAAAACACCTTCAGCATGGCGGCGCAGGAGCCTGAGGGCACCACCACGTACTGGCTGCCGGCCAGGCTGCGCAGCGTGTGGCGCGCCAACTGGCGGGCGGGTTTGGTGAAGCCGGCGTTGTAGAGGGGCTGGCCGCAGCAGACCTGGGAGGCGGGAAACTGGACTGTCACCCCTAGCCGCCGCAGCACCCGCACCACGCTGACCCCCACCTGGGGGTAAAGCTGGTCCACCATGCAGGTGGCAAACAGGGAAGCGGTGACTTGCCCGCGTTGGGCCAACGTTACCTCTGTCTGTGCAGTTGCCGGGCTAAGGTTAGCAGACCCATGTGGCGGTGGCAACTGCGCGGCCCTGGCATAAAGCTCTTAGTCGAAGCTGCGAAAATCCCCCCTGGCCCCCCCTTTGCAAGGGGGGCCAGGGGGGGAGTTTCGTCTCCAAGTCTCGGTAGATGGCGCGCCGCCCGCAGGTTCGACACGTTCATCCCTCACGGGCTATAATGCGCAGGCTGCGGCGTTCCCGCTACGCCAACGCCCAAACTTGTCCCGGAGGGTTCCCATGTCCACGGGCCTGCCCCCTGAATTGGATGCCCTGAAGCAGACCATCCGCCAGATCGTCCGGGAGGAGTGCGTGCCCCTGGAGGCGGAGTATCTGGCGCATCCGCCCCAGGAGGGGCAGGACGACGGCGGCCCCAGAGGCATCGCCGAGGCGGTGCAGGGCGTGGTGGGCACTCTGTCGCCCGAGAAGTGGCGGCGGCTCACCGATATCTCCAAGCAGACCGGGATTTACACCTCCTTCGTGCCCCAGGAGTACGGCGGCGGCGGCATGGGCGCCTTGGGCCACGTGGTGCTGGACGAAGAGGTGCACAAGAGCATCGTGCAACTCCCTACCTCGCCGGTGCCCCTGATGATGGTGGGCGCGTGCACCCCGGAGCAGGAGCAGAAGTACCTCTACCCATCTATTCGCGGCGATCTGAACTACGCCTTCGGCCAGACCGAGCCCCAGGCCGGTTCCGACCCCGGCGGCATGATGCAGACCCGTGCGGTGAAGGATGGGGACGACTGGGTGCTCAACGGCACCAAGATGTTCATCTCCGGCGCCGCCACCGCCGACTTCCTGCTGGTGCAGGCGGTCACCGACCCGCAGAAGCGGCAGCACGGCGGCATCACCATGTTCATCGTGGACAACCCGTCGCCGGGCCTCAGCTTCGAGCCGATTCGCATCTGGATCACGCCTACCCGCGCCATGCAGTGGTTTGTCCACATGGACAACCTGCGGGTGCCCCAGACCCAGGTGCTGGGCGAGGTCGGCCAGGGGTTCAGCTTGGGCCAGAAGTGGCTGGTGCACCACGACCGGCTGCTGCGCGGCGGCATGGCCCTGGGCATTCTGAGCCGCGCCCTGGAGATGGCTATCGAGTGGTCGAAACAGCGCGTCACCTACGGCCGCCCCATCTCCGAACGGCAGGCCATCCAGTGGATGCTCACCGACGTGTATATTGACATAATGACCCTGCGCGCCCTGACCCGCGAGACCGCGACCCGGGCGGATGCGGGTGAAGACGTGCGGGTGGAAGCCTCCATGGTCAAGTACTGCGCCGGCGAGTGGGGCTGGCGCAGCATCGACAAAATCATGCAGGTGTTCGGCGGCCTGGGCGAGAGCCTGGACATGCCCATCGCCCACTGGTATCTCTTGCTGCGCCACGCCCGCATCGGCGGCGGCACCTCGGAGATTCACAAGTTTGTGATGGCACGGGCGCTCTTGGACGGCAAGGTGTCGTTCCAGGGATAGACCGCCCTTGACTCCCTACAGGACTCACGCTGGCCCATGACCACCTCACCCCAGACCTTCAGCTGCGCCAACCATGTCCCGCTGCCGGTGAAGAACCGGGCCGGCGACAACTTCTGCTACAACTGCATCATCGAGAGTTTCCAGTCCCCGGCCTACAACCTGGCCCGGCGGCTGCTGGGCGACTGGTCCCTAGCGGAGGATGCGGTGCAGGAGGGATTTGTATCCGGATACCGGGCCTTCGCCCAGTTCCGGGGGGGCAACTTGAAGGCCTGGGTGATGCGCATTGTGGCCAACAACTGCCGGGACATGTTGCGGTCCCGGCGCGCGCGCCCCACCGTGTCCCTGGACCCCGTTAATTCTGACGATCCCGACGACCCCACACCCTCCGCCGTCGATATCCCCTCCAAGGATGAATCCCCGGAGGACCACGCCCAGCGCAGCGAGCTGCGGCGAGCCCTTGATGCTGGGCTGAACTCGCTGCCCCAGGAGCAGAAAATGGCGCTGCTGCTGGTGGATGTACAGGGATTCAGCTACGAGGAAGCGGCCCAGACGATGAGTTGCTCCCTGGGCACCGTAAAGTCACGGGTTAGCCGCGGGCGTAGCGGCATGCGCGACTTCCTGCGCACTACCGGGGAACTTTTGCCCTCCCAGTTCCGTCAGGATAGGTAGAATGCTCCACCTATTTGGTCGCCACCGGCATCTGAGCCAGCAGGTACTCAACGAGTACCTGGATAAGCGGCTGCCCGATTTCGCCCGCCAAAGGGCTGAACGCGCGCTGGCCGCCTGCGCCGTCTGCAATCAGGAGCTGGCAAGCCTCGCGGCGGTGACTTCGATGCTGCGGCAAGCGCTGCACGCCACGCCGCGCCGCAGCTTTATTTGGACCGCGCCGCCGCCGCCAGCAGTGCGGGCCTCGCTGTTCCTGCGGCTGCCCAACTGGAGCTACGCCGGCGCCGCGTCCTTGGCCGGGCTGGTTCTGGCGGTGATGGTCTCCGCCGACGCGATGGGGATCCTATCCCCGCCGGGGCAGGCGGCTGTCGGCAGGGAGAGCTTCATGGCCACCCCGCCGTCGCAGGAGTTGACGGTCCAGGGCACGCCCAGCCCGGCAGGTGACACGGCTCGGAGTATGAAGTCCGCCGATCCTGCCAGCGGCAGCGCCGAAAGCGGCCAACCGCCCCAGCCCGCAGCCGCCGCTCCGACTGCTCCGGATGCAACGCGGGCACCCTTCGCAGATGTGGCGTCGCCCCCGTCTGGGCCTTCTGGGGCTGCTCCCCCGTTGCCCGGCGCGGAGCTGACTGCTGTAAGCACCGAGGGCGCGGCTGAGGTTATTGCGACCTACGATGCGGAACTGCCCGGCGCCACTCCCGTGTTCTGGCGCGCCCTGGAGGGAGCAGTCGCGGTAGCGGCCCTGGGGTTCCTGCTGGCACTGCTGCTCCGGCGGCGGCGGGTTCGCGGGTAGGGTGTGGGTTCCGCTCGTGGTGAGCGGGCATTACGGGCCGGGATTAGGGGATAACGGTTAGCAATTTGTTCATCTCCTCATCTCCTAATCCCGGCAGAGCCTTGGTATGGATCAGCTAGTCCTTGCGTCTGATCTCCACGCCGGCCTGCTGCTCCAGCGGCAGCACAATCCCCGAGACGTCCAGGTCGCGGAAGCCAGCCGCCGCCGCAGCTTGGAACTGCCGCAGCCCCAGGTCGCAGGCGGGAGTCGGCACCCCAAGCCCTCGCGCCAGCTCCTGCACCAGCCCCAAATCCTTTAGGTAGGTGCGGATGGGCGCGCGGGCGTCGTCGAAGGTGCGGTCCAGCATTACTGGGGCGTTGCGGCCCAGCATGAAGCTCTGCCCCCAGCCCGAGTTGACCACCTCAAACACCAGCGCCGGGTCGGCGCCGGACTTGACCCCCAGCACCATCGCTTCCGCGGCGGCCAGGGAGTGCACCACGCACAGCAGCTGGTTAATCAGCTTCACTGTGGTGCCGGTGCCCGTGGGGCCGATGTGCCGCACCGTGGCGCCCATGGCTTCAAACATCGGCAGCGCCTGCTGGTAGGCCTCCGCTGGGCCGCCGGCCATGATGGTCAGGGTGCCGTTGGCCGCCCGCTCCACGCCGCCGCTGATGGGCGCGTCCAGGAACAGGGCGCCCTTCGTTTCAGCCGCTTCGGCACAGGCTTTGGAGGTGCCGACTCCCACTGTGCTGTGGTCCACCAGCACCTGGCCGCGCCGGGCGTGGGCGATGATGCCATCCCGGCCCAGGAACAACTCCTCCACCGTGGCGATATCCGGCAGGCAGGCCAGCACCACGTCGCACTGCTGGACCACCTGGGCGGCGGACTTGGCCGGGTGCGCGCCGGAGTCCGCAATCTGCCGCACCTTCTCCTGGCTGCGGTTGTGCACCGTCAGGTGGAACCCCGCCTTGAGCAGCCGGTAAGACATGGGCAGCCCCATGCGTCCCAGGCCGATGAAGCCAATCTTTAACGCTAGCACAGCTTGCCTCCTGTTCTATCCAATTTGGGGTTACCCCGGCTTCCTTGCGGTCACGATGCTGGACTTATTTGGTAGAACAACGCGCTTAACGTCCACAAAGCCCGCTTCTGTTAGCCAGTCTCTGTGCGCCTGCTCGGTGCAGGCTTGACCTTCATCAAAGTGGTTCAGGAAGAACAGGTTCGATCCCATTATCTCTTGGGGAGAAAGACGCGAATTATCCAGGACACTGCCCACAATATAGAGCCAGCCGCCGGGCTCGATGACCTCACTGACGTTCCTGATAGCGCAGCGTGCCTGGGCAGCCGAGAGCACCTGAATAAATGAGCTCATGACCTCCACATCAAATGAACCCGTAACAGGCCCACTGACGACGTCGGCGGTCACCACCTGAATCCGGTCGGCGGCCTGCGCCTCTGTTACGAAACGGCGAGTCACCGGTGTCAAATCTGGCAGGTCTACCACTGTCGCCCTGATATGAGGGCAAGCCGCGGTGACGGCTATGGCCAAGCCGCCGGTGCCCCCAGCCACATCCAGGAGATTGCGGTGGGAAGAGAAATCGTATCTAGCTACCAGGTCACGGCCTACAGCGACGACGCGGGGATGCATCCGCCGAGAGAATGCCTCCAACTGGTCTTGAGACATCGCGGAATAATCCTGCTTGCCTGGGGCGACCCGGCGCGAAGCGTTTCCGAAGTCTTAAGGACCGCGTGCCGTTGGTGGGAGTAGAGTTCGTGCCGCCCTCCCATGTAAGCTGGCTTGCCCCGGACCAGGAAGTGGCCGGCCTCCGGGGTGTTGGCGAACTGCTCACTTTTCACCATCAGCAGCCCGGCGGCCACCAGGGCGTAGAGCAGGGGCTGGAGCTTGTCGGCGCGGACGCCCAGTTCTGCAGCAAGCTGCGTCGCGGTCATGGGGCCGTCTTTCAGAGGGGTAGACAGGTCAAGCTGCATCCCCGCCAGCATGGCAAAAGAGGGATACACCGCGCTGGCTAGCTTGTCAATGGTCTCCGGCCTGGGTGCGGCGCTGGTCATCTGGGCACCTCCAAGGGTACGTGGCCCAAGTGTACCATCGGGCTAGGCGGGCCACAATTGCATCAGCGCTGCCTGCACCCTGGCTTAGGGGGAGATTTTCCGATACACTCACCACCCGGCAGTAACTCACCAGGAGTGGCGGCATTGGCAACGGAGCAGCAGATTCAGAAGGTGTTATTGTTCCTGGCGGAGTTTCGCGAGTGCGCCGTCTGCGGCACCCGCTTCCGCTTCGGCGACCTGGACTGTCCCCACTGCGGCGCCGACCTGGACGAGCTGCTGCATCGCTGGGCGGAGGAGCTGGTGGACGGGCTGGAACTTGGCTGATTGCTGGGAATCTGGCCCCGCCGCCACCGCCCGAGTCCCCCTTTCGCAAAGGGGGATACAGGGGGATTTTCGTCCGGTTGAAGCTGCCTTGCGTTTCAGTTAAGCTACCCCTGCGTCAGTCATCTGGTTACGGAGAGTGCCCATGACCACCACGGCGTCCACTCGAATGCGCGGCAAGGAGCGGGAGGAGCTGGCCGAGGCGCTGCGGAAGCGTGTCACCGGGGAGGTGCGCTTCGACGCCTTCTCTCGCGTGCTCTACAGCACCGACGCCAGCATCTACCAGATGGAGCCCGTGGGCGTGGTAATCCCCCGCAGCGTGGAAGACGTGCTGGCGGTGGTGGAGCTGGCCCGGGATACCGGAGTGCCGGTATTGCCTCGCGGCGGCGGCACCGGCCTGGCGGGCCAGACGGTGAACCACGCCATTGTGGTGGACTTCAGCAAATACCTGAACCAGGTGCTGGAGGTCAACCAGCAGGAGCACTGGGCGCGGGTGCAGCCGGGCATTGTGCTGGAGCAGCTGAACCAGCAGATGGCGGCCCACGGCTTGCAGTACGCGCCGGACCCCACTACCGCCAACCGCGCCTGCGTGGGCGGCGGCGTGGGCAACAACACCTGCGGCGCGCACTCGGTGATCTACGGCAAGACCCTGGACCACGTCAAGGCGCTGCGGGTGGTGCTGGCCGACGGTGCCCAGGCCCACCTGCGGCCCCTGACCGGCCCGGAGCTTGAGGCCAAGCTGTCCGGCGCGGGGCTGGAGTCGGACATCTACCGGGGCATCCGCCGCATCGGCCGCGACAACCAGGCGGAGATCGAGGCGCGCTACCCCAAGATCATGCGGCGGGTCAGCGGCTACAACCTGGACGACTTTCTTCCAAATGCGCCCGGCGCGCCCTTCAACCTGGCGCGCATGGTGGTCGGTTCCGAAGGCACCCTGTGCGTGGTCACTGAGGCCAAGATCAACTTGGTGCCGCGCCCCACCATGACCGCCCTGTCGGTCCTCCACTTCGCCGACATCTTCCAGGCCAGCGAGGCCACCCGAGTGGTGCTGAAGCACGGCCCCTCGTCCATCGAGATCATGGACAAGATGATCCTGGACCGATGCCGCCAGTCCCTGGGGCAGTCCCGCAACCTCACGTTCATCGAGGGCGACCCCGGCGCCATCCTGGTGGTGGAGTTCTACGGGGAGACTCAGGCGGAGCTGACCAGCAAGCTGAATGCCCTCAAGGCCGACATGGCCCGCCAGCGCCTGGGCTACGCCGCGGTGGGCATCCTGGACCGCGCCGCCCAGGCCACGGTGTGGAACGTGCGCAAGGGCGGACTGGGCCTGCTGATGAGCACCAAGGGTGACGCCAAGCCCATCCCCTTCGTGGAAGACCCCGCGGTGGACCCCGAGAAGCTGGGCCCCTTCGTGCGCCGCTTCGACGAGATAGTGCGCAGCCACAACACCACCGCCGGCTACTACGGTCATGCCAGCGTGGGCTGTCTGCATATCCGGCCCCTGGTGAGTCTCAAGGACCCCTTGGGCGTGGCTAAAATGGTGGCCATCGGCCACGAGATTAGCGACCTGGTAAAGGAGTTCGGCGGCTCCATGAGCGGCGAGCACGGCGACGGCATTGTCCGCGGTGTGTGGACCGAGAAGATGTTCGGCCCGCAGATTTACCAGGCCTTCCGCGATGTGAAGAAGACCTTTGACCCCCAGGGCATCATGAACCCCGGCAAGATTATCGACTGCCCGCCCATGACGGAGAACCTGCGCTACGGCCCAGGCTACCAGGCTGCCGCCGTGTCCACCCACTTGGACTTCTCCCTGGACGGCAGCTTCGCCGGCGCGGTGGAGATGTGCAACGGCATGGGCGCCTGCCGCAAGCTGGAAGGCACCATGTGCCCCTCCTACATGGCGACCCGCGACGAGGAGCACTCCACCAGGGGCCGGGCCAACCTGCTGCGGGCCGCGCTGTCGGGGCGGCTGCCCGAGGGCGCCATGACCAGCCGGCGTCTATTCGAGGCGCTGGACTTGTGCCTGGAGTGCAAGGCCTGCAAGTCCGAGTGTGAGTCGGGCGTGGACATGGCGAAGCTAAAGTACGAGTTCCTGGGCAACTACTATCGCTCCAATCCCATACCAATGCGGACCAAGCTGTTTGCCCACATCAACCGCTTCAGCCGTCTGGGGTCCAGCCTGGCCCCCTTCTCCAACTGGGGCGCGTGCAATCCCCTGGGCAAGTTTGTCTCCAGCAGTATCCTTGGAATCCACCCCCAGCGCAGGCTGCCGCAGTTTGTCCGGCAGACCCTGCCCCGCTGGTTCAACGCGCGCCGGGTGGTGGAATCCGCCCGCACCACGCGCGGCACAGTAGCTCTGTTCAACGACACCTTCATGAACTACAACTACCCGGAGATTGGCCGGGCCGCGGTGGAAGTGCTGGAGGCGGCAGGCTACCGGGTGGTGCTGGCCAACGCCGGCTGCTGCGGCCGCCCCATGATCTCCAAGGGCCTGCTGAAAGAGGCCGCTGCCAGCGCGCGCCGCAACGTAGACTTGCTCTACCGGTTTGTCGAACAGGGCATCCCCATCGTCGGCTGCGAGCCCAGCTGCCTGCTGACTTTCCGCGACGAGTATCCCGAGCTGGTGAAGGACGAGAAGGCCAAGGCTGTGGCCCAGAACAGCTTCTTGATCGACGAGTTCCTGGTGCGGCTAAAGGAGCGCGGCGAGCTGGAGCTGCCCTTCAAGGCGCTGACCAAGAAGGTGCTGTTCCACGGCCACTGCCATCAGAAGTCCCTGGTGGGCACTGCCAGCTCCCTGGCGGCGCTGCGGCTGCCCCCGGGGTATCAGGTGGAGCTGGTCAACGCCGGGTGCTGCGGCATGGCGGGGTCTTTTGGCTTCGAGAAGGAGCACTTTGAAGTGTCCATGACCATTGGGGAGCAGGCCCTGTTTCCCGCGGTGCGCGCCAAGGATGCGGACTGGGAAGTGGCGGTGATGGGTGTTTCCTGCCGGCAGCAGATTGAGCAGGGTACCGGGAAGCGTGCCCGCCACCTGGTTGAGGTGTTGCGGGACGCCCTGCCCTAGCAGGCTGGTGAAAACCCCGATTTTGCGAAAAATGGACGGACTCTCAGATACGACAATTGGGACGATTTCGGGCCGTCGACCCCTTTTTCAGCACCCTGCTAGTCTCCCTGTTCCCCCCCGGCCCCCTCTCCATCCGGGAGAGGGTCGGGGTAAGGGCGTTAATGCGGCAGCGCCATTGTCTTGATGATGTCGCTGAAGTTGGCGGCGGCCATGCTCAAATCCAGGATGTCAATCCGGCCGTCGCCGTTGGCGTCGCCAAAGGGCAGCGTCAAGGCCGGGACAGTCAGCACTCTGCCGATGGCCACCTCCGTCAGAGGAATCACCACCGAGAGGTGCCCCGAGCCTTGATCCAAATGTCCTTCGGCCCGCCGGTCCACGGGAAGCTGAAGCTGCCGTCGGCATCGAGAAAGTGAATCTCCTCTCCCACTGCCACGTACCCGCCCAGACTGACGGGCTGCCCCTGAAGATGAACCACCCCATGCACCATGCCCGGCGGTGTGATTTCGACCGGGGTGAGACCCCACAGGTAAGCCGCCGCTGCGCCGCCTACGAAGATGCTGCTTAACGGGGCGGGAAGGGTTGTTACCGCTGGACCGGCGGTCCTGCCGTCAAAGATGGCCCTGGGCACTCCCTGACCCGACTCATCCCCAAAGGCAATATCCGGCGCTTGCGGTTTCTGGCCGATTCAGGCCAATGACCAGAGCCGCACTAGCCACCACCAGGATACCGCAGACGGCTGCGGCCTGCCGCCGATACTTCCACTTCATCGAAGTTTCCTCCCGCGCTGAATCGTTTGCTTCGGCAAAC
The DNA here is from genome assembly GCA_009692925.1 of Dehalococcoidia bacterium. Taxonomy (GTDB): domain Bacteria; phylum Chloroflexota; class Dehalococcoidia; order Lucifugimonadales; family UBA3495; genus SHYG01. Next base: position 31,308 of record SHYG01000006.1, read on the forward strand.
CCAAGCAATAGTACCTATGGGTGTCCACTATGTTAAGATTTGGTGCCGGAATCCACACGCAGGCGAAAATTCAGTGATGGTCAGAACTTTGGGCGCGCCGGGAAGATCGGACCGTGGGCGTGGCACAGGCGGCCCTTTGCAATAGCCGCTGCCAGGTATTTCCTCCCCAAGGCAAAGATGGTATCCTGACCCGCAAGGCGCCGCTGCGGCGCTTTGGTTGGATCTATAGTGCATCGTCAGGAGAGGTAACGTTATGCGTGTTGTTCGGATTAGCCAACTCGACCAGGAGCCAGTGGCCACCGCCACGCCCATCACCGGCTGGACCGGCGGGCAGGTGAAGCGCACTCGCCAGACCATCATCCCGGCGGGCGGCTCCAAGTTCTTCAACTGCAGTATCGTGAACTTCGGCAAGGGCGCCACCACCGGAGTCCACGTTCACGCCAGCGACCAGATTCTGGTTATCACCTCGGGCAACGGCTTCGTCTCCAACGAGCACGAGGAGCACGAGGTGGCGGTAGGCGACATAGTGCATATCATGGCGGGGGAGAAGCACACCCACGGGGCCACCAAGGACTCGTACATGGGCCACATCACCATCACCACGGCGGCCGCCTAAAGCTCACGCTAGCCCGGGAGGCACATCTTGGCCCTGGTGGGGATAATCGCCAACCCGGCGGCCAGCAAGGATATCCGGCGTCTGGTGGCCCAGGGCCGGATAGTCCCCGACTGGGAGAAGGTCAACATCCTGCGCCGGGTGCTGCTGGGGCTTCAGGCTGCGGGCATTGACCGCGTGGTGGCCATGCCCGACGGCGCCCGGCTGGCGGAGCGGGCCAGGGATGACGCCAGCTTGTCTCTGGCGCTGGAGCTCCTGGAGCTGCCCGTTACCCTCTCCGAGGATGACACGACTCGCGCCGCCCAGCGAATGGGCGAGCTGGGTGTCAGTTGTCTGGTGACCTTGGGCGGCGACGGCACCAACCGCGCGGTGGCTAAGGGGTGCTCGGCAATCCCCTTGGTGGCCATCTCCACCGGCACCAACAACGTGTTTCCCACCTTGGTGGAGGGAACGCTGGCGGGACTGGCTGCCGGGCTGGTGGCTCAGGGGATGCTGGAGCACCGGGGGATAGTGGTGGCCACCAAAACCCTGGAGGTGTACGTCGACGGCCAGCGCCGTGATCTGGCGCTGGTGGACGTGGCAATATCCCGGGAGCGGTTTGTGGGCACAAGGGCCATCTGGGACCTGGCTACGCTCCATGAAGTATTCCTCACCAGGGCGGAACCGGCGGGCATCGGATTGTCCTCCGTGGGGGCGCGGCTGGCAGCGGTGTCCCTCACCGATCCCGGCGGGCTGCACTACGTCCTGGGAGAATGGGAAAGCCCGGAGGCTGGCTCAGATACGGGCAGCTCCGGTGAACCGAGACCTCCGCTGGCGGCTAAAGTTCTGGCGCCCATTGCCCCTGGCGTGATTGCCTGGGTGCCCATCGCCCGCTGGCAGCGGCTGGCGGAAGATGAACTGGTGCCGTTGCCCCGCCGGCACTGCACCGTGGCGCTGGACGGGGAGCGCGCCTTCACCGTGGCACCCCAGCAGCAGGTGGCGGTGGTGGTGCGCCGCAACGGCCCGCCGGTGGTGCAGGTGGAAGCGGCGCTGCGTCAGGCGGTGGAGCTGGGGTTGTTTCGCCAGTGAAGGCGTGACCAGAGCGCCGCCGCCATCCAATGGCCTGCCGTGGGAACTGCCGTGCTTTCCGGCCTGACGCTGGTTATCGCCCTGGTGGTGGTTTGCTTGGGCGCCGCCGTCATGGGCACTGTCAGCTTTGGCATGGGCTTGGTGGTGACCCCGGTGCTGCTGCTCTTCCTGGAGGCGCGGGAAGCGGTGGTCATCGCCAACACCCTCATCGGGCTGCTGCTTTGTGTGGTGGTGTTCCAGACCCGGCGCCAGCTGGACCTGCGGCGCGTGGGCGGCATGACCCTGGGTGGCTTGGCCGCGGTGCCCCTGGGGGTGCTGGCCCTGGACCGCGCGAACTCGGCGGCGCTGCGAGTGACCATCGCCCTGGTGATTCTGGCCCTCTGCCTGCTGACCCTGTTAAACGTGCGGCTGCCCCTGGCCCAGCGGCGGTTTGCCGGCCCGGTCTTCGGCTTTCTGTCCTCCCTGTCAGTAACCACCACGAGCATCGGCGGGCCGCTGGCGGCTTTCTACGTGATGGCTCAGGGGTGGCCCACCCCGGTGATGCGGGCTTCGCTGGCCTTCTACTTCCTGGTGGCCGATGCCGCCTCCTTTGGTTTCTACTTGTGGGCCGGGCTGGTGACCCGAGACACCATCACCAACATCGGCTTGTTGTTGCCGGCTCTGCTGCTGGGATTGGCGGCCTCGGCCCTGCTGCTGCGCCGCATGAACGAAGCGGTGTTCCGGTACGCGGCCATCGCCGTCAGCGCCGCGGGCAGCCTGATGCTGCTGGTGCGGGAGCTGACCCGGCTGTGAAATACGATTCACCGCAGAGTACGCAGAGAGCGCCGAGATTACTGGCAGTGGCAGCCCGGGGCCTGCCCTGAGCCCTTCGACTTGGCTCAGGGCAAACTCTGCCGAAGGGTATCTGCCTGGGGTGGCTTGCTAGTGGCTGTGCAGTCCCACGGTGTTGCCCTCACTGTCCTGGATGATCACGATTTGCCCGTCTTCGCCAATGGAGAACTTGGGCTGGACGATCTTACCGCCAGACTGCTCCACCCGGCCCGCCACAGCGTCCAGCTTGCCCTGGCAGTTTAGGAATACCCTCGTCCCCTCGGAGCTGACCTTCATGCCCGAGTCGGGTGGCAACAAGGCGCCGCCCACGCTACCTGGCGCTCCGTCCATGGGAAATAGACCCAACTTTTTGCCCATGAACTCCTGCACCTGCACCGCTTCGCCCAGGATGGCGGAGTAGAACTTCACCGCGCGGTCAAAGTTGGCGGTGGGCATAGAAAACCAGGTGATGGCGTTGTTTGGCACGGCACCCTCCTGCCAATTCTATCGTGATATCGGCGCCAGTTTATGGCGGGGCTAAGGATGTGTCAACGGGCGGTTGTCAGTCCAGGGTTGGAATTAGGCCAGGCCCATGCCCGCAAAAAACCGAGGCCTTCCAGCGGAGCTATCGCCGGAAGGCCTCACGCCAGGGTGTAGTGCCACCGGGCTAGCGGGCTTACAAACTCAGGTAGTGGAAAGCTGCCAGGGCCGCGGTGATGCCGTCGCCCACGGCGGAACCAAGCTGGCGGGTGGACTCGGCGCGCACGTCGCCGCAGGCAAAAACGCCGGGCAGCTTGGTGCGCATGTGAAGGTCGCTGTGGATATGGCCCAGGGCATCCATGTCCAGCATGCCTTTGACAAAGTCGGAGTTGGGATGGAAGCCCACGTAGATGAAGGCGGCGGCGGTGGGATAGGTGTACACCCTGCCGGTCTTCAAGTCCTTGACCCGGGCGCCCTCCAGGGCCTCATTGCCCACAAACTCCTCCACCACGTGGCTCCACAGCCACTTGAACTTGGGGCTCTTGAAGGCCCGTTCCTGCAGCACCTTGGTGGCCCGCAGTTCGTCCCGGCGGTGGGCTACGGTGACCGAGTTGACGATGCCGCTGAGATAATAGCCTTCGTCCATGGCCGCATCGCCGCCGCCGATCACCATCACGTCCTGACCGCGGAAGAAGTTGCCATCGCACACTGCGCAGTAGGAGACGCCCTTGCCGGCGAAGGTGTCCTCACCGGCCGCTCCCAGCTTGTTGTGGGCGCCGCCGGTGGCGATGATCAGGGTCTTGGTGGTGTAGCGCTTGTCGTAGGTGCGCACCACTTTGACCTTCTTCTCCAGATCTTCCACCGCCTCCACCTCGGCGTACTCGATTGTCGGGCCGAAGCGGGTGGTCTGGATTTCCATCATTTTGGCCAGCGCCTGCCCGTGCACACCCTCGGGAAAGCCGGGGTAGTTCTCAATTAGGTCGGTGATCAAAAGCTGGCCACCGGTGCCCATGCTCTCAAGAATCAGGGTCTTCATCATCGCCCGCCCGGTGTACAGCCCGGCGGCCAGGCCCGCGGCCCCCGCCCCCAGGATTATCGCATCGTATTCAGCTTCCATTTGCCGGATCGCCTCCTGCCAGTTGGTTCAATTTTGCAGCGTCGCATCGCAGTGGTTACGGAAATATTCTACCGTGTGGCGCAAGCCCTCCTCCACCTTGGTCTGGGGGGTCCACCCCAGCTGGCGGCGGGCCTTGCTGCACTCCAGGCTAATTCGGTACACGTCGCCAGCACGAGGAGGGCCGTACTGGGCGGAGTGCGGGTAGCCCGTGAGGCCCTTCAAGAGGTCAAAGACCCGGTTGACCGTCGTGCCACTTCCGGTGCCGATATTAAAGACGTCGCCGTCGCCGCGGTCAATGGCCCGGATGTTGGCGTCCACTACATCGCCCACGTAGACAAAGTCCTTTTCCTGGTCACCGTCTCCGAAGATGTGCGTCTCCTTGTCCTCCAGCATGGCCTGGGTGAAGATGGCAACTACGCCCGCTTCCCCGTGGGGGTCCTGGCGCGGGCCGTAAACGTTGCCGTAGCGCAAAATGGTGTAGTTCAGCCCGTGCAGCCGGCGGTACATCATCAGATACTGCTCGAAGAGATACTTGGAGGTGGCGTAGGGCGACAGGGGTGCAATGGGGTGGGTTTCTGGGCAAGGGATGACTTCCGGTTCACCATACAAGACGCCGCCGGTGGACGAGTAGATAACCTTGCTAACTCCGCAGGCGCGGGCCGCCTCCAGCAGGCGCAGCGCGCCCAGCACGTTGCACTCGGCGTCGCGGATGGGGTCGCGGGTCGAGTAGCTGACGCTGATTTGGGCCGCCAGGTGGAACACCAGGCTGGGGCGTTCCTGCTGGAGCACGCCGTGGATTGAGGTCTGGCTGATGTCGGCCAGATAGAGCACCGCCGCGGGGTTCAGGTTACGCAGGCGGCCCGTGCTGAGGTCGTCCACCACCGCAACGCGGTAGCCCAGGGACAGCAGGCGGTCCACCAGGTGGGAGCCGATGAACCCGGCGCCGCCGGTCACCAGGGCGGTCTTGGGGCTGGACATGGTTACCTCAACGCGGGAATAATCTCGAAGAACCGTCAAAAGGCTTGCACCATGATACCCTCTCCTAGGGGATTGGCACAATGTAGCTGCCTGCCGCCCTCGGCCGTGCCGCAGTTGGTGCGCCAGTTTCGTCGTGGTACAATCCAGGCAAATCACGCCAGGAAAATTAGGCCCGGCAAACTCGTCGGCTAGGGTGAGTTCAGCTATATGGCGCAGTCTACCACCACTCCCAGGAAGGAATTGCCCTCACGGTGCGGCGGCTGGCTGCCGAGCTGGACCGGGACTACGGCGCCGGCTCCCCCACGGTGGTAGGGATTTTGCGGGGCTCCTTTATGTTCCTGGCGGACCTGGTGCGGCAGATGCAGACGCCCCTGCGCAGCATCGAGTTTATGCAGATGAGCAGCTATGGCTCGGGCGCGGTAAGCTCGGGCCGGGCCAGGGTAGTCATCGGTCTGTCGCAGGAGGCGGTGACGGGCCGCAATGTGATAGTTGTGGAAGACATTGTGGACACGGGCATCACCACCAGCGCCGTATTGCGATACTTGAACTGGCGCCGCCCAACCTCCTTGCGCCTGTGCGCGCTACTGGACAAGCCGGATCGCCGCCGGGTTCCGGTGGCCGTAGACTATTTGGGGTTCACCGTGCCCGACCGGTTTCTGGTGGGGTACGGCACCGACCTGAACCAACGGTACCGGCAGCTCCCGGCCATCTACACTTTGGAATCGTGAGCTGGGCTGGTGCTCGGCGAAAGGAATGTGTAGTATGGTGCGGAGTTCAGATTAGCGTTTTCCAACCGTCTCCCGCGATAGTATTTAGCTTGGAGTGGGGCAATGACCGAAAAGATTGGGTTCATCGGGCTGGGGATCATGGGCAAGCCTATGGCCAAGAACTTGCTGAAAGCTGGCTACGCCGTGACTGTTTTTGACATGGTGGGCGACCGAGTGGAGGAGTTGGTGCTGGATGGCGCCAGCGCCGCCGGTTCCAGCTACGACGTGGCTGCGGCTACCGACCGGATCATCACCATGCTGCCCGACTCCGCTGACTCGGAGCGGGCCATCCTGGGCGCTCGCGGCGTACTGGCGGGCGCCAAGCGCGGGTCGGTCATCATAGATATGAGCTCCATTGCCCCGTCCATGTCCCAGAAGATTGCCGCCGAGTGCGCCAAGAAGGGCGTGGAGATGCTGGACGCGCCGGTGAGCGGCGGGGAGCCTGGAGCCATCAACGCCACCCTGGCCATCATGGTGGGGGGCAAGCAGGCGGTCTTTGACCAGTGCCAACCCCTGCTCAAGGTCATGGGCAAGAACGTAGTGCTGACGGGAGACGTGGGCGCTGGGAACATCACCAAGCTGGCCAACCAGATTATCGTGGCGGCCAACATTGAGGCGCTGAGCGAGGCGATGGTGCTGGCCGAGAAGGCTGGAGTAGACCCGGAGCGGGTATTCAACGCCATCCGCGGCGGGCTGGCGGGCAGCGCGGTGATGGAGGCCAAGGCCCCCATGATGCTAAACCGCAACTTCAAAGCCGGCTTCCGCATCCGCCTGCACCAGAAGGACCTGCGAAACGTGCTGCAGACTGCCCAGGAGTTGAACGTGCCCCTGCCGGTGACAGCATTGGTGCAGCAGATGCTGGGGTCGCTGATGAACGACGGCGAGGGCGACAACGACCACTCGGCGATCCTGCATTTTCTGGAGCGCATGGCCAAGGTGGAAGTCCGCAAGGGCGGGTAGGTCGCTGACGGAATCAGGCCTGGGTCACCTCAACGACGCACTCCACGATGACTGCGGCGTTGTTGGGCAGGGCCGCCATACCCGGCGCAGACCGGCTGTGCCGTCCCCGCTCGCCGAACAACGCCACAAACAGATCGGAAGCCCCGTCCACCACCTGGGCCTGCTGGGTGAAGTCCGGGGCGCTGTTCACCATGCCCACTACTTTCAGGATGCGCCCCACTTGGTCCAGGTCGCCCAGCTCCGCTTTCATGCGGGATAGCAGGTTAAGGGCGCACCAGCGGGCGGCCTCATAGCCCTGCTCCAGTGTCAAGTCTGCTCCCAGCTTGCCGGTGATTCGGGAGCCATCGGCGCGGCGTGGCCCCACGCCGGCCAGCCAGAGCAAGTTGCCACTGCGCGTCGCCGGCAGGTAGTTCCCGACAGGCGGGGGCGGCTCAGGCAGGGTATATCCCAGTTGCTTCAGGCGGGCTTCAGCCCTAGACATGTGGGTGCCTCCTAACCTTCGACCAGCCCCGCTACAAATCTTTGAAACGCGCGTCCCGCCAGGCCAGGGCGGCCCGCAGCCCCTGCTGATGGCGGATGGCGTTGAACTCCTCTTGCTCCGGCGACATGGTGGTGTCGAAGATGGTCATCAGCTCCAGGTTGTGCTGCACCGACGCCAGGAAGCCCCTGCCTTCCATCGCCTGGTTCACCGCCAGCTTGGTCATTTTGACTCCCAGAGCGGGGAGCATGGCGATCTTATGGGCGGTGCGCTCACACTCGGCCATTAGCAGGGTGCTGAAAAAGGGGTCGACGGCCCGAAATCGTCCCAATTTGCGTATCTGAGAGTCCGTCCCTTTTTCCGCAAGATCGGGGGTTTTCAGCAGCCTGTTAGTTGGTCGTGGGGCACTACCCGGTTGACCAGCCCTAGGCGCTCCGCCTCGCGGGCATCAATGGTGTCTCCGGTAAGCAGCAACTCCTTGGCCTTGGCCAGGCTCACACTGTACGGGATGATCAGCAGGGGCGGCCCGATGCCTGCCCGGATCTTCGGCTCGCCCAGCATCGCTCGCTCCGAGGCGATCTTGATGTCGCAGACCAGCACCAGCTCGCAGGCGCCGGCTAGGGCGTAGCCGTTAACCGCGGCAATCACCGGCTTGCTCAGGTTCCACACCATGAGGAAGGTGTCAACGTACGTTTTGAGGTGCTGGCGCCAGGCGTCAGGGGGCATGTGGTGCGGGCCTGGATCCCCCGGGCCGCGGTGCAGGTCAAACCCGGCGGAGAAGGCGCGGCCGGCTCCGGTGAGGAGCACCACGCGAATCTCCGGGTCCGCCTCCGCGGCGGTGAGGGCCAGGCGCAACCCAGACAGCATGGCGGCGTTAAGGGCGTTGAGTTTCTCTGGGCGGTTCATTGTGAGGTACGCAATGGCGCCTTTGCGCTCATAAAGCAGGTGCTGGAACTCCAATGGGCAGATCCTGAAATGTGTCGGGGTCGTCTCGTCGCGGCCACCGCCGGCTTCAGCCAGCCGGTTTCGCGCCAAAGGCCAGGGCCCCCGTATTTGGACTGTATCTAGTATACGGTCGCACGGCGTTTAGTGTCGAGCCTAGGTGAACCCAATCTGGCGCGCCCGGTTGTTGCTGCTGCGGTTCCCTTAGGGAGCGGCCTTCTCGGAGATCTCCACCTTTTCGATGACCAAACGCTCGGTGGGGGTGGACGGCTCGAGCCCGGTGACTGGAGTGATGGCCAGCTTCTCCACGGTTTCCATCCCTGACACCACCTTGCCGAAGATGGTGTAGCTGGGGGGGAGGGACACGTTGGCGCCGTGCATGATGAAGAACTGGCTGCCGTTGGTGTTGGGGCCGGCATTGGCCATGGCAACGATGCCCGGATCATACTTGCGGGTCACCGGCTCGTCGGCGAAACGGTACCCGGGACCTCCGGTGCCATCTCCCTTCGGATCGCCGGACTGGATCATGAAGCCCTTGATCACCCGGTGGAAGATGACGCCGTCGTAGTAGCCGTCGCGGGCCAAGAACACAAAGTTGTTTACCGTCTTGGGCGCCTCTGCGGCAAACAGTTTAATGGTGATTTCGCCCTTGTTGGTGCGCAGGGTGGCGGTGTATGTGGACTTGGGGTTGATGGTCACGAGCGGAGCCGCGGCCCACTGCTTGTAGGTGTTGCCCTGAGGGCCTTGAATCGCTCTGGGCGTGGCCGTGGCGGCCGGCGTCCCTGGCGCTGCTGGAGAATTGGGAGCTGCGGCAGTTGCGGGCTCGACAGGTGCTCGAGGCGCTTTCGTTGCCGGAATAGGCGCCGCCGTGGCGCAGGCCGCCGTCGCCGCCACAACCGTAGAAATCAAGGCCATCAAAAAGACTCGGTTCATGCCACACCGCCTGTCAAAGCTGCCACGGCAACCAAGGCTAGGTACATAACCAACAAGGCTATTCCTCCAAATCCATTTATGCTCCCGGTCATTGCCCGAAGCCCCGCCAGTCACCGGGCTCCCTTCTCCGTTGATCCAGCGCCTGTGCCCATCCTACCAGGAAAACCCCATTGGCCAAAGCCAAATAAACTGGAGGCCAGCTTTGTTTGCTGGCGGGCAGGGCGGCTCGGGATGCCCAGCAACCAGCGGCTAATAGGGCCGGGTAATCTTGGCGATCTCCTTGAGCTTGGCCAGGGTGAAACCGGGCGCCTGGCACAGGTCAATGGTCTTCTTCTCGTAGTCGGCGATGGTCTTGACCATGGCGGGGATGCGGTCGGCAATCTCGAAGGGGATGTTGGTCACGCCATGCTTATCCCCGTGCAGCAGGTCGCCGGTGCGCACCGTAAGTCCGCCCACGGTCACCGGGGCGCCAATGTCCACCAGGTGGACGAAGGCGTGGGATACCGATATCTGCTTGGCGAAGAACTGGAAGCCCAGGGCGCGCACCTCGTCGATGTCGCGGACCGTGCCGTCGGTGACTACGCCCACTGCGCCCAAGGCCTTGTGGATGTTGGCCTGCACCTCGCCCCAGTAGGCGCCGATGGGCGGGTTGTCCACGTCGTGGAGCACGATGAACCGCGGCTCCGGCACCGACATGATCAGGTCCCACCACTGCTCCCGGGACACGGTGTGGCCCTCCTGCTGGTTGGCGGCCATCACCCCGGTGACGGCGTAGCCCACCGCGGGCGGCATGTCCCGGAATATGCCTTGAATCTCAGGCAGCATGAACCCCTGGTTCTTGGGCCGGATGTTGAAGCCCTCAATGGCGTTGCAGATGCTGGGGCCGTCAATCTTCGCCAGGGCCTCCAAGGTCTTGGGGCTAACGGTCTTGTACAAGACATCCTCCTGGTCCCGGCGATGCCGGGGCGTTTGGTGACAAAGAAGCCCCTGGGCCGGCCCGGAGGGTCGGGGCGTCAGGGGATTAGTTCCGCAGAGAGTTTAGAAGGTTAGCGACGGCTTGGCAAGGGGTATGTAAGTCAGTAACGGTTCAGTCAGGCGCTCGTGATTCCGGCGCACGCCGGAATCCATCGGCGCATTTCAACCGCGCAGGTATCTGGACACCGGCCTCCGCCGGTGTGACGTATGGAGGCATTATTGTCTGCCTCATCAAGTCTGAACAGTTACCTAAGCTAGTCCGCCTGGGCTGGGCGGAAATAAAGGATGTCCGACATTGCTCCCACCCGCTGGGGCGCCCACACCGGCGACACCGCCATGCCCAGGGTCACCCGGTGTGGCTCCACCTCTTGCAGCCGGTGGATCAGCCCGCCGCGCACCCCCGGCCACGAGATCATGGCTACCACCTCGGGTCGGGGCAGCGCCTCTTCCTCCAGAGAGCGGTGGAGCACGGTGAAGCTGCGGACGAAACCTGCCCCTTCCACGGCCTCCCAGGGCTCGGTAGTTTCCACAAAGCAGCGCTCGCAGTAGAGCTTGGGCGGCAGCAGGCGGTCCCGGCATTGGGGGCATGGCGACGCCAGCAGCTCCTGCCGGTCTCGCAGGGCCTTGAAGAACCGCTCGCCCGCTACGCCCAGGGTGTACCGGTGATGGATGGGTATCTCGCCGGTGACCTGGCGGGCTTGTCGGGACTGGTGTATCTTGTCCAGCATGTGTGCGCTCCTTAGAACTGGTCCGATAACCGCAGAGGCGCAGAGAGATTACATTACAATTGATTGTCTATTGTCTCAGCGGTCTCGGAGGCTGCCCTGAGTTTGTCGAAGGGTTCTCAGCGGTGACGTCTTACCCGATGGGGCGGAAATACCGGATGTCGGTGATGGCGCCTTCTCGTTCCGAATCAGGCTTCCACACCGCCTGCACCGGCGTGCCCACTTTCAGGCGGCGGGTGATGGCTTCCAGGGTGTCTCCCACTTCCCCCATCAGGTGCAGGATGCCCATGCCGGGGCTGGCGCCGTCAATCTCAATCACCGCCGGGACTTCTGGAGTCTGGCGGCGGGTGGCGTCCCAGTTCACATAAGATACTGAGTAGGTGTTAATCTTCCCGATGTTCGCCAGCTCCACCCACTGATCCAGGGGGCGGAAGCACAGCTCACAGAAGACTCGCGGCGGGATCAGGGTGCGCCGGCATTGGGGGCAGTGAATCCCCAGGAGTTTGCCCTGCTTCAGCCCATTCAGGTAGGTGCTCATGGCCAGTCCAGCGTCCCACTGGTACTCGGCTTTCACCTTCCAGTAGGTCAGCAGCACCTCGCCGGTGGTGAGGGCGTGGTCGGTGAGGGATGTGCCGCTAAAGGGTTTCATGGGCTGTCTGCCTCCGCCGGTTGCGTTTAGCTCCTATTTGACCGCTCACCGATGAGCACCCTTCGATAGCCCCAAGGCAGGCTCCGAAACCGCTGAGATGAACGGCGAACGATCAAAACTCTCTGCGTCCTCTGCGATCTCTGTGGTTATCCGACGGCCTCTCACTTGCCCAGGATGACCACGGTGCCCACCTGCATCAGGTCGCCCCAGCCCTGGGCCAGGCCCCGGCGCACCTCGCGCCGCACCTGGCGCGCGCCGGCCTGCCCCTGAAGCTGCCAGTAAATCTCCGCCAGCTTCATCACCCCCGATGCGGCGATGGGGTTGCCCACTCCCAGCAGGCCGCCCGAAGGGCTGGCCGGGATGCCTGTTTCGGTATCTCGGTCCCAGAAGCCTTCCTCCGCCAGCCGGGGCGCCTGGCCGCGGTCCGCCAGCAACAGCCCCTCCAGGTGGTGCAGCTCCTTGTAGGCAAAAGGGTCGTAGGGCTCCGCCACGTGAATGTCCCGGCGGGGGTTCGTCACGCCGGCCATCTCGTAAGCCATGCGGGCCGCCTTCTCCACGTAGGTGGGGTAGCACAGGTCCCGGTCGGTCCAGTACGAGGTGTCCAGGTTCCAGCCCACGCCCTCAATCCACACCGGCGGCTTGCTTAGGCGGCGGGCAAAACTCTCCGAGGTCAGCACCATCGCCCCCGCGCCGTCGCTGATGGGCGACACCATCTGGCGGTGCACCGGCCAGACCATCACCTCCGAGTCCAGGATCGATTGGATGGTGAAGTCGCCAGCGATGCCCGGCTGGGCAGAGGGATGGTCCATACCGTTGCGCTTGTTCTTCTGCGCCACGCGGGCGAAGGTCTCCATGGGGATGCCGTAGGTCTGCATGTAGCGGTTCATCTCCAGGGCGAAGATCCACAGCAGGTTGACTCCCAGGGGCCGCTCGGTGAACTGGTCGTAGATGGCGTTGAAGCAGCCCTGGGGATGGGGCAGCGCCGCCGACATCTTCTCCTCCGCCACCACCAAACAGGTGTCGAAGTGGCCGCTGGCGATGTGGTACCAGCCGCTGATGAGGGAGAATACGCCGGAGCCGCCGCCCACGTAGGTGCGCATGTAGGGCTTGCCCCAAGCGCCGGCGCCGTCGGCAAAATACTCCCCCTTCATGTGCACGCCGTCGAAGGCGTCGGGGGCACTGACCGACACCACGCAGTCAATGTCGGCGATGGTCAGGCCGGCGTCCTCCAGGGCGGCGCTGGCGGCCTCAAAGGCCAGCTCCTTGGGGGTTTCCAGGGCGCGGCGCATGAAGCGGGTCAGGCCTGCGCCCACCACGGCCACTCGGTTCTTGTACCCCATGCGACTCCCTTACTGGTTCAGACCAGTTACAGCGAAAACATCAGAATCGCCAGCAGCGCCAGGACAACTCCCGCGCCCTGCTTCAGAGTCAGCGGCTCGTGGAGCAGCCACAGGCTGAGGGCGATGGTCACCACCGGGTACATGGCGGTCAGCGGCACCACCACCGACGCCTTGCCGCGGCTGAGGGCCACCAGGAATATCAGCGACCCTATAGTGCCCACCAGCCCGGCCAAAATTGCGAAGGTGATGCCCTTGGGATGCACCTCCGGCCGGAAGCCCAGGTACACCAGCGCCCCGATGACCACCGCCATGTGCCCGATGCCCTCATACACCATGACACTGGTGGGGCTTAGGTAGCCGGTGGCCAGCTTGGGGAAGATGCCCCAAACACCCCACAGGGCCAGGGTCAGCAGCGCGAGGATTAGCCAGACGGGCACTTTCCCCTCACTCCCGGCCCAGCACCGCCACGGCACCGCTGGTGGTGGGGATGCCCCGCCATGACTGGGCCAGGCCTACTCGCACGCCGGGCAGTTGCCGCTCTCCCGCAGTGCCGCGCAGCTGCAGCACCACCTCCAGCACGCTGCGCAGGCCTGCCATCTCGTGGGTGTAGCCGCAGCCCAGGTGCCCGCCGGAGACGTTCACTGGCAGCGCGCCGCCGGGACTGAACACTCCCTGCTCCAGCAACCGCCCGGCCTGGCCGGTCTCCGCCAGTCCCAAGGCTTCCAAATGCTGCAACTGCTTGTATGAGAAGGTGTCGTCCACCTCGGCGAAATCGATCTGCGACGCCGGATTGGTGATGCCCGCCATCTTGTACGCCATGCGGCCCGACTGCTCGGCGTAGATGGCCCGGTGCAGGTCCCGCTCCTCGATGTTGGGGGTGTGCTGGCCCCAGCCGATGCCGTTGATGAACACCGGGCGCCCGTTTAATTTGTACCGCGCCAGCTGCGACTCCCGCGCCAGCACCAGCACAATGGCGCCATCCGCCGTGGCGGCGATGTCACCCCGCTTCAGCGGCTCCGCCTCGGGTCGGGAGGTCAGCACGTCATCGGCAGTCATGCGCGCGGGATAGGCCGCCAGCGGGTTGCGCAGGGCGCTGGCCCGGTTCAGGGCCGCCACCAGCGCTGCCTGGGCCTCCGTGTTGCCGGTGGCTGCCAGGAAGGCCCGCATCTCCAGCCCCGCAACGTAGTTCGGGTGAAAGGCCAGAGGCCGGGCGTAGATAGGATCCAATGCAAAGGCCTGAATGTGGGCCGGGCGAACCACGTTGGAGGCCTTGCTGTGCCCCTCGATGACCGCCAGGTCAAGCTGGCCCGTCTCCAACTGCATGACCAGGGAAGCCAGCCCGGTAATTCCGTCGCCAGAGACGGTTTGCACCGGCTTCAGCACGGCCCCCAACTGGTCCGGCACGTACTCGTCGGTGATGGCCGTGCCGTCGTTGTAGTCCTCGGCCACGGACACGAAGGTGCTCACGTCGTGGGGGCGAATGCCGGCGTCGGCGTAGGCCTTCACCGCCGCCTCAAAGATCATCTCCCGAAAGGATACCTCGGGAGAGATGGGGCGCAGCGGCGTATAACCCGCCCCCACAATGGCCACGCGCTCCCCCAGCATGAGAACCCTCCCCGCCTGGCGAAAAGTGCCGTTTCAGGCGTCGCGATGAGCATAGCAGGAAGTCGCAGCCCAGGTGAAAGCAGGCGGAACCCGCAAATTGCCAGAATGTTCAATAACTGGTTCATCTTCATTCCTGAACCGCGCCGGGTGCGATGCTACAATCCATAACGTTATAACGTCCGCTGCAAGTGGACACGAGCGCAGGGGCTGACGTCTGAGACCCGCCGGGACTCAAGAACGGACAGTTCCTCCATGGAAAACAATGGGGAAAAGGATGGGCATTATGGATCAGCACATTACCTCATTCCTGCAGCACTTGGGCGTCGAGAAGGGACTCTCGCATAACACGCTGGAGGCCTACCGCAACGACCTCCACCAGTTCAGCGAGTTCCTTCACCGGCGGCTGAACGGCAACTCGGGCGCCAACCCGTGGCTCAAAGTTGACCTGCATCTGCTGAACGAATACATCGCCGATCTGCGGGGCACCAAGGGCTACCGCGACACCACCACGGCCCGCAAGGTGGCGTCCCTAAAGTCGTTTTTCGGGTTCATGACCGAGAACGGGGGAGTGACCGAGGACCCCACCGAAACGTTGGGGTCGCCGAGAGTGGGTCGCAGCCTGCCCAAGTGCCTGTCGGAGGAGGAGGTGACCAAGCTCCTGGACCAGGCAGCCCTGGCCAGCACCGCCGAGGGCCAGCGGGACTCCACCATCCTGGAGCTGCTGTACGCCAGCGGACTGCGGGTCAGCGAGCTGGTGGGGTTGAACCTGGCGGACGTGGATTTTGAAGAAGCGTACATTAAGTGCCGGGGCAAAGGCGCCCGGGAGCGCATTGTGCACCTGTATCCCCGGGCGGTGAACTACCTGAAGCGCTACGTGAACGCGGTGCGCGCGCCCATGCTGGCCAACCGGTCCGGCAAGCTGCCCCAGGTGGCGCTGTTTGTGAACCACCGGGGTGAGCGCCTGACCCGCCAGTGGATCTGGAACATCCTCAAGACCCATGCCAAGAAGTCGGGGATCAGCCAGCGCATTACGCCCCACACCCTGCGGCACAGCTTTGCAACGCACCTGCTGCAGAACGGGGCATCGTTGCGGCACGTGCAGGAGCTGCTGGGCCACTCCAGCATCTCCACCACCCAGGTCTACACCCACCTGACCAACGACCATGTCCACAAAGAGTACGAAAAGAGCCATCCCAGGGCCTAGCAGGGCGCTGAGAAAGGGGTCAATGGCCCGAGATCGTCCCAATTGTCGTATCTGGGAATCCTTCCGCTTTTCGCAAAAGCGGGGTTTGTCAGCAGCCTGTTAGGCTGGGCCTTGCGGAAAATATCCACGTCAGTTGGTAAACAATCGCGCCAGAAATCCCACCAACCCCCCTTTGTAAAGGGGGGCGAGGGGGGATTTCGTTCTCGCCCTGCCCTCGCAGTGACTGGGGAATGCTGATATAGTACATGGCAGAGCGTATTCTATGGCAGCTGGCGCCAGCTTGAGACCGAGGCCCTGCTGCCGCCTCGTAGGAGTAATCTAATGCCTGCTAAAGGTCGCCGAGTGGCGGTGCGTCAAGCCGAGCTCAGGAGCCGGAAGCGCCGGACTGGCCCAGCCGCTGGGGATGGCGCCGACACGCCCGCCGCCGGTGTGGCCACCGCGGAGCGTGCAACCAACGATAGTTCCAGCCAGGCGGGAGACTCGCCGGTAGCTGCGCCTGCGCCTGCCGCGGTGGCGCGCGCGCCTCGGGTAGCTCGAGGCCGCGGTGAAGTGCGGGCCCGGGGACAGCAGGTATCGGCCTATGCCTACGCTGGCTCGGAAATGCGGCGCATCTTCATCGTAACCGGCGTGGTGTTCGCAATTCTGGTGACCCTGACCTTCCTCCTCAAGTGATCTGATGCCCCCGGCCTCCTTCCTGCACCGCCTGCGGGTCACCCCCGAAAAGCCCGGCGTCTACTTGATGAAGGATGAGCAGGGCGAGGTGCTCTACGTCGGCAAGGCGCTGGTGCTGCGTGACCGACTGCGCTCCTACTTCGGCTCCCCTGCCGGTCTGGCCCCCAAGATCCAGCGCCTGGTGGAGCGCATCGCCGACTTCGAGTTTATCGTCACCGACACCGAAGCCGAGGCGCTGATCCTGGAAAACACCCTCATCAAGCGCTACCGTCCTCACTACAACGCCCGTCTCAAAGACGGCAAAACCTATCCCTACTTGAAGATTGACCTGAGCGAGGAGTTTCCTCGCGTTTACATCACCCGCCAGGCCGTTAACGACGGCGCCCGCTACTTTGGCCCCTTTGCCAGCTCCGGCAGCGTGCGGCAGACCATGGACCTGGTAAAGAAGCTCTTCCCCTACCGCTCCTGCACCAAGACCATTACCGGCAACGACGCGCGCCCCTGCCTGGAGTACTTCATCCACCGCTGTGTGGCGCCCTGCTCCGGCTACGCCACTCGGGAAGAGTACGACCGGGTAATTCAGCAGGTCATTCTGTTCATGGAGGGCAACACGGAGGCGGTTACTCAGGAACTTCAGCAGCGCATGGCTGCGGCCTCGGAGGGCTTGGAGTTTGAGCGGGCGGCGGTGCTGCGAGACCAGATTCATAGCATTGACCAGGTGGCGGAGGAGCAGCGCAGCATTGTGGATTCCAACCCGGTGCCCGACCTGGACGCCGTGGCGCTGGCCCAGGGCACCAACGAGACCTGGGTTGAGGTGTTTTTCATCCGCTACCGCAAGCTGATAGGCCGAGACCACTTCTTCATGGAGGGCGCCCAGGACGATGCGCCCGGAGTGGTGCTTGCCCAGTTCATCAAGCAGTTCTACCAGACCGCCTCAGTCATCCCGCCGCGCATTCTGGTGCAGCACCCGCTGGACGACGCCGGCCTGATTAGCGAGTGGCTCCGGCAGCGCCGAGGCGGGGCCGTGAAGCTGCTTTCGCCCCAGCGCGGGCACTTCAAAAAACTGATGGACGTGGTGGCCGAAAACGCGACCCATGGACTGGCCCAGCACCGGGTGAAGTGGCTGCACAACGACGATGTCATCGGCGCGGCCATGACGGAGTTGCAGGAGGAGCTGAGCCTGCCGCGCCGGCCCCAGCGCATGGAGTGCTACGACATCTCCCACGTGCAGGGCACCAACGTGGTGGGCAGCATGGTGGTGTTCCAGGACGGACGGCCCAAACCGGCCCACTACCGGCGGTTCAAGATAAAAACGGTGGAAGGGGTGGACGACTACGCCAGCATTCGCGAGATGCTTCGCCGCCGCTTCAAGCGTCTGTCGGACCCTCGGGCAGCGGAACAGGACGAGAGCGCGGAGTTGGCCGTCAAGCCCCCCGACTCCTGGGGCATTTTGCCTGACCTCGTGCTGATCGACGGTGGTAAGGGGCATCTGTCGGCGGCCCAGGAGGTGTTCCTGCACCTGGGCCTGCAGCAGATACCGCTGGCCGCCCTGGCGAAGGAGAACGAGTGGCTGTTCGTGCCCCATGCGCCAGAGCCCATTGTTCTGCCGCGCCAGTCCCAGGCCCTCTACCTGGTACAGCGCATCCGCGACGAGGCGCACCGCTTCGCCATCACCTATCACCGCAACCTGCGCAGCAAGAGCAGCCTGCACTCCTCCTTGGACCTGGTTACGGGCATTGGCCCCAAGCGCAAACGCATGCTGCTGCGCCGGTTCGGGTCGGTGCAGGGCATCAAAGCCGCCGCCGTGGACGATATCGCCGCGGTGCCGGGCATGACCCGCACCCTGGCCCTGCGCCTGAAGCAGACGTTGTAAGAGCTGTCAGCTATCAGCGGTCAGCCACCCACCACAATCCGCTGAAGGCTAAGGGCGTGTCTAAATGCGTCCCTTCTCCCCTTTACGAAGGGGGAGATACAGAGGGGGTCGTCTGCGTCCAGCGCCGTCCCTATGTCGGGAGGCACCGCGGCGGAAGTCGGGGCCCGACCTACCTGTAGTCCCCCCTTCGTAAGGGGGGACGGGACTACCCGTCCCTCCTCTCCAGTGGCGAGGCAATGGACGTTTTAGCAACCTTGCAAGAGTTGCCCCTGCATTTTTACTCGCCCGCACCGGTTGCTCGGCCGCCGCAACTCCAGTACCATACTACTGTTATTGCCGTCTTACACGCCGCCGTCCTTCACCTGAAGGACGCAGGAGTACCGGGGTATGGTAAAAGTCTCCATTACGCTAGCCAACAACGCTCAGATAACCGTGGAGGCTGAAGAGTCCGAGGTGGCGCACGGCGTCGTTGGCATGGTGCTGCG
>SHYG01000007.1 GCA_009692925.1 Dehalococcoidia bacterium
GGCCCGCGTCCACCACCGGCAGGCCGCCGATGCCCAGCCGCGCCATCAGCTGCCGCGCCTCGGCGATGGTGACGCGAGGGGAGATGGTCTGGGGAGACTCGATAATCTCGCTCTGGAACCGCTTTACCTTGGTCACTTCCGCAGCTTGCGCCTGAGCCGACGGAAACGGTGGATCACGCCGATGCCGCCGAACTCCGCCACGGCCACCGCCATGCGGGCCTCTGTGACAGTATCCATGTTGGCGCTGACCAGCGGCGCCTTCAGGGAGATTTGGCGAGTGAACGGCGCGGCGCAGTCCATCTCATGGCGGCTCCGCACCGCGGAAAACTGGGGGACTAGTAGCACGTCGTCGTAGGTCAGCGCCAGGGGCATGGGGTTCATTACCGTAGCTCCTTAGGAGTGTCTGCCATGAAGCAGCCTCTCTTTGCAGAATATCACATTGATTGGGACCAGGGCACGCCGCCTTTGACCGTCTCAGCAGGGCGGTGCTAAAATCCAGGGGAGAAACATCGTGCCGCCTGCTTCCGAATGATTGCCGGCGAGGAGATACAACATGTCAGGCCACTCCAAATGGTCCACCATCAAGCATCAGAAGGGCGCGACCGACGTGAAGCGGGGCGCGCTGTTCACCAAGCTGTCCCGGGGCATCACCTTGGCGGTGCGTCAAGGCGGCGGCGACCCGGACATGAACTTCAAGCTGCGAATCGCCATCGATAAAGCCAAGGCCAGCAACATGCCCTCGGACAACATAACTCGCACCGTCAAGAAGGCCAGCGGCGAGGGCGCCGGCGGCGAGGCCCTGGAAGAGATTGTTTATGAAGGGTATGGACCGGGCGGCAGCGCCATCCTGTTGCAGGCGGTAACGGCCAGCCGAAACCGCACCGCCGGGGAGGTTCGGAGCACCTTTAACCGGGGCGGCGGCAGCTTGGGCGAATCCGGCTGCGTGTCCTGGAACTTTGAGAACAAGGGCGTCATCACGGTGGAGATGGCGGACCCGTCCAAGGCTGAGGAGCTGGGCCTGCTGGCCATTGACGCCGAAGCCGACGACGTGAAGGTGGAGGATGGGGTGCTGGAGGTGTACACCTCCCCGGACAAGCTGATGCCGGTGCGCAAGGCGCTGGAAGCCGCCGGCGTGACCATCGCCTCCGCGGAGCTCTCCCTGGTGCCCAAGACCACTATCCTGCTGGACGCCCACGCCGCGGAGCAGACGCTGAAGCTGCTGGACCACCTGGAAGAGCTGGACGACGTGGAAAGGGCCTACACCAACGCCGACTTCCCGCCTGAGGTACTGGAGCAGTACCAGGCGGCGGCGTAATCCCCGCCAGAGGGCCGGTCTAAATGCGGGTGCTGGGCATTGACCCAGGGACGCTGCGCATGGGCTACGGTGTGCTGGCTGACCTTAATGCCGGAGGTGGCAGCCCGCAACCCCAGGCGGACGACTACGGCGTCGTCGCGCTGCCCAGTTCTATGCCCCTGGAGCAGCGCCTTCACCAACTACACACCCACGTCCTGAACATGATCCATCTGTTCCAGCCAGACGCGGTGGCGGTGGAAGAGCCCTTCGTCGGCAAGGGCGAGCGCCAGTTCATCGGCCCGGCCATCGCCGTGGGGCAGGCCCAAGCCCTGGTGCTCATCGCCGCCGCCAGCCAGGGGTTGCCAGTGTTCCGCTACAGTCCGGCGCAGGTCAAGCGCGCGGTGGCCGACTACGGCGCCGCCTCCAAGGAGCAGATGCAGCGGGCCATCGCCGTAACATTGGGCCTGCGGGATATCCCCGAATCCGACGCCGCCGACGCCCTGGCCGTGGGCTTGTGCCACCTGATGCAGGGGCAGGTGGCGGCGCTGCTGGCGCGGGAGATACCGCCAGGGCAGGAACGGTGATGCCACGAGCGGTGGTGCACGGTGAAGGATGATAGTTAGCCTCCGAGGGGTGCTTGAGGCCGCCGGCACGGACTGGGTCCACCTGCAAGTAGGCGGCGGCGTTACACTGCGGGTTTCCGTAGCGTCCAACTGCATCGCCGGCCTGGGCGCCATCGGCAGCCCCGTGCGGCTCTTCACCCACCTGCGCTTCACCGACGAGCAGCCGGTGCTGTACGGCTTCCCCACCTCGGCGGCCCGCGACGTTTTTCTGACGCTGCTGACCGTTTCCGGCGTGGGGCCGCGCATGGCCCTGTCCCTGGTCTCCACCCTGGGGGTGGATGGCCTGCAGCAGGCCATTGAGGCGGGAGACGTGACGGCCCTGTCTGCGGCCCGGGGCGTGGGCCGCCGCACCGCCGGGCGTGTTATCCTGGAGCTGAAGGGCAAGCTGGAGCTGGACACTGGCGCCGCGGCGTCCGCTACGGGCGCTGGTGATGGCGAGGTGGTGGACGCGCTCACCGCCCTGGGCTACTCCGCCGCCGAGGTGCGCCGCGCGCTGGCGGGCCTGGAGCGCGCGCCGGGCCAGTCCCTGGAGGACCGCATCCGCCTGGCGTTGGGGCGGTTGGGGGGTGGGTAGGTAGGCTAACCTCCTTGGGACACACATATGAGAATCTACCTGGACAACTGTAGCTTACAACGACCACTGGATAGTAAGCTATAGGTGCGGATCGGAATTGAAGCCGAGGCGGTTCTGGGGTTATTAGCTCTTTGCGAATCGGAGCAACTGGAGCTGGTTGCTTCGGAGGTTCTGACTTTCTAAGTGGCACGAAGTCTCAACCCGACCCGAAAGGGTTACGCCTCGGAAGTCCTGGCGATGGCCACCGTGTATGTCCAAGTAACCGAACAAGTTAATCGTCGGGCCCGAGTGTTCGTGGAGCGCGGAATTAGACCTATGGATGCTTTACGCCTTGCATCCGCGGAGGAGGGGCACGCGGACTACCTGTGCACCTGTGACGACAGAGTTTTGCGAAGAGCAAAAGCTATGACGGACCTTGCAACTGACGTGGTTTCGCCACTAGAGTTATTGGAGGTACTGGAGAAGGCGGAGTAATGGCAAGAGAAGTAAGGCCCTTGAACGAGATCACCGAAGATGCGATCCGAATCTTGTGCCAAGAAATCGGTGTTGTGAATACCGCCCGCTTTATCAATCAGTTCACCACCGGCTTTGGCGACTCTACCGAAGAGCGCGAGCGCATATTTGCTGATATGTCGCTGGACGATCTCTTATCTGATATCAAGCAAATGCGGAAAGAATAGAATTCAATCCTATTGTTGTATCAATGACCACCCAAGGTTAACACCATGCCAGATTTCCAAATAGAGGCCGACTTCAAGCTGACCGGCGACCAGCCTCACGCGGTGGCCCGCCTCTCCCAGGGCCTGCGCGACGGCCTGGCCAAGCAGACCCTCATGGGCGTCACCGGCAGCGGCAAAACCTTCACCATGGCCAACATCGTCCAGGAGGTGCAGCGGCCCACCCTGGTCATCGCCCACAACAAGACTCTGGCTGCCCAGCTTGCCACCGAGTTCAAGGAGTTTTTCCCCCACAACGCGGTGGAGTACTTCGTCTCCTACTACGACTACTACCAGCCCGAAGCCTACGTGCCGCAGTCCGACACCTACATCGAGAAGGACTCCGACGTCAATGAGGAACTGGACAAGCTGCGACTGTCCGCTACTACTTCCCTGCTCACCCGCCGCGACGTGCTGATCGTCGCCTCCGTGTCGTGCATCTACGGCCTGGGCGATCCCCAAGAGTACTTCAGCCTGATGGCGCAGATCAAGGTGGGCGAGATCCGCCATCGCAGCAGCCTGGCACGCCAGCTGGTTGACATGCAGTACGAGCGCAACGACATGGAGCTGTCCCGGGGCAAGTTTCGCATCCGGGGCGACACCCTGGAGATTGTGCCCGCATACGAGGACGCGGCCCTGCGCATCCAGTTCTTTGGCGACGAGATTGAGCGCATCGTGCAGGTGGACCCCCTGACGGGCGAGATATTGGCCCAGAAGCAGGAGGCTAGCATCTACCCCGCCAAGCACTTTGTCACCTCCAAGGAGAAGCTGGACCTGGCGGTGCAGGATGTGGAGCTGGAGCTGGAGCAGCGGCTGCGCTTCCTGCGGGATGGCGGCAAGGTGCTGGAGGCGGCCCGGTTGGAAAGCCGCACCCACTACGACCTGGAGATGCTGCGGGAGACGGGCTTCTGCTCCGGGGTGGAGAACTACTCCTGCCACCTGGCGCGCCGCCACCAGGCTGGGCGCGAGGAGTTCGCGGTGGCCTGCGGCTCCCGCCCCTGGACGCTTTTGGACTACTTTCCCGAGGACTTCCTGATGTTTGTGGACGAGTCCCACATGACCCTGCCCCAGGTGCGCGGCATGTACCACGGGGACATCTCCCGCAAGCAGACCCTGGTGGACTTCGGCTTCCGCCTGCCCTCGGCCATGGACAACCGCCCGCTGAACTTCCCCGAATTTGAGAGCCACATCAACCAGGTCATCTTCGTGTCGGCCACACCAGCCCCCTACGAGATGGAGCACAGTTCAGCGGTGGTAGAGCAGATTATCCGCCCCACAGGCCTGCTGGACCCCACCGTGGAGGTGAAGCCCACCACCGGCCAGATTGACGACTTGATGCACCAGATCAAGCTGCGAGTGGATGCCAAGGAGCGCACTCTGGTGACCACGCTGACCAAGCGCATGGCCGAGGAGCTGGACGACTACCTCAAGGAGATGGGGGTGCGCGCCCACTACCTGCACTCCGACGTGCAGACCCTGGACCGCATCGAAATCCTGCGGGACCTGCGCCTCGGAGTCTACGACGTCATCGTGGGCATCAACCTGCTGCGGGAGGGTCTGGACCTGCCGGAGGTGAGCCTGGTGGCGATCCTGGACGCCGACAAGGAGGGCTACCTGCGCTCCACCACAGCGTTAATTCAGACCATTGGCCGGGCCGCCCGCCATGCCAACGGCCACGTCATCATGTACGCCGACCGGGTGACCGACTCCATGAAGCGGGCCATTGACGAGACCTACCGCCGCAGATTGCTGCAGGACCGGCACAACAAGGAGCACGGCATTGAGCCGCGCAGCATCCAGAAGGCGGTGCATGACATAACTGAGGGTCTTAGGATCGGAATGGGGATGGTGGCGGAGCCCAAGCCGGTGTACCGCGTGGCGCGGCAGGAGCTGTCGCGGGCGGATATGTTCCGGGTAGTCAAGGACTTGGAGGCTCAGATGAAGGAGGCGGCCCATCGCCTGGAATTTGAAAAGGCGGCGCAGCTCCGTGACGAGATGGTGGAGCTGCGCCGCCTGCTGGCTGCTGAAGAGAAGACCCTTACCTAGCTTCGGCGTTAGCCTCTTCGATCTCCAGCCCCTCCAGTTGGGGCAAGCCTACCAAACCGGCGCGGGTGGGCAGGTTGCGCAGGTAGGGCGCCATGACGTCGTGAAACCGGAAATAGTTGTTCAGCGCCCACCGCTTCAGCTCGCCCAGCTTGTCCGGCGAGTTCGTGATGCTCACCGGCTTATCCCACTGCCAGACAATGCGGCTAATGCCGTAGGAGTCGGGGCGTTCCCTCACCAGCTTGGTTCCCAGAGCCTGCACGATGGCCGCCTCGTTGGTGCGGATGTGGCTAAACACCGACTTGCCGCCGTCTCCGACGGCCCCGGGGCCCCCAGTGCCGTTGATGCTGCCGCTGTAGCTGTAAAGCTCGATGCGGAAGCGGGCATCGTCGGAGAAGGCTAGGCGGAAGGCCGAGCCAGCCCGGCCGGTGGGCATGCCCAGGTGCTGCTGGTAGCCGGCGCGGTTGGCGTTGGTAACCCCGGCCCGCCGGGCGTGGAGCTGCTCCAGCAAGTCCTGGAAGAAGCTCCGGTAGCGCTGATCCCGATCGTTATTTAACGACTCGTACTTGGGGGCGACTACCGTTTTGAAGTTGGCTCCCCTGGCGGAGTCGCCATTCTGCACCACCTCCAGCTCCACCCCATAGCAAGAAACATCGCCGCGGCTTATCTGGTTCAGCCACTCCAGAGCCCGGCGGTGTTCGGGCTGAATCTTGGGCGCGACCCAAATAATCACGCCGCCATCCTTGCTGGCGGCGTAGGTCATCAGCCGCCCCAGATGCTCATGGTCCGACCGGCCCAGTTGACCTTCAATAATCACAAGCCGGCTGGACCCTGCTTCCTCGCCTACCAGGTCCGCCACGAAGTTGCCCACGCGCACCGCTACTTCCGCGGCCTGAATATCAATGCCCAGGACCGCGGAAAGCTGTTCCAGGTTTTGCTGAAGCCAGGGGGTGAACTCGTTGGCCTCGTTCTGCCAGACCTTCTGGGGATCCAGGTAAACCAGTTTGCCAAGCTGTTGCACTGCCATAGTCTCCCTTACGGGTCACCCACAGAGTAGATACATTATCTACGGTTTGGATACTGACTGACATGGTAGGAGCACCCCGAAGCAGCCGGGGCAGACCCACATCCGTAGCTGGCGGCATAGCCGCGGCAGGCTCCCTTCCTATTTGGCTTTGGCGAGGGACAAGGTCAGGATGGGTGCGAAGGATGAACGTACTGTGCAGCTCTCAGCAGGCGCGACTACTCTTGAAGCAGTAGCTAGACGGCGGTACAATCCCAAAAGTCCAGGGGGATTGCCCGGAGGGTGACATCATGTACTATCAGGTTCCCGTCAAGATCGACAAGCAAGAAGATGGTCTCTGGCGGGTGGAAGCGCCCAGCCTGCAGGGGTGCTTTGTGGATGCTCCAACGCTGGCCGATGCACTCCGCCAAATACAGGAAGTTATCGCCATGTGCCTCGATATAGATGAGGAGGAAGGCCGCCCGCTTCCCCCCGACGTCCAGATGGGTGAGGCACTGCCAATGAGTGCCGTCATATCTGTAATACCGGATGAGATCGAGTTCTACCGGGTTTTGCCCAACGGGCAGCGTGTGCCGGCGTCCGCCGCGGCCAGGGAGAAAGCAGCGAAGGGTGGCTCCAAGCAAGGACGCAAGAAGCGTGCTGCTTGACCTACGGTGAGCTAAAGCGGCGGCTAAGGCGCGTGGGAATAGCTCTTGTCCGGGAAGGTGGCTCCCACGAAGTTTGGCAAAACCCGGCGAACGGACGGCGGACGCAGATTCCTCGTCACCGTGGAGAAGTGCCCACTGGCACCCTCCGTAGCATCCTTCGCCAGTTGGGAGTGGGACTGGAGGACTTACAGTGATCCTGACTGCGTCCATGTCGCTGGCCGCCGGCGGTGAATAGGGATCGGCTATCCTGGAGCGCACCTAGTGCGTCGGACCTTGCCCCACCAATCCCCGCAACCTCTCCAGCGCCCGCCCGTTCTCCTCCAGGGTGAAGCCGTCCACCCGGTACTCCCGCTGGCCGGTGGTGCCGTCCACCGCGCCGTGGTCCACCAGGTAGCGGACTAGCTCCGTCTCGTGCTCCACCGTGGGCAACAGGTTGCGCCCAACCAACCGAGACAGCGCCGCCACCAGCCCGTAGCCGCCCCAGTTGGACACGCTGGCCAGCACCAGCCGGTCCACCTTGGTCACCGCCGGCTGCCGGGGCAGGCTCTCCACCGTGGGGATCACCTCCGCGAGGTTGCCCATGCCGATCTCGTTGCCGCCGTCGCCAATACCCACCGAGGGCACGCCAGCCTCAAACAGGTAGTCCAGCCGCGCGGTGTGGGCGCTAATGTCCCTGGTGCGCATGTTCAGGTAGGTGTCCTGGCTGGTGCGTCCGCATCGTTCGATTGAAATCAGCAGGGCGGGATTCAGCCTTGCCAGCAGCTCCTGTGCCCACATTCGGCTGGCTGCGGCATCGGCGATGGGGCAGTCCAGCACCTCGGACTGGGCGCCGATCCTGTCGCGCAGCAGGGGCACGGTTGGCCCGTCGCTGGCGTACACTACCCGCCGACCCAGGGCGTGCAGTGCGCTGCCGATGGCCAGCGCCCCCGGCGGGCCGTCGGTCTCGTGGCTGTCGCCGGAGAGGATGTAGAAGCCGGTGGTGATGATGGTGACGCCAGGGTGGTCCAGCACAAACTGGGCGGCCTGGCCGCAAAAGTCCCGCGGCAGGTGGGGTCGCAGCAGCGCCACCCCCCGGCGGTCCTGGCCCAAGATGATGTCCTCGATAGATTCGGGCACTCCCCACCCCTCAGTGCTTGGACGGCAGTTCACCGCAGAGTACTCGGATACCGCTGAGACAGGGAGCAACCAATCGTAAATTCTCTGCGTCCTCTGTGATCTCTGTGGTGAGTAGACGGCTCCTACACCGGCCAGGACTCCTGGCGGTAAGCCATCTCCCAGAAGAGATACTCGTAGCGGCTGCTGGTGAGGAAGGCCTCGCGCATGGCCTCCCGCTCCTGCGGGCTGGCGTGGGTCGCGGCCGCGTCCACAAAGCCTCGCCAGGCCGCCACGCTCTGCTCCAGGAACCCCGCCATGTAAAAGGCGGTCCACTGGCTGTACAGCGGGTGCTCCGACGGCCCCACCTTTTCGCTGAGCAGGTGGTAGGTCCAGGGGCAAGGCAGCAAGGCCGCCGCGGTGGCGCCCAGCCCGTGGAGCGACGCGGTGGCGAGCATATGGTTGACATAAGCGATGTTGGTAGGGGAGCGGCCCGCCCGCTGGATGTCGCTCATGGACACGCCCGCCGCCGCCAACAGCTTGTGGTGCAGAGGTCGCTCCACTGGCGTGAGTACCCGCTTGGCCAGCTGCTCCAGGGTCTGCGAGTCGGGGGCCTTGGCTAGCGCCAGCGCAACGGTGCGGGCAAACCCCTCCAGGTACTGGTAATCCTGGGCCAGGTAGTAGCGAAACTTTTCCGGAGGCAGGCTGCCCTCCCGAATCTCCCGCAGGAAGGGGTGGGCAAAGATGCTGCGCCAGATGGGCGCGGCCTCGTCCCGGAGCTGCTGGCTGAAACTCCTGCTGGGCATGGGGCCTTCTACTCCCGCAGCGGACTGGGCACCGTGACTTGGGCCTCTCCCAAAGATGTGCGCTCCCCGCGCTGGTTCTCCAGCCACACCTCCAGGGTGTAGTGGATGCGACGACCCTCAGCCCGGCACTCACGCACCAAACCCTGGGCGATGACGGTATCTCCGGCGGCCACCGGCTTCACAAAGGTCACGGCGAGATGGCCGCCCCAGAGAAAGTCGTCGCCGAACTGCCGAGCCAGCAGCTCGTGCAGGTAGGCGAAGGACATCTGACCCGAGGCAATAGGGCCCGGCAATCCCAAGCGCCGGGCCTGGGCAGCATCGGGGTGGATGTTGCTGGGCGGCGGCGCTTCCTGCCCAGATCGCAGGGCGCGGCTCAGGCTCTCGAACCGGTC
Source organism: Dehalococcoidia bacterium (assembly GCA_009692925.1). Classification (GTDB taxonomy): domain Bacteria; phylum Chloroflexota; class Dehalococcoidia; order Lucifugimonadales; family UBA3495; genus SHYG01. The sequence continues at coordinate 9,212 of SHYG01000007.1, forward strand.
AATCTTGTCTTGGGTTAGTGTCTTGGTGATGGACGGCAGGCGGTGGCCCTCCGGCATGGCGGCAGTAGAAGTCATGGCGTCCCCTGCTGCGGAGCGGGAACCATGAAGGTGTGCTGGCTGCGCAGCACCTCGGTGCCGTCCTCATCCACCGCGAAGGTTTCCACCACCAGCCACCGGCGGCCTCGGCGCTGGTACTTCTCCCGCACCCAGCCGGTCACTTGCACCCGTTTGAGCAGCTTCGGGGGGCGCAGGTAGTGGTCCTGGTGCTTGGCGCTGATGACCGGGATATGGCAGTGCTTGCGCACCAGCACCTCGGCATACTCCTTGGCAGCGATGTTGGGGAAGCTGGCCTCGGGAAACTCCACCGCCTCGCGGAACAGTTGCAACTGCTCCGGGGTGATGGCGTACTCCAGGTGCCCCAGCTGCTCGCCGATTTCCAGGAAAAGGTATGGGTCAAGGCCCTGTGGGTTGTCGGTCATGTCTGTTTATAGCTCTGGTGCATGTCTGCCCAATTATACGGCATGGCAAGGCGGGCAAGGAAGCGGTGTATTCGTTCATCACATTAGGGACGCCGCGGTGGTAACTTGGGGCTGATGGTGCTGGCAGTTAGATGGCGGTTAGATGGTTTTTGAACTCACGAAAGTTGGGATTCCGCTGCGCTAAGGTGTCGAGGTTAAGAGACCTAGCGAGCTTTAGGTTGTCCCGCATAGGTTGATACTTGGGCAAATGCCGCTTGAGAAACGCCTTGGCGCTACGCGACTGCGAAGCGTTTGGTGCTCGGAGCGTAAGGCCATATGCAGCTTTGATAGTCTCAGGAAGCTGGGCCAGCCAGGAGTCCAACTCATACTGCACCACGAACCAGTGGACTGGGATGCCCAGGTGTTCATCTGTAATATCATCTTCACAGGCACTCGCCTTCGCCTCAGTCTCTTCTCCGTTGCAGTATGCGTCAACAACGACTATAACTTTCTCAAGACCACGGCGGGTTGCCAGCAGTGGCTTCACATGCCGCGCAACTTTACTTGCGTCCAGGAGGTTTCCACAACCGCGGAGCACCAGAGTCACCGGGTGCCCCCCAGACTATTAGCAGGGTGCTGAAAAAGTGGTCGACGGCCCGAAATCGTCCCAATTGTCGTATCTGAGAGTCCGTCCATTGTTCGCAAGATCGGGGGTTTTCAGCAGCCTGTTAGCGATGATCTGATAACAGGCTTTGTCCCTAGGTCCTTCTACAAGGAGGCCCAGCATCAGGGTACTCCTCCCAAGTGGCCCGCGTACCAAGCTTCACCTACCCCCAGGGATTTCAACGCGTCGGCCATCTGCTTGTTTCCACCTACTTTCTTGACCTCTGTGCTGCCCGCCTTCTTCTCCACGGTGCGCAGTTCCTTCAAGTCGATGTAGTCCAGCAGAACCGGCGAATGTGTGGACAGGATGAACCGGGCTGGGCACTGGCGCTTCGCATCGCATCCACCACTAACTTCAAAGCATAAGGACGCAGGAAGTTTTCCGGCTCTTCCAGGCACACGACTGATGGTGAGCCGCGAGAGTGGGCCAGGCACAGGACACCAAGCAGCTTCAGCACGGCGTCCGCCACACTCCAAGCGGGAATCGGGTTGGGATTCCGGTCCTCTCGTAGCTCGATATAGGATTCGCCTGGCTGGCCTCTGCCCACTGTGAGGCTCTTAACCTCAGGAACCATTGCCTGCAGCGTGGTCTCTATCTCACTGAAAATATCTCTGTGGCGCGTGTATAGCTCGTGAACCACGGTGGCCAGGTTTTCACCGTGGTGGGAGAGCAAAAGGGCCCGACGAATGGGTGTGGACTTACGCATGGACGAGGGGGCAATCTCGAACCGGTCCCACTTGGTTAACTCCTGGCCGAATGACTTTAACACAGGTGAGAATCTTGGGTCTTCAAAGTCTGCAGCCCAAGCCAGGGAGGGTTGGTGCTGTAGAGCTACTCTACTAACAGGCTGCTGAAAAGCCCCGATTTTGCGACAAATGGACGGACGCTCAGATACGAACCTTGGGACGATTTCGGGCCGTCGACCCTTTTTTCAGTGTAGACGCTCGCGGTGTCGTCAGGGTTGGTGCTGTTCAAAGCGGTGGTCTTTCCATCCCGGTCAACAACTAGGGATTCACCCGTGATGCGCCAACGAATTGGGCCTCCGGAGAGTTTGATTGAGTAGGTGTAGTGCACCCACGTTTTCTGTCCATCCCCTCGCCACTTGCCACGGAGTGTGAGGCCCAACGTGCGCTTGGTGTCACCATGCCAGATGATGTTGGCGACCCCCCCGCGGCTTTCTACTGCTGGGGCGCCATTTCGGAGGAAGTCGCCCACAAACGCCAGGCAGTCCAGGACGTTGCTCTTGCCCGAGTTATTGGAGCCAATCAGGACCGTGAGTGGCCGCAGGCGCCCGTCAACCTTTTCCAGACTCTTGTAGTTCTCTATGTGAATGGATTAGAGCATTGTGTAAATTCCCTAGGTCACCATGCGCTCCCCCCTACCTCCTCAGCCACACCGCTAGCTCCGCCTCGTTGCGCTCCAGCCACTTGATGTTCAGCCGGATGCGCTCCAGCACCTGGCGGATGGTGCGCTCGGCGGCGTGGGCCGGGTGCTCCTGGAAGAACTGCTCCACCTCGGCCAGATGCGCCTCGTCGGAGAAGCTTCCACACATGCCTACCAGCCGCATCAGGCCAAACCCGCCCTTGCCGTAGCGCCGGTCAAACTCGGGCCACTGGTCTTTCAGGAACTGCCACGCCAGCTCGCGGCCCTTGGAGTTGCCCGCCACGCTGGTCACCACTGAAATCGTGTCCTGGGCGCGCACCTCCGACGATAGTGCCCGCTCCAGGGTCTGCTGCAGCAGCTCCGGCTGGGAGAAGCGAGTTAGCGCCATGAGCAGCCGAATTTTCTCCTCCTGGAGGGTGGCCTTGCGCTCTAGGCCCCAGAGCTGGTCGTAGGTGGCGCGGTCGCCGGTCTGGCCGGCCAGGGAGACCACCACGCCGCGGATATCGGGATGCACCCTGGAAGGGTCGCGGACGTAGTTGACGAACCGCGACTTGGCCTGCTCCAGCACCTCGGGGTCGCCGTAGCTGCCCGCCTGGCCGAGCACCGTGCTGCGCAGCAGGGAGTCCAAATGCCCTTCGCCGGGGCGGGCGTCCCAGCCGGCGCGACGGGCCGCCGGGCCAAAGAGGCGCCGTCCCAGGGCCTGGAACGCCACGTAGTAGTCCTGGTTGGCGACAAGCTGGTCGATCTCCCGCAGGTTGCTGGCCAGGTCTCCCCACACCGTGGCGTCGGTGTCGTTGTCGTAGGCCTGGGCCAGGGACAGGAACTGAGTCACCGGCAGCAGGCCCGCCCGAGACAGGGCAAAAGCGTCGTTCTGCAGGCCCAGCCGGTCCAGAGCGGTCAGCTCCTTGGACCGCACCGCCGGCACCAGCCGCTCCCACTCCTGGGGCTGGTAGTTGACCCGGAAGAAGCCGGTCTGCTGCGGGTTGACCTTGAGCCACTGGCCCGCCTGGCCCGCGCGCTGCTCCAGGCGCAGCTTGAAATCCTTACGGTCCATCAGGGTGAACGCAGGTGCGGCGCCGCCCTTCTGCGTCACCGCCACCGGCACCTGCCAGATTGTGGTGTCCGGCGGGCCCTCCTCCAGCAGGCGGTCGTAGGTGAACCGCTCCTGGGACAGATTAAGCTCCAGTCCGCCGGATACCGAGCTGGTCTGCACCTGTAGGACTGGGTAGCCCACCTGCTGCGTCCAGCCGTTCATCATGGCGGTGACCGGCTTCTTAGAGGTGGCCTCCAGGGCAGCCCACAGGTCCTGGGTGCGGGCGTTGCCGTACTGGTGGGCCGACAGGTACTGGTGCAGGCCCTGGCGGAAGGTCTCCGGCCCCAGGTACTGCTCCACCATGCGAATTAGCGACCCGCCCTTGCTGTAGCTGATGGCGTCGAACAACTCGCTCACCTGGGCGGGGTCCTTAACCTCCTGCTGCACCGGGTGGGAGTTCTTCAGCCCGTCCAGGCTCAGGGCGCGGTTGGTGTCGGCGCTGACAAACTGAGTCCACATCTGCCACTCGGGGAAGGCCCAGTCCACCGCCTTGTCGCCCATCCATGAGGCGAAGCTCTCGTTCAGCCACAGGTCGTCCCACCACGCCATGGTCACCAGGTCGCCAAACCACATGTGGGCCATCTCGTGGGACACTACCTCCGCCACTCGCTGACGGGTGCCCGCAGATGAGTTGACGGGGTCTACCAGCAGCGCGGTCTCCCGGTAGGTGATGGCGCCCCAGTTCTCCATAGCCCCGGCGGAGAAGTCGGGGATGGCGATGTGGTCCAGCTTCGGCAGCGGGTAGGGGATGCCGAAGTAGTCGTTGAAGTAGCCCAGCAGCCGCACCGAGGTCTCCAGAGCGAAACGCCCCTGCTCCTCCTTACCGCGAGTGGTCCACACCGACACCTTGGTGCCGTTCTTGGCCTGGGCATGGATGGACATCAGGTCGCCCACCACAAAGGCCAGCAGATACGTGGACATCACCGGGGTTTCATCGAAGCGCACCGTTTTCTTGCCCGACGCCGCTGGGCTCTCCGCCACCACCGGGGTGTTGGACACCGCCACCAGCTTCTGGGGGATGATCAGGGCACACTCGAAGCTGGCCTTAATCGCCGGCTCATCCCAGCAGGGAAAGGCGCGTCGGGCGTCGGTGGCCTCAAACTGGGTGGCGGCCAACGTCCGCTTCCGCCCAGAGGGCGTGGTGTACTGGGAGCGATAAAACCCGCGCAGCTGGTCGTTGAGCGTTCCCGTGAACTCCAAGTCCAGCCGGGCCTTGCCGGGGGTGATGGCCTTGCCAAAGTCCAGCGTGACGGTCTGCCGGTCGGCGTCAAAGCTGATGTTCGTTGGGGTGGCGCGGGACCTGGGCCGCACCAGCACCGCCGATTGCAGTTCCAGCTCGTCGGCGTTGAGGACAATCTGTTGGGTGCGGCGCAGGATCTCCACGTCGATGGAGACCTGGCCCGTAAATGTGAACTGCTCCAGGTCGGGAGTCAGCGTGAGGCGATACTTGCTGGGCCGCACGGTGGTAGGCAAGGTGAATGTGTCGGCAGCGGGCGTGGCGGGCATGTTGTACGCTCCTCGATTATCGGTGGGTTTAATCAGCAGCTAGTTTACCACTACCGCGTGCCCCAGGGCTCGCAGAAGTTGCCGGGCTGGCAGGGGGAATCTATACTGCGGTGCAAGGCTCTATAAGGCGGTGGTCACCCATGAACTGGGCAAATGGCTTGCCGGCGCTGGGCATGGTAGCTGCAGGCGGCGCGGCGGGCGCCCTGGCCCGATACTTGGCCGGCCTGCTGTTCCTGCAACTCCGGCTCTCTCCCCTGTGGGCCACGCTGAGCGTGAACGTATCGGGTAGCTTTGCCCTGGGGCTGCTGCTGGCGTTCCTGGCGGGCCGGTCCGCGGCCGGCGGCGGGCTGCACCTGCTGGCCGGAGTTGGCTTCCTGGGCAGCTTCACCACTTTCTCCACCATCATGGGCGACACGGTGTTGTTGACGCAGCAAGGGTCGCTGCCGCTGGCGGCTTTCAACTTAGCACTTAGCCTGGCCCTGGGGCTGGCCGCCGCGGCGCTGGGATTCTACGCCGGGCGGCTGCTGTAGACTGGGACGTAAATCCCCCCAACCCCCTTTGCGAAGGGGGACCGCAGGGAAGTTCCTCCCGTAACAATCTCTGTGCTCTCCGTGCCCTCTGTGGTGATCGTTCGCGTCGTTAACTGAAGATGCCCGCCGTAGTTGCTGGTATAATGTTGGCCACTGCCGGGTGTAGCTCAACAAATCTGGTGATGAAGAGGTCACACAACATGCCCCCAAAGACCATCTTTGAGAAAATCTGGGACGCCCACGTGGTGCATGAGGAGCCGGGGCAGCCCACCGTCTTGTACGTGGACCTGCACCTAGTGCATGAGGTCACGACCCCGCAGGCCTTTGAGGGTCTGCGCCTGGCCGGGCGCAAGGTGCGCCGTCCGGACCTGACCATCGGCACCATGGACCACAATACACCCACCTGGGACCTCTCCCTGCCGGTGACTGACCCCATCTCCAAGCAGCAGTTGGACGCCATGGAGGTCAACGCCCGGGACTTTGGCATCACCCTGTACGACCGCTTCAGCCCGGACCAGGGCATTGTCCACGTCATCGGGCCGGAGCAAGGCTACACCCAGCCGGGCAAAACCATTGTCTGCGGCGACAGCCACACCTCAACTCACGGGGCCTTCGGCGCATTGGCCGTGGGCATCGGCACCACCGAGGTGGAACACGTGCTGGCCACGCAGACCCTGCGCCAGTTCAAGCCCAAGACCATGGAGGTGCGCGTCAACGGCCCGCTGCCCACCGGCGTGGTGGCCAAGGACCTCATCTTGGGTATCATAGGCCAGATTGGCGTGCATGGCGGCGCCGGCCACGTCATCGAATACACCGGCGAGGCGCTGCGCTCCCTGTCCATGGAAGGCCGGATGACTGTCTGCAACATGAGCATCGAGGGCGGCGCGCGGGCCGGGATGGTGGCGCCCGACGACACTACCTTCAACTACGTGCGCGGCAAGCCCCATGCTCCCAAAGGCCGCGCCTTTGAGGAGGCGGTGGAGCAGTGGCGGAAGCTGCCCACGGACCGCGGCGCCAAGTACGACAAGATAGTGCAGATTGACGCCAGCAAGCTGGAGCCGTTTGTCACCTGGGGCACCAACCCCGGCATGGTGGCGCCGGTCACCGGCAGGGTGCCGGACCCCGCAGCGTTCAGCCAGGCCAGCGAGCGTGAGGCCGCCGAGCGCGCCCTGACGTACATGGCCCTGGAACCCAATATGCCGATTACCAGCATCAAGCTGGACCGGGTATTCCTAGGGTCATGCACCAACGGGCGACTGGAGGACTTGCGCAACGCCGCCCAGATCGTCAAAGGCCACAAGGTACACCCCAGCGTCAACGCCATGGCGGTACCCGGCTCCGCGCTGGTCAAGCGCCAGGCTGAGGCGGAGGGACTGGACCGCATCTTCATGGACGCGGGCTTCGAATGGCGCGTGGCCGGGTGCTCCATGTGTCTCGGCATGAACCCGGACATTCTCCAGCCGGGACAGCGGTGCGCCTCCACCTCCAACCGCAACTTTGAGGGTCGTCAGGGCAAGGGCGGGCGCACCCATTTGGTCAGTCCCCAGATGGCCGCCGCCGCCGCCATCGCCGGGCACTTCGTGGACATCCGGGAGTGGAAGTAAGGCTTCCAGGGAAGGTGATGTAATGGCGCAGCCCAAACCCAGGCTCAAGTTCACCGTGGATGACTACATGGCCACGCCAGAAGGGACCCGCTACCAACTTCTGGACGGGGAGTTAATTGTGGCGCCAGCACCAAACAGCCGGCATCAGACAGTCAGCAGAGACGTGTTCATTGCTTTACACCAGTTCATATCCGTGCACCGGCTTGGTGAAGTGTGGTATGCCCCATTTGACGTGGTGCTGTCGGAGCACGACGTGACGCAGCCGGACATCCTGTTTGTCTCCTATGACCGCGCCAACATCATCACACCGGCCAACATCCAGGGCGCGCCGGAGTTGGTAGTTGAGGTGCTCTCTCCCAGCACCCAGCAGGACGACCGGGGCTACAAGCGCAGAGTGTACGGGCGGCATGGGGTGCGGGAGTACTGGATAGTGGACCCTGTCGGGGAGACCATTGAGGTGTTGACCAGGAGCGGCCGCGGCTTGGGCCTGCGGGCTACCTACCGCCGGGGCGAGACTTTGGCCTCTCCCCTGCTGGCGGGCCTTTCCTTGGATTTGAACCAGATTTTTGGATAAGTGAGGCGATTCATGGAACCCTTTGTGAAGCTGAAAGGCGTGGTGGCGCCCCTGGACCGGGTGAACGTGGACACCGACCAGATTATCCCGGCGGTGTACTTGAAGCGTATTGAACGCACCGGGTACGGCCCGTTTCTCTTCGCCGCGTGGCGCTATAAAGAGGATGGCAGCCCCAACCCGGACTTCGTGCTTAACCAGCCCGGCTACCAGACAAGCAGCATCCTGGTAGGCGGGCGCAACTTCGGCTCTGGCTCGTCCCGGGAGCACGCCCCGTGGGCGCTGAACGACTACGGTATCCGCTGCGTCATCGCCTCTAGCTTTGCCGACATCTTCTACAGCAACTGCTTCCAGAACGGCCTGCTGCCGGTGGTGCTGCCCGAAGAGGTGGTGCGGAAAATCCTGGATTTGGCCAAAGCCAACCCCGGCTACCGGCTGACCGTGGACCTAGAGGCCCAGCGCATTTGGGACGACCAGGAGGAGGTATCGGTCAGTTTTCAGGTGGACCCCTTCCGCCGCGAATGCCTGCTCAACGGCCTGGACGACATCGGCCTGACGCTGAAACACGAGGATGAGATCGCCGCATTCGAGGCGGCCCACCGAAAGTAACATGGCGCATGGCATCTCCCGCCCGTGGTGCAATAGGCGGCTCCCCACGAGCGGAAGATGTGACACGCGCCTTTAGCTATGCCGTCTAAATGGCCTGGTTTGGGTTGGTTAAGCTGGCAGGACCTTCTCGGTGCGCTGGTCCGGCAGGTCAATCTGGAAGGAGTTGGCGTTAAAGGCCAACATTGCGTAGTAGCCCATTAGGGTGGTCAGCTCGGCCAACCCCTGGGCGCCGAACTTGTCCAAGGCGGCCTGGAAGTTGCCTTGGCTCACACGGTGAGTCTTGAAGAACTCCAGACCGTAGTTGACCACCGCGGCCTCATCCACCGCCATGTGGGGCAGAGGCTTCTTATCGCGCAGGGCATCCACCAGAGCGTCGCTAACGCCTTCCTTGCGGGCGGAAGCGGCATGGGCGTTCCAGATGTACTGGCAGTCCATGCCCCGGGCGGTGGTTAGCATGGCCAACTCCTGCACCTTCTTGGAGAGGGTGGAGTCGCTGCGCAGGTAGTTTGACAATTGGTTGGCCCGCTTGGCCATCTCAGGACTGTTAATCATCACCGAGCCAGGGCCGCTGTCCACCGCGCCGCCTCGGCCGCGCCCGGCGATAATGTCGTCGAAGGCCTTTTGGTGCTTGACCGGGACCTTCTCTCGGGTTACTACTGGTACACGTGGCATGTTGTCCTCCTTATCCTGCCCACCGGCATCTCGGAATCATCTTGTGATTTTCCTAACACATAATAGCTTAATCGCCCCCCCTCGGCCAGAGGCTCGCGCCGAGCCGCCGGCTTGGCTAGGCCTGGTTCTGCATGGGGTAGCCGTACTGCAGCCGCAGGTCGCGCTTGAGCACCTTTCCCAGGGAGTTGCGCGGCAGCTCGCCGATGAACACCACCGACCGAGGCCGCTTGTAGCCGGCCAGCCGCTGGCGGCAGTACTCGGTTAGCTCCAACTCTGTGACCGCAGGAGCGCCCGCCGGGGCAGAGCGCCGCACCACCAGCGCGCGCACCTCCTCGCCCCACTGGGAGTCGGCCACGCCAATGACCGCGGCATCCGACACCTGCGGGTGGGACATGAGCACCTGCTCCACCTCCTCCGGGGAGATCATCTCGCCACCCCGCTTGATGAAGTCCTTGGCCCGCCCGGCCAAATAGATGTACCCGTCCTCGTCCTGATAAGCCAGGTCGCCAGTGTAGACCCAGCCAGAGCGCAGGGCCTCGCGAGTGGCCGCCTCCTGATGCCAGTAGCCCTGCATCATGCGCGGCCCCCGGGCCACAATCTCGCCCACCTGGCCCAGGGGCGCCGGCGCGCCGTCCTCGCCGACGATGCGCACCTCCACGTCCTCCAAAGGCCGGCCAATGGACGACAGGCGGCGCAGCTTCTTCTCGACCTCCTGGGGTGTGCCCTCCAGGACATGGTCCTCCGGCGGCAGCATGGTGATGGTGGAGGCGGTCTCCGTCTGGCCGAAGGCGTTGATGAACCGGACGCCGGACAGCTCCTTTATCGCCTGCTGGATTACCGGCAGGGGCATGGGCGCGGCGCCGTAGGTAATCACGTTCAAGGAGGACAGGTCAAAGTCGTGGAACTGGGGATGATCCAGCAACTGCTTGAGCATGGTGGGTACCAGCATGGCCCGGTTGACCTGGTGGCGCTGCACCAGCTCCAGCCATTCCAGGGGCTCAAACTGGCGCATCACCGCCAGGGTGCGCCCGCCGAATACCGCCGCCAGCACCGCCTGCAACCCGGCGATGTGGTACAGGGGCACCGACAGCAGGTTGGTCTCCGCCACCTCCGGGTCGGCGGGCGGCACCGTGGCCAGCAGGTACGACGCGAAACTGTCGTGGGAGAGCATTACCCCCTTGGGCACCCCAGTAGTGCCGGCGGTGAACATAATCACGGTGGTAGCGGCGTCGTCAGACTGGGGAAAGTGCCGCTCGTCATCGGAGGCGCCGGCCAGCAAGGCGTCGTAGCCTAGATTGCCGCCCGAGCCGGGGGCGTCCAGCAGCACCACTTGATCCACTCCCGCCGCGGGCACCAGGGGCAGGTAGCGCTGGCCCGCCAGCAGCACCTTGGGCTGGGCGATGTCCAGCATCTGGGCCAGCTCCCCGACCTTGGCGCGGAAGTTCAGCGGCACATAAACGGCGTCCAACCGGGCGGCGGCGAAATAGGCCTCAATGGCCTGGTGGCAGTTGACCTGCATGACCGCCACCCGGTCTCCGGCGGCCACACCCAGACTAGACAGCGCATTGGCCAGCCGGTTGGCCCGCCCCTGAAGTTGGGCAAAGCTGAACTGCTGCCCCTCGAAGATGATGGCGGTCCGCTCCGGCACGATGGCGGCGGCGATGGTCAGGAACTCGGTGGTGTTCATTGGGTCTCCTGTGTCACCGGGGCTTCCATCCCCAGCACCGCCGCCAGCCGCGACTCCAGGTGCAGCGCCTGACCCAGGGACAGGTCTGCACCTTCAGTTAGGGCGCGCTTGGCGGCGGTGACCTGCGGGCGGCCCAGCCCGGCCAGCTGCTGCGCCACTTCCCATGCGGCGTCCGTCAGCCGGTCCGCGGGAAGCACACGGGTGACCAGCCGCAGCCTCAGGGCCTCCGCGGCGTCAAACCGGCGGCCGGTAAGCAGCAGGTCCAGGGCCGCGGAAGGGCCAGCGCGCCGGGACAAGGTTTGCGTGCCCCCGGCGGCGGGGACCATCCCCAGCTGCACCTCCGGCATGGCAAAGACGGTGCCCTGGGCGGCCAGGCACAGGTCGCCCAGCAGGGCAATCTCCAGCCCCGACCCGAAGCAGTAGCCGTGCACCGCCGTCACCACCGGTATCTCCAGCGCCAGTATCTGGCCCCATAAATCCCGCTGCCACCGCACCTGGCGGGCGATGACCGGCGAGGGCGCCCTACCGAACTCCGTGAGGTCGGCCCCGGCGCAGAAGGCCCGCCCCTGGCCGGTAATCAGCACCGCGTGAACCTCCGGGTCGCCTGCTACCGCAGTCAGCGCCTCGGACAGATCGTCCCGCATCTGCACGTTAAATGCGTTGAGCGCCGCGGGGCGGTTGAGCGAAATATGCGCCACCGCTTCCTGTTTCTCATAGACCAGTGTTACGAAGGCAGACATGGCTATCAGCTCAAGGGCATGGCCCGGCGGTAGAGCTCATCCAGCTCCACCTCGGTGTACCGCAGGCCGATGTTCTCCAGGTTGTGGGCATCGCTGACCTGGATGGTCATCAGGTTGTGGGTTAGGGCCACCTCCGCCACCTGGGCGCGGCGGATGTGCCAGTTGTGGATGTAGTTGTCAATCTCGATGCCGTGAATGTTTTCTTCGATGACAATGTTGGGCGAGTAGTATCCCGGATGGCAGTAGACGCGAAACACGCCGCCCTGGGGCAGGAACAGCTCCGCCACCTGGTACTCGTCGAAGGGCCGGTGCGCCGGGCGGATTTCAATCTCCCAGCCGGGGATGATGATGACCTCGCCGGGGAAGTGGCGCTCCACCAGCTCCCTGAACTCCATCCCCCACTCCTTGTTGTGGTGGTCGGTGATGGCGATGCCGTCAATGCCCTTAGCCCTGATCTGGGCAATCACCTTCTCCGCAATGCTCAGGGAGGGTGGCTGAAAGTTGAACGCCTCCCAGATGTGGGTGTGCAGATCCAGCTTAACTTTCAACGAATGTCTCCGGGGGTGATGCCCCTCACCTCAATCCTCTCCCACCAGGGGAGAGGAGATTAGGACTCCTTCGTCCTCCCAAATGGCTCTCTGCGTCCTCTGTGGTGAAACACGGGTTCCTACTCGCCATTGAACCGGGGACACCGCCGCTCCCTGAACGCCCGCAAGCCCTCCGCCCGGTCCGCGGTGGTCTGGAGCAGGAAGTTCAGGTCCGCCTCCAGCCGCAGCCCTTGAGCCAGGGACAGGTCCAGCCCCTTGGTTACCGCCTCCTTCACGTAGCGGGCGGCGATTGGCCCTCCAGCGGCGATGGCTTCCGCCAGGCGGCGGGATTCCTGCGCCAGCTCACCCAGGTCAACGACGCGGTTCACCAGCCCGATCTCCAGGGCCTGAGCGGCATCCACCAGGCGGCCCGTCAGCAGCATGTCCCGCGCCCAGGCAGGCCCCGCCAGCCGGGGCAGGCGCTGGGTGCCGCCGTCCCATGGGAAGCGCCCCATGACCAGGTCGCGCATCCCCAGCCGGGCGTGGCTTGCGGCGATGCGCAGGTCGCCCGCCAGGGCCAACTCCAGCCCGTGGTCCAGGGCGTCGCCGTTCAAGGCCACCACCACCGGCATGGGCAGCGCCGCCACCGCGGAGGCAACCTTCCGGCGGGTGATCCAGGCCACTCGCTCTTCTGCCGGGGCGGCGGCCAACTCCGGCGGCGGTGCCTCCCGCCCCACGGAGAAAGGGTCACCCCCGCCGGTAATCACCAGCGCGCGCAGAGTGCCATCTTCTCCTGCCTGGCGGCACGCCTCCCGCAACTCCTCAGCCAGCGCCAGATCAAGGCGGTTCGCGGTGGCCAGACAGTTCAGGGTCAGCGTGGCCACTGGCGGTGCCACGGTGTAAATTAAGTGCCGGAAAGCTGGGCTGGTCAGAGCTACTCCTGCGGACTCAGCTTTTGGACGGGCGCGCCGCTTGCCGCTAAATCATAGGTGGCGTGCCGTCTCTTGACAAGCCTAGGGGACTTGTTTACCATGAATTGGCACTCTCGTCCCCCGACTGCTAAAAGTTTGTCTTGCGTTAAGGGGGCGAGAATTCAGTGAAGCAGAGCCCCGCCACTAAAGGCGCGGAGCGTAGAGGAAGGAGGCAACAGTGGTCATCGCAAAGGTCAAGTTCGTTCCCCTGGGTGAACGAGTAGTCATCAAGCCCATTCAGCGGGAGTCCACCACCCGGGGCGGCATCTATTTGCCCGACACGGCCAAGGAGAAGCCCCAGGAGGGTGAGATCGTGGCCGCCGGCAAGGGCCGCGTAACCGATGACGGCAGCCGCATCGAGATGGAATTATCCGTAGGCGATCGCGTGATTTATTCCAAGTTCGCCGGCACCGAGTACAAGGACGGCGATGAGGAGTACCTCATTATGCGCGAGAGCGACGTTCTGGCGAAGGTTTCCTAAAAAGACCGGTCAGCAAATAAGCACACAGTCCCGGAAATACTGGGACGTGGCTCAGACTGAGTATATCCGCAGATATAAGGAGAAAACGAATGCCCGCAAAGAAGTTAGCTTACTCGGAGGACGCCCGCAAGGCACTCCGGGCCGGCGTGGATATTTTGGCCGACGCTGTGAAGGTGACGCTGGGGCCCAAGGGCCGCAACGTGATCCTGGACAAGAAGTTTGGCCCGCCCCAGATCTGCAGCGACGGCGTTACCATCGCCAAGGAGATTGAGCTGCCCGACGCTTTTCAGAACATGGGCGCTCAGCTACTGAAAGAGGCGGCCAGCAAAACCAACGACGCCGCCGGCGACGGTACCACCACGTCCATCGTGCTGGCCCAGTCCATGATCAATGAAGGCTTCAAGAATGTCACCGCCGGCGCCAACCCCATGGCCCTCAAGCGCGGCATCGACAAGGCTGTGGCCGCAGTAGTAGCGGAGATCAAGAGCATGTCGGTGTCTGTGGAAACCCGGGAGCGCATCGGCCAGGTTGCCAGCCTCTCTGCCCATGAGGAGGCCATCGGCCAGACCATCGCCGAGGCTATGGAGAAGGTGGGGAAGGACGGCGTCATCACCGTGGAGGAGTCCAAGGGCCTCTCCGACGAGATTGAGTACGTCGAGGGGATGCAGATCGACCGCGGGTACATCTCGCCCTACTTCATCACCAACGCGGAACGCATGGAGGCGGTGGTGGAAGACGCCACCATCGTCATCAGCGACAAGAAGGTCTCCGCCGTAGCCGACCTGCTGCCCCCGCTGGAGAAGCTGCTCCAGGTGGGCCGCAAGAACGTGGTAATCATCGCGGAAGATGTGGACGGCGAAGCCCTGGCCACCCTGGTGGTCAACAAGCTGCGCGGCACCCTGAACATCCTGGCAGTCAAGGCCCCGGGCTTTGGCGACCGCCGCAAGGCAATGCTGGAAGATATCGCGATCCTCACCGGCGGGCACGTCATCAGCGAGGAGACCGGCCGGAAGCTAGACTCCGCCACCTTGGAAGACTTTGGTCACGCTCGACGGGTCAGCGCCACCAAGGATGAAACGACCATCGTGGAGGGCAAGGGCTCCGAGTCTGCCATCCAGGCCCGCATCAGCCAGATCAAGGCCCAGATTGAAGAGACCACTTCCGAGTTCGACCGGGAAAAGCTGCAGGAGCGCATGGCTAAGCTCTCCGGCGGCGTGGCCATCATCAAGGTAGGCGCTGCCACCGAGATCGAGCTCAAGGAGCGCAAGGCCCGCGTGGAAGACGCCCTCTCCGCCACTCGCTCGGCAGTGGAGGAAGGCATCGTCCCCGGCGGCGGTGTGGCGCTGGTCCGCGCCCAGCGGGTGCTGGACAACCTGACCAACCTGGCCAACGCCGACGAGAGGGTTGGCGTGGCCATCGTGCGCCGCGCGCTGGAGCAGCCCCTGAAGCTCATCGTGGAGAACTCGGGCCAGGAAGGCGCGGTGGTACTCAACGAAGTGAAGCAGCACGCCGACGACTACGGCTACGACGCCGAGATCGGCCAGTTCGGCCCCATGATGGAGCGCGGCATTGTCGACCCGGCCAAGGTCACCCGCTTCGCCCTGCAGAACGCAGCCAGCGTGGCGGCCATGGTGCTGACCACCGAGTCTATGATTACCGAGATCCCTGAAGAGAAGTCCGGCGCTCCGGCGATGCCCGGTGGCGGTATGGACTACTAGCCCCTGGGTCACTGCCCCGGCACTACCGGTCGCCCCGATACTCTCGGGGCGACCGGTTTTTTGGGCGAACCACGTAGGGGCGCACAGCCGTGCGCCCCTACGCTGCGCCGGGAATAACTCACGCCTACATTCCCCGCCCCTTCACCTCGGCGAGCCGGGGCTGGTAGAATGCCAGACACTACACAACGCTTCGGGGAGCAGAGGACACCGCATGGCTAAGGGAAAAGTCTACCCCTCGGCGGAGCAAGCCTTGGCGGACATCTTTGATGGCGCGGTGGTGCTGGTAGGCGGCTTTGCCGGCCAGGGCGTGCCGGAAGCGCTGCTGGAAGCCCTGTCCCGTCAGGCGGTGAAGGACCTGACCTGCATCTGCTCACCCGCAATGCCTCGGGGCCGGCAGTCCAGCGGGTTTGACGTGGCGCGGCTGGTGGCCAGCGGGCGGGTCAGCAAAGTAATCACACCGTTGCTGGAGTATCCAGGGGCCAACTCCGTACTGGAGCAACAGCGTCGCGCCGGCCAGTTGACGGTGGAGGTGGTGCCCCAGGGAGTGCTGGCGGAGCGACTGCGGGCCGGCGGCGCGGGTTTGGGCGGCGTGTTCCTGCCCAACGGCGCGGGCACCCGGTTTGAGGAAGGCAAGGAGACGCGGGAGTTTGACGGGCAGCGCGCGGTGCTGGAACTGCCCATCCGCGCCGATTTTGCCCTGGTGCGCGCGCAGACCGCCGACCTATTTGGCAACCTCATATATCAAGGCGACGCGCGCAATTGGGGCCCGGTGATGGCCATGGCTGCGGCTATCACCATCGCCCAAGTTGACCGGGTTGTGGAACCCGGCGGCCTGGACCCCGAGCGGGTCATCACGCCGGGCATTTTTGTTCATCGCATTATTGCCGCCGGCGGGGCCACCGGCGGGCGGTAGGCAGGGCCTGCCATCCAGTACCAGTTTTAGAGATTGAGCGATCCAATCAGCGCTAAACGAAGATGTGAAATGCCAGGACGGAAATCCCCCCAACCCCCCTTTGCCTTGTCCTAGCGAAGCGTAACGAAAGGGGGGATTTCCGTACCCAGAGTCCCCAGGTTGGAGAAAATCATGCCCCCAGCCCAACGTCTCAGTGACGACCAGATTGCCCGGAGGGTAGCCCGGGAGCTTTCCCCCGGCCAGGTGGTGGCCTTGGGTTTCGGCCTGCCCGGTCTGGTGCCCGGCGTGCTGCCGGAGCGGACTGGCGTGTTCTGCCTGTCGGAGAGTGGCGCTCTGGGCTACGTGAACGCGGGCCAGACTGTAAAGCTGCGGCCCGGCGGCACTCCCCTGGGCCTGGCAGAGGCCGTGGCCATGCTGCGGGGCGGGCGGGTGGACTGCGCCGTGGTGCAGCCGGCGCAAGTCAACGCCGCCGGTGACTTCAGCCACTGGACCACCGCCGCCACAACCGGCGTCTTCGCTCCCGGCGCCGGGCTGGATTTGGCCGCCGGGCCCAAACGGGTCATCGCCATGCTGCGGCATACCGCAGAGGACGGGTCGCCCAACATTGTGCCGGAGTTGACCTTCCCGGTGGATGGCATCAACGCTCTGCACCTGATTATCACGGATATCGCAGTGCTTAGCGTCATCCCCCGGGGGCTGGAGCTGATGGAGGTGGCGCCAGGCTGGCGCGCCGACGACGTCTCGGCCCTCACCGGCGTGCCGCTGCGGCGCAACCCGGACATGGGGGAGATGACCTTTGACATGGAGCCGTCCCGCTTCCCCAGCAAGGTGTTCTCCGAGGCCCGGGATGCTCTCCACGACCTGTCGGACGGCGCCACGGTGATGATCGACGGTTTTGCCGGCCCGGGGGGCATGCCCCACTGCCTGCTGGTCGCGCTGCGCGACCACGGCGCGCGAGACTTGACCATGATCAGCAACACCGCGGGCATCGCTCGCATCACCAACTTCGGCACGCCGCCGGGCAAGCTGGCCATTGACCACAGCATCCTTATCGACAGCAAGCAGATCAAGAAAGCCATCGCATCGTACCCGGTGTCGCCCTCGGCGTCGCGCCCCAGCGCCTTCGAGCTGGCCTACCGCCGCGGCGAGGTGGAGCTGGAGCTGGTGCCCCAGGGCACCCTGGCAGAGCGGCTGCGGGCCGGCGGCGCGGGCGTTGCGGCTTTTTACACCCCCACCGGCGCGGGCACCCTCATTGCTCAGGGCAAGGAGACCAGGGTGTTTAACGGCAAGGAGTACGTTCTGGAGAAGGGCCTGCGCGCCGACTTTTGCCTTATCCGGGGGCACAAGGCCGATACTATGGGAAACGTGATTTACAAGGGCACTTCCCGCAACTTCAACTCGGTGATGGCCCCCGCGGCGCGAGTCACTGTGGTGGAGGTGGATGAGGTAGTGGAGCCGGGTATGCTAGACTCGGAGCAGATTGTCACCCCCGGCGTTTACATAAGCCGCATCGTGGTGCGGCCCCCCGGATTCTCACCCTATGAGTAGTTTGGAATTAGCGGAGCGGCCGGAGGAATGCTGCGCATCTTGCTAGCGGTCCTCCTGCTTGTGGTGATCCTGCTGGTTCTAGTGGTGCTGGCAGTGGCGTTGTACGTATCATTCCGGTACCAGCCAGCGACCAACGAGGCGGACACGCCCATACCGGAGCCGGCGCCAGATGTCCAGGGCTTCACGATCTACTTCATCGACGTGGGCCAGGGCGATTCCACCCTGATCGTGGACCGCAGCGGGGCCAGCCTGCTGGTGGACGCGGGCCGGAGCCAGCAGCGTATCCGTGACCGGCTGCGCGGGCTGGGAGTCAAAGACCTGGACGCCGTGGCCATGACCCATCCTGACGCGGACCATATCGGGGGCCTGCCCGAAGTGCTGGAGCTGTATCCCATCGAGCGCATCTACTTGAACGGCGGCGCCAGCGACACCCAGACTTTTGGAGAGCTGACCGCCGGCATCGCCGCCGAAGCCGCCACGGTGACCACCGTGGCCCGCGGCGACGTGATCCCCCTGGGCGGGTTGCAGGTGCAAGTGCTGCACCCCGGCGCACTGTCCGACGATTCCAACGAGGACTCCATGGTGCTGCTGGTCAGTTGCGGCGGTGTGTCGTTGTTGCTTACGGGGGACGCGGAAGCGCCATCCGAGCGGGCGATGCTGGCGGCGGGAGTCTTGCGCGACGTGGACGTGCTGAAGGTGGGGCACCACGGCTCCCGCACCTCCACTTCGCCGGAGTTCTTGGTCACCGTGCGGCCGGAGGTGGGGGTTATCAGCGCCGGGGTGGATAACTCCTACGGGCACCCGCACCCGGAGGTGGTGGCGCGGCTGGAAGCGGCCAAGGTGCAGCTTTGGGCGACCGACACCACCGGTGCCGACAACACCGTGACCCTGACCTCCGACTGCCGGAGGTACCAGTTCCAACCGGCGGCGGGGCAGTGAGGAACCAAGCACGCCTGCGCCTTGGCTGACCTGAGCGAAGAGGTGAATAGAGTTTATGGCGGAGCAGAAGGCACGACTGGACCGCGACGTTATCGCTATGCGGGTGGCCAAGGAGCTTCCCGATGGCGGCTACGTTAACCTGGGCATCGGCATTCCAACCCTGGTCTCCGGCTTTGTGACGGAGGGCAGCATGGTGTTCTTCCACAGCGAAAGCGGGGTGCTGAACTGCGGGCCTCTGGCGGAGGAAGGCCACGAGGACATTGATCTGATCAACGCCGGGGGGCAGTTCCTGCAGCCGGTGCCCGGCATGGCTTTCTTCAACTCGGCAGAGGGCTTTGCCATGATCCGTGGCGGGCACGTGGACGTGACAGTGCTGGGGGCGCACCAGGTTTCGGCCAAAGGGGATTTGGCCAACTGGATGTTGCCGGACCGCGGCGTGGGCAACATCGGCGGCGCCATGGACCTGGCGGCCGGGGCTAAGGCAGTGATTGTCGCGATGGAGCACACGGACCGGGAGAACCAGCCCAAGATAGTGCAGGAATGTACCTACCCCATTACCGGACACGGGTGCGTCACTTTGGTGATCACCGATCTGGCGGTCATCCGGTGCACCGCCCAAGGGCTAGTGCTGGAGGAGGTTGCGCCGGGGTGGACGGTTGCGGAAGTCCAAGCCCTCACGGGAGCCAAGCTGGCCGTCTCGGCCCAAGTGAAGGAGTACCAGCTTTAAGCGGTAGTAACCTGGCCCGTAGGGGCAACGCATGCGTCGCCCCTACGGGGGAGAGCCAAACCCCGCCCGCGGCGCGGTGTTCTAGCGGCGAGCGTGGCCCGCGCCGGCGGTGGCGGGCGCGGGGTCCAGCATCCAGTTGTTGAAGCCGGTGGTGTCGGTGGCGCCGTCTTCAAAGCGCAGCCAGTACATGCTCCCAGCAATGTACCGCACTTCGCCGCGGCGTCCCTTATTTGCCGGATTCCGCTCGTTGACGACCACCTTGACGCCTACCTTCAGTTCTTGCATTTCCATAAACGTTTTCTCTCCCAGTCCCCTAGTTATTGCAGTGGGTCAGGTGAAGCTCCACCAGCCTCCCCTGTGTTGCCCATTGCGGGTGAAGCTGGAGTATGGATTTTACCCCAACTCTGCTGGTGAGCGCAATCGC
This sequence comes from Dehalococcoidia bacterium, assembly GCA_009692925.1. Lineage (GTDB taxonomy): Bacteria > Chloroflexota > Dehalococcoidia > Lucifugimonadales > UBA3495 > SHYG01. The sequence continues at coordinate 28,977 of SHYG01000007.1, forward strand.
TAACGATCAGCAATTATGCCACAGGCTCACCAACCGTTACGAAGCCACAGGGCTGATTCAGTCTCGCCACGCCGTAGGGGCGCACCTGCGTGTACGCCCCCGGGACCGACCTTCCACCCGAAGGCAGACACCCTTCGGCGCGGCTCAGGGCAGGCTCCGATCTGACCTACATTCGGATACTCGGTGACAATGAAACAACCCTGAACGGAAGCCACAGGTAGGGTATCAGTTTGAACCGCCCAGCAAGGCCAGGATTTCTTCGACCTACCACACATGGTCAGTTAGGCCAGCGGCCATTGCCGGAGTCTTGAGGTATGGCTTACTGAGGGTCTTGTGAGGACGGGCGAGGTTGTAGTACATGAAGTAGAGCGCTAGGGCGTGCATGTGGTTCTCCAAGAAATTGGAGAAGGCATTGATCAGGCGAGTGAACCGGCGCATGGACATTCGCATGGTGAGGTTCTGGCGTTCCACGTAGCTGGTAGAGACGTGGGCTTTGTCGGGGTCGCCCTGGAAGACGTGGGTCTCAGTGGCGATGCGCTCCGCCGGGCTGTACCGGCGCTGGCCTTCTACAGGCGACTGGCCGTAGACCTTGATTAGCATGGCGTAGTCTATCTCTGCCCCGAAAGCATTCTCTACCGCTTCCAGGTAAGCCTTGTGGCCGTCGGTGGTCAGTTGGGCACGGTTAGCCAAGCGAGAACGTAGATTGGCTATGAAGTCCATCGCATTGGCCCCGTCACGGCCACCCACGTGCCAGCATGGAACCAACTTCGTGTCGGCGTCAATGGCCGTCCAGGTCCAAACGTCCCCATAACCAAACTCGCCTTGATGCTCTTGCGGGACGTTCTTGGCCTTGGCGTAGACAAAGCTCCAGCTGTCGTCACACTCAAAACTGGAACAATGTACGACCTCTTCAGATGGTGTTTGATTTCACCAAGGACTTGCGGGAAACTTGAGGTGATGGCGGCTTAATAGTCATTCGCTTAACTTGCTATTCCACCGTGCTTGAGCCGCCTTCTTTGCAATCTCACTCCGTTGTTCCGGAGTGAGCTTTGCGGCCCTGGCCTTACCGCCCTTCTGACCGCCTAGCCTACCAAGCGCAACGGCATTGGGATTCTTCCCTGGGGCCTCTTGGGGTTTCGGTTGTGCGGGTTCGGGCTGCGGCTCTTCCCCCTCGCTGGTTGCCTCTTGCACTACCCGGAAGGCGGTAACGGCGAAGTCGTGTTCCTTCTTCTTGCGCTTGCTTGAGCGTTCAGCCATGGTCTTAGCGTAGCATCGGCAAACCACCCCATCAAATCCAAACTGATACACTACCAAGCCACAAGTTGCGTTGACTTCCATCCAGGGCCGTGGTAAGCTTCCGACACTGTTTACCTATGTGATGTTCCGGCGGGAGCTTGGGGCAGCCAGGCTGAGAGGTTCCGATACTTCGGGACGACCGTTTATACCTGATCCAGGTAATGCTGGCGCAGGGACGTGACGCTAAGGTTGTTCATGACCGCCAGAAGCATAGCTTGGCGGTCTTTCTGTTTTAACGGCCCTGGCGGTCAAGTGACAAAAGGAGTAGCTGCCGTGTCTGATGACCTAATCATAGCTGGCAAACGGTTCAAGTCCCGCCTGATTCTGGGCACCGGACGCTACCGGACCATGGAAGAGATGGTCCAGGCGCTGGATGCCTCGGGCACGGAGATGGTCACCGTGGCCATTCGCCGGCTGGACCTGGACGACCCCGCCAAGAAGACCATTTTGGACTACATCGACTGGACCCGCTACAACATCCTGCCAAATACTGCCGGCTGCCGTACCGCCGAGGAAGCCCTCTTCGTGGCCCGCCTGGGGCGTGAAGTGACCCGCACCGACTTCGTCAAGCTGGAGGTCATCCCCGATGCCCGCTACCTGTTCCCCGACCCGGTGGGCACCCTGGAAGCAGCTAAGCAGCTCATCGCCGAGGGGTTCATCGTCCTGCCCTACATTCACGCCGACCCGGTGCTGGCGATGAAGCTGGAGCAGGCGGGCTGCGCCACCGTGATGCCCCTGGGATCGGCCATCGGCTCGGGCCAGGGCATCCACACCAAGGAAGAGATTCGGATCATCATTGAGCAGGCCCGCATCCCGGTGGTGGTGGACGCCGGCCTGGCGGTGCCCTCCGACGCCGCCTCCGCCCTGGAGATGGGCGCCCAGGCGGTGCTGGTCAACACGGCCATCGCCCAGGCCAAGGACCCGGCGCTGATGGCAGAGGCCTTCAAGCATGGAGTGGAAGCTGGTCGCAAGGCCTACCAGGCCGGGCGGATCGCGGTACGAACCCAGGCCATCGCCAGCAGCCCCACCAGCGACGTGCCCCAGCCGGCGCCGGCGCGCAGCTAGCAGTCATGCCCCTGTGCCTGCCGCAACCCTGTCTCTGCCTGGTCACCGATCGCAGAATTGCCGTCGGACCGGAGCTGGTGCGCCGGGTGGCGGAGGCGGTGGCCGGCGGCGTGGACTTGGTGCAACTCCGGGATAAGGAACTGCCCGGTGGCAAGCTGCTGCTGCTGGCTCAGGAACTCCAGCACGCCATTTCTATCTCTGGCCAGGCGTTGCTGGTGATTAACGAGCGGGCCGATGTGGCCGCCGCCTGCGACGCCGACGGGGTGCAGCTGGGGGAAGATGCCCTGCTCGTGGCCGCCGCGCGGCGCGTTCTCGGGTCAGGCAAGCTGATTGGCCGGTCGGTGCACTCGCTGGAAGGCGCGATCCAGGCCGCAGCCCAGGGCGCTGACTTCTTGGTGGTGGGCGCCATGTACGCCACGACATCTCACCCCGGTCTGCCGCCTGCCGGACCGGAGTTGGTGCGGCGCATCGCCAGGAGTTGCCCCCTGCCCATCATCGGCATTGGGGGCATCCACACCTGCAACGCCGCCGAGGTAGTGCAGTCCGGGGCCTGCGGCGTGGCGGTGATTACCAGCATTTTGGCGGCGCCCCAGCCTAGGGAGGCTGCCCGGCGACAGAAGCAGAGTTTGCTGGAGGCGTGGAGCAGAACCGGACGTGCGGCTGCGGCAAAGAACGACTGACCCGCCCTGGCCGGGGCCGAAATCCCCCCAACCCCCCTTTGCATAGTCTTAGCCAAGCGTAAGGAAAGGGGAGCGAGACGGGCTTTCACCGGAGGAGACAGCGCCAAGATGATTAGCCTGACGGTAAATGGCAAGCCCCGCACTTTGGAGGCCAGCACCGACCTGGCTAGCTTCCTGGCGTCCTTTGCCGTGAACCTCCAGTTTGTGGCGGTCGGCTACAACGGCGACGTGGTGAAGAAGGAGCGGTTCCCCCACATTCTCCTGCGGCACGGCGACGTGCTGGAAATTGTGCGGCCCGTGGGCGGCGGCTGACCGAGTTGGAGCCGTCTCAACCTGGCCGCGCCGGCCTGACTCCCGCCACACTGGACGCGTTGCTGGAGGGGGTCATCCGCACCAATAAGGTCAAGGTGGTGGGCTGGCTGCGCGACAAGCCGGGCTGCTGGGGCTTCCTGGCAGGTCAGGCAGTTTCCGCCAGCCGCAAGCAGCTGGACCGGCCCTTAACCGACGCCGAGCGCCGCCAGGTGTGGGACCAGCTGTGGCGCTGGCTGGAGGAGATTAAGTCCGGGGTTGGTGGGTGAACGCGGACATGAAGGCAGACAAAGACGTAGGGGCGGGTTTCAAACCCGCCCCTACGTCTTTGTCTGCCCCGACCGCCCCTACGGGTTTACCCGATCAGCCCGCAGCTGACCGAGTTGATGGGCGGCATGTACTCCACCAGCAGCTCCCAGTGGTCGCCGTCGTCGCGAGAGTAGAACACCTGCCGGTTGGCGGTGCCCACGTAGATCCCGCAGGGATCTAGGCTGTCCGTCGCCATGCCCTCCCGCATCACGTGCAGGTAGGCATGGCGCTGGGGCAGCCCGCGGGTCAGCGGCTGCCAGTCTTGTCCGCCGTTGCGGCTGCGATAGACCCGGAACTTGGCCTCAGAGGTGTAGCGCAACATCCCGCCACCCTCGTCGCCCACGGCCTGATCCTCAGGCACCACGTAGAGGGTGTCGGGGTCCTGGCTGTGCAGCCCCAGCACAAAACCGAAGCGCGAGGGCAACCCCTCGGAGATGTCCTGCCACTCCCGCCCGGCGGAGTCGCTGCGGTAGACGCCGCAATGGTTCTGCTGGTACAGCGTGTCTGGCCGCGCCGACGGGGACAGGACCTTGTGGGTGCACTGGCCGACTTCTGGGTAACGTTCTGGCTGAAAGTCAGCCCGCACGCCGTGGTTGGCGGTGTTCCACGTCTTGCCGCCGTCGGTGGTGGCAAACACCCCTGCTGCGGAAATGCCCACCCACATGCGGAGGGGGTCCGACTGGTACAGGACGATACTGTGCAGGCACAGCCCGCCGGCGCCGGGATTCCACTTGCTGCGGCTAGCAGGGTGCTGAAAAAGGGGTGGACGGCCCGAAATCGTCCCAATGTTCGTATCTGAGAGTCCGTCCGTTGTTCGCAAGATCGGGGTTTTTCAGCAGCCTGCTAGAGTGCTGCGACAGACTGGAGATCTCCTGCCAGGTGTGTCCGTCGTTGGTGGACTTGAACAGCGCCGCCGGCTCCACCCCGGCGTAGATCGTCCCCGGTTCGCTGGCGCGGCCTGGCTCCAGGTGCCACACCCGCTTCAGCGTGTCGTCGCCATCGGCGGCAAAGCGGGGCGACTGCCGGGAAGTGTCCCCGGTGGGGCGCCACATTCTGCTCAATATCGGGTCGTCCTCAGCGAAAAAGTTGGGCTTCTGCTTTGCGGCGGCCCAGGTGGCTCCCAGATCGTTGGAATGCTCAACATGAGGCCCCCAGATGCCGTGGTTCACCGCCGCCAGAACATGGCCGGAGCGGGAGTCCCAGGCCAGGTGAAACACGTCTGAGCCAGGGTAGGGGGCCCGGACAACTGCCAGTGCCGACGGTCCGGCCCGCTGGACAGCAAGAACGAACCCTTGCGGGTGCCGACCATTATCAGAACATCTCCAGGATGCACTGAGATAGCGTCTGCCATGTGTGAACCCTCCCGTGGAATGTCATCGCAGGGGTGGAACGACCCCCTCTAGCTCCCCCTTGGTGATGGGGAGCATAACCAGTCTATCACCCCTACGGCGTGAGGATCACCTTGCCGCGAGTTCCCCGATTGGCCAGATGCTGGTGGGCTTTGGCCGCCTGGGACATGGGCAGCACCTGGTCCACTACCAACTTCGCCTGTCCCTTGGCCACCAGGGGCAGCAGTTCCGCCCAGGCCTGCTTGTGGTCCAGCCGCCCTGCCGGGGAGCGCCCCATGCTAAAGCCGATGACCGTGCGGTTGGCCGGGAAAATGTCTGCCGCGGGAATGGTGGCCGGCGTGCCCGAGGCGTTGCCGTAGGCCACCAGTCGCCCGTAAGATGCCACGCAGCGCACGCTCTTTTCCAGCACCGGGCCGCCCACGCACTCCAGCACCAGTGCCACGCCCTGGCCGTCGGTCTCCTTCTGCACCACCGCCTCAAAGTCCTGGGTGGTGTAGTTGATGGTCACGTCGGCGCCCAGGGAGCGGGCCAGGTCCAGCTTGTCCTGGGTGGAGGCGGTGGTAATCACCCGCGCGCCCCATGCCTTGGCTAGCTGGATGGCCACCGTGCCCACGCCGGAAGCGCCCGCCTGCACCAGCACAGTGTCGCCCTTCTGCATCTGGCCCCGGGTCTTCAGCAGGTGGTAGGCGGTGAGGAACACCACCGGCATGCCGCCCGCATGCACCGGGTTTAGCGTCTCCGGGTAGGGGAAGGCGTAGCTGGCGTTCACCGCCACAAACTCGGCGTTGCCGCCCTGGCCCATGGCCATCACCCGCTGCCCTACTGTCAGGCCGCTGACGCCCTCACCCAGCTCCACCACCGAGCCGGCGGCCTCCAGCCCCAGCGTGGAAGGCAGGTCGGGGCCAGGGTAGCCGCCCCGGCGCCGCATGATGTCGGCATAATTGACGCCCGAGGACTCCACCTTGATGAGCACTTGTCCAGTGCGGGGCTTGGGCCTAGGCGTCTCCTCCCAGCGCAGGACGTTGACATCGCCGAACTCGTGGATGCGAACTGCCTTCATGTTGCTCCTAGAGCCATCAGCAATCAGCCGTCAGCTTTCAGCCGACACCCTGCACCAGGGCGCCGGGCTGACTGCTGATAGCTGACCACTGACCGCTCTCCTACTCCGGCCCCCGGAACTGGGGTGTCGTCACCACCTCGGGGTTAATCACCCGGATGGCCTCCCCGCTGGCGAAGGCACGGATGTCGTCCACCGTGCCGGTGTAGTGCGCACGGTAGGCTTCCTCCGTCACGTAGCCAACGTGGGGTGTCAGCAGGGTGTTGGACAGCTTGAGGAACGGGTGGTTCTTGGGTAGCGGCTCCACGTCGAAGGTGTCCAGGCCCGCGCCGGCAATGGCCTTGCGCGTCAGCACGTCCAGCAGCGCCTTCTCGTCCACGATGGGCCCGCGGGAGATGTTGATGAAGTACGCGGTTGACTTCATCAGGCCCAGCTCATGGGCGCCCACCAGTCCCTTGGTGCGCGGGCTGAGGCGCACGTGGATGGATACGATGTCCGAGTCGCGGAACAGGGTATCCTTGTCCACCAGGGTGACATGGCACTCGGCGGCGCGCTGGGCGGTGAGGTTTTGGCTCCAGGCGACGACGTTCATGTCCAAGGCGTTGCCCACTTTGGCCACCTGCGAGCCGATGTGCCCCAGCCCCAGCAGGCCCAGGGTCTTGCCATTCAGCCCCACGCCCACGGTGGTGCCCCACTTGCCCTGGCGGGTGCGCTGGTCCTCCTGGGGTATTTGCCGCGCGATGCCTAGAATCAGCCCCCAAGTAAGTTCGGTGGGGCCTTCCCCTTCGCCAGTGGTGCCGCACACGGCGATGCCCAGCTCGGTGGCTGCAGCGGTATCGAAGGAGGCGTTGCGCCCGCCGGAGGTGATCAGCAGCCGAAGCTCCGGCAGGCGGGCCAGCACGGCCTTGGGGAAGGGCGTGCGCTCCCGCATGCCCATGACCACCTGAAAGCCCTTGAGCCGCCGCACCAGAGCGTCGGGGTCGGCCAGGTGGTCGTGGAAATACTGCACCTGGGTGCCCGGCGGCAGCCGCGACCAGTCCGCCATGCTGTCCGCTACGCTCTGATAGTCGTCCAGAATTGCTACTTTCACTTTAAGCCTTCTCCTTAAGTGCGTGTGTGGCTATTTCATCCCCCTTGCCAGGGGGGAGAGGTACAACTCAACCATCGAGAATTCCTATACGTCAAACAGGGGTAATGAGGGATTAACCCGCCGCAATCCAGTCCACAACACGTTCGCCAATCATGACAACCGTGGCATGGGCGCCGCCTGATCTTGGAATTCGCGGCATCACCGACGCATCGGCGACCCACAACCCTTGTACTCCCTTGACCCGGCAATATTGATCAACCACCGCCATTGCGTCTGAATCGGGCCCCATCTTGCAGGTCCCGGACACGTGCCTGGCGGTGCCCACGGTTTGGCGTATCCAGCGATCCAACGCGTCGTCGTTAGCCAGGATACTATCCGTTGGGAGGATCCGGTATTCGGCCACGTTTTTATACGCAGCTGATTCCAGCAGTTTAGTCGCGAATCGAACGCCTTCCCGTACACGCCGGATGTCGTTGGGATGCTGGAGATAGCAGTAGTTGAAAGCCGGCTGTACGCTGGGATCGGCAGACGCCAGCTTGACGTATCCTGAACCGTCGGGCAACCCCAGAGTACACGATATTCGCGCCACCTGGTCAGGGGAAACTTCACCGCTCAAGTACTTGGTCCGTACCCCAGGGCGGCGCTCCTGCCGTTCGTCAACCGCCGGGCCGGTCCGCAGCAACATATCGTTGATGGCGTTGGAACCGCGGGAGGTGTAGTGCAAGCTAAAATGCACCGAGTCGACAGCACCCAAGGTGATTCCTTCGCGGACCTTGAAGCTAACCTGGGCGCTGAGGTGGTTCCAAAGGTTTTGCCCCACGCCGGGCAGCTCACGTACCGTGCGCACCCCAAATTTCTGGAGTTGGTCCTTGGGCCCGATTCCCGAAAGCATGAGTATGTGGGGCGATTTGATTGCCCCAGCGGTCAGCACTATACGGTCTGCTTCGACGGTGAAAACCTCACCCCCGCTCTCGACTTCCACGCCAACGGCCTTTAAATTCTTGAACAAGATTTTCCTGACGAAAGCCCTTCCCCTCACCGTGAGGTTAAGGCAGTGTCGCATCGGATAGAGATGAGTTAGCGCTGTGCTCATTCGCAAGCCGTCCAGGTTGTTAGAAGGAGGCAGACCGATACCAGAGGGGTTTGCGCCATTGGTGTCTTCCGTGGGGCCGAACCCCGACTGCAAGCAGGCGGCATGGAAGGCCTTTTGGATGTCCGGCCAGGGACCAGACTGGCGGCGCCTTACAGGCAACGGCCCATCAGTGCCGTGGAAATCGTCCCGAATGTCTAGGTCACGCTCCGACTTCCTAAAGTATGGCAGCACCTTGGAGTAAGACCATTCTGTGTTGCCGAGAGAAGACCAGGAGTCAAAATCCTCGGGGAATCCCCTTTGCATTGCCTGGCCGTTGATGGACGACCCACCCCCAATCACCTTGCCCTGCGCCACATGGATCTCCCCTTGCTCCTCGGTGATGGTTCCTCGCAGGGCCCAGTTGTGTTCCGAGTCTTCCGCTTCGGCATATCGTGTGTCGCCGAACTTGATATCGTCCGGAAGGTTCTTCGGGTCCGGGTAATCCGGCCCAGCTTCCAGCAACAGGACGGAGATTTTCGGATTTTCCGCCAACCGGCTGGCCAACACGGATCCCGCCGCTCCCCCGCCGGCGATAACAACGTCATATTTCATGGTACCTCCTTAAAATGACCAGTCTTGTCCGAAATTACTTGAAGTCCGGCATCACCTGGTGAGTTAGTATTTTGAGGCTGCGCTTCACCCGGTCCGGGGGAATTAGCCCGCCTGGGTTCAGCTCGGCCACCACGTTGTCCAGCCCCAACTCGCCCTTGAGCATGGCAAACCGCTCCACCAAACTCTTGCCGGTGCCAAAGGCCACCTTGGTCTCCAGCATCTGCTCGTAGCTGAGGGTGCCCAGCCGGTCCGCCCGGCCCTGGCGCAGCTCGGTGGCGTCAATGCCCGCGCGGCCCGCCGACTCGCGATACAAGCTGCCCATCCGCCCAAAGTAGGCGTTGATGCTCTCAAAGGGCTCCTCCAGCGCCTCCTCCTGGGTCTCCCCGGCATAGACGGGAATGCGCAGGGCCACGTTGCCCTGGCCGGGGTGTCCCGCAGCGCTCCAGGCCTTGCGATACTCCACCAGGTTGGCCTTCAACTCCGGAATGTCCATGCCGCGCAGCCCCACAAAGATAGGGTATCCCTGGGCGCCAATGCGCGGGAAGCTCTCCGCCGTGGTGGCCGCCACCCTCAGCGGCGGGTGCGGCTGCTGGCAGGGCAAAGGCGCGAGGGTGGCGTTGTCGATGCGATAGTACTGTCCCTGGTAGGAAAAGGGCTCGCCCTTCCAGGCCTCCAGGATGATGTCCAGCGCCTCCCGGAACCGCTCCCGGCTCTCGCTGTATGGTATGCCGTAGCAGTCGTAGGCGCGGGCGAAGCCGCTGCGGCCGATGCCCATGTCAAAGCGGCCCTCGCTAATCTGGTCAATGGTGGCGGCTTCTTCAGCGATGCGCAGGGGGTGGTTCAAGGGAAGCACGTAAACCGCCATGCCCACCCGCAGGCGCTTGGTGCGGGCGGCGATGGCGCAGGCGGTCATCACTGGCGAGGACAGCACCGAGCGCGCCGGGTTGAGGTGCAGCTCCGCCAACCAGGCGCCGTCCAACCCCCACGACTCCGCGGCGTCCACCAGGTCAAAGCCTTCCCAGAAGGCCTGGGCGTCGCTGAGGCCTTGCTGCCGCCCAAACTCCATGAACATCCCGAAATCCATGTGATCCTCCTGCCGTTAGCCCTAGCCAACAACCGACGGGTGGCGTTTTAGCCCGTCCGTTTGAGCGCGGTGCTGGTCCAAGAATACTCAGTTTAGCGATTGGGCGCCCCTTCTCCACACAGGCCGGGGCCGTCACAAGGGGAGCGGCTGACCACCTTTATTTTCGGCTTTCCCTTGCTATCACGACTGAGGTTAAAGCCCACCCACGCCGTGTTGTTGCGATAATCCTGCTCAATAAAGGTCCCATCAGGATTGTCGGTGGTGACCAGATAGTATAGTCCTACGGGCGCACCGGTAAGGTCAAGCTGCTGGCCGTCCGTGGCTTGATGGTACTGATCAACCCAACCCGGGCTAATCCCCTGGTGGGAGGCGTTACACTCAAAATAGGCCCGGTCAGGCGACTTTGAATTGCCCTCCAGTTTGTACCAGTCGATCAAGCAGAAGGTGGTCTTAATGGAGTTGCCGCCAAAGACTGGGCCGCCGGGACTGCCTTGCCGCACCTCAAACAGAGCAACGCCGTTAATGTGCCAGTGGTTGTGTTCTTCATGAAACTCAAACTGGCTAACCGCTTTCTCTTCAACCACGTCTCCGGATGCATCCAGAATGTCCTGGATTGCCTCCTGTGCGAGCGAGGTATCGCTGGTGGGGAATCTTGGACGCATCTGCCATGAACCGCCGCTGGTATTGGCGATGCCATTGGAGAAGCGGAGTACTTCTCTCTGGTGTTCATTCACAATTTGAAGGTGTAGTGGAACCACGGTACGCAGGTCAGGCAACTGGCCCAGGGAATTCGTCGCAACGGCTTGTTCGGCGAAGAAAAAGGAGACGCCCAAGGCCAGAGTGAGAGCTGTCAACCAAGTAATTAGCTTCTGAATAGCCTGCCTCCATAACTAATGGCGACTAATGGCGCCGGCCCTCTTTCCGGCTCCAGACCCTACTTGAACGCCGGCATCACCTCGTCGGTGAGCAGGCGCATGCTGCGCTGCACTGCCTCGGGGGGCAGCAGCCCGCCGGGGTTCAGCTCGGCGGCAAAGCCGGTCAGCCCCAGCTTCTCCTGGAACTGCTTCAGCCGGTCGATAACATTCTCCGGAGTCCCGCAAATGACTCTCGTTTCCAGAATCTCCTCGTAAGTCATCTGCGCCAGCCGCTCGGCCCGCTTCTTCAGCGCCGCCGCCCGCTCCGCCGCGGTGCCGCCTGCCCCTTCCTCGTCGCGGCCCTGCTCGTACCGCTGGCGCATCCGGGTGAAGAAGGCTTCAATGGTCTCCCTGGCCTCCTCCACGGCGCCTTCCTCGGTGGTGCTGAGGTACATGGGAATCCGCACCGAGATGTCGCCACCATTCCCGGGATGCCCCGCCGCGCGCCAGGCCCGGTGGTACTCCTTCATGTTCCTTTCCAGGTCGTTCACGTCCATGCCCCGCATGGACAGGAAGATGGGAAACCCCAGGCGGCCGACTCGCGCAAAGCTGTCCTCCCCGGTGGAGGCCAGGCGGATTGGAGGATGGGGCTTGTGGAATGGCTCCGGCGTCACCGTGGCGTTATCAATTTGGTTGAACTGCCCCTGGTAGGAGAAGGGTTTGCCCTTCCATGCCTCCAGGATGATGTCCAGGGCTTCCTGGAACCGCTCCCGGCTCTCTTCGTAGGGGATGCCCATCGCCTCATAGGCCCGGACGTTGCCGCTGCGGCCTACGCCCATCTCGAAGCGACCCTGGCTAATCTGGTCCACCGTGGCCGCCTCCTCCGCGATGCGCAGCGGGCTGATTAGCGGCAGCACCTGCACCGCCATGCCTACGCGAAGGCGCTTGGTGCGGGTGGCGATGGCGCTGGCGACCACCAGAGGGGCAGATATGGGCCGGTTGGCGTTAAAGTGGGTCTCCCCAAGCCAGATGGTGTCCAAGCCGGTCTCCTCGGCCAAATCCACCATATCAAAGGCCTCCCGGAAGGACGAGGCCTGGGTGCCGCCCTGGCGGGTCGCGAAATCGAGAAATGCGCCGAAGTTCATGTTAGCCTCCCGGCAGATAGCGCCGAACCACGTTGGGCGGCTGAAATGTGGTGTAAGTATATCTCCCTGGAGCGGCGTAGGGAAGTCGGGAGTCGTTTCATCGTCCCTGAATGTAGGGGCAGACCAGAGCCTGCCCTGAGCCGCGCCGAAGGGGGTCTGCCTTCGGGTGGAAGGTCTGCCCCGTGGGCGCACACGCAGGTGCGCCCCTACGGGCTGCCCGAGAATGAACCGTCCCTGGGGGTTGCACACCTAAGATTTACACCCGTTCCGGCCCATGCTAGGATGGCAGTCAAGACAGGAACGCCCACCGGGAGCAGGATCAGCATGGAAGCCAAGCAGTACGACGTAGTAATCATCGGCGGCGGCATCATCGGCCTGTCCGCCGCCATGCAGCTCAAGGCCCAGGCGCCCCGCTGGCGAGTGGCGGTGTTGGAGAAGGAGGCGGAGCTGTCCACCCACCAGACCGGGCACAACAGCGGCGTTATCCACTCGGGCATCTACTACCGCCCCGGCTCCCACAAGGCCAACTTCTGCGCCGGCGGCGCGCGACTGCTCACCCAGTTCTGCGACGAGAATGAGATTGAGTACCAGCGCTGCGGCAAGACTATCGTCGCCACCACCCAGGATGAAGTGGGCCGCCTGCAGGACCTGTACCAGCGGGGCGTGGCCAACGGCGTTCAGGGGCTGGAGATGATGGGCCCTGAGCGACTGGAGGAGGTTGAGCCCCATGCCGCGGGGGTGCAGGCGCTGTGGTCGCCGCAGACCGGCATCATTGACTACGTGAAGGTTTCCCACGCCTACGCCGTGCGGTTCCAGCAGGCAGGGGGTGAAATCTTCACCGGCGCTCCGGTGCAGCGCATTAATCGTTCCGGCGGCGGGCGCTCCGGCGGCGGGCTGGAGCTGGAGACGCCCGGCGGCGCGCTGCAAGCCAAGCACCTCATCAACTGCGCGGGCCTCTACGCCGACCGGGTGGCCCAGATGCTGGGCGAGCGGACTGACGTGCAGATTATCCCCTTCCGGGGCGAGTACTACACCCTCAAGCCTGAGAGCCAGCACCTGGTGAAGGGCTTGATCTATCCCGTGCCCGACCCGCGGTTCCCCTTCCTGGGGGTGCATTACACCCGCCACATTCACGGCCCCGTGGAGGCCGGCCCCAACGCGGTGATGGCCCTTAAGCGGGAGGGCTACCGCAAGCGGGATGTGGACATTGGCGAGTCGTGGGAGACGGTGACATTCCCCGGATTCTGGCGCATGAGCCGGAAGCACTGGAAGACCGGCCTGGGGGAGATGCACCGCTCCTACAGCAAGAAGGTGTTTGTCCACGACCTGCAGAAACTGGTTCCCGAGATTCAGGAGAAAGACTTGGGACCCGGCGGTTCCGGAGTGCGCGCCCAGGCGGTGGCCCGCAACGGCGCATTGCTGGACGACTTCAGCATCATCCAGGGCCACGACGCCATTCACGTGCTGAACGCACCCTCGCCCGGAGCCACGTCTTCCCTGGCCATCGGCCAGCACATCGTCAACCTGGCAACCCAGGCCTTTGGCGTTCCCGCTGGGGGCTAGTCCGAGGCCCTTCACCACAGAGGACACAGAGAGCACAGAGGGGTTACGGCAGGCCGCCCTCCGGGATATTGCCCGCGCCGCAAACAGTTGCGTATAATCTACCAAACTCGGCGGCTGGCAGATCAGTGTCAGAACCAAGCCCACAGGAGCATCCACATTGGGGTCTGCCCCACAAGCGGAGTTTAACCTAGACCCCTGGCTGCTCTCCCCAGGCTGGGTTAAGGATTATCTGGCGGCGGTGGGGGATCGCTTGCCCATTTACGGGGAGGCTGGACTCGCGCCTCCGCTGGCGCTGGCCGCCAGAACCCTGGGGCAGTTGCTGGACAAGCTGTCGCTTCCGCCAGGGTCAATTCACAGCCTGCAGGAGCTGGTGACCCGGGGGCCGGTAAGGCTCGGCCAGCAAGTGCTGGGGACCGCTTGTCAAGAGCGCATCCGTCAGCGGGGCAGCTTGGAGTTCCGCACCGTGGCATACCAGCTGCACGATGGCGGAGGCCATGGGCTGCTTAACGGCAAAGGCACAGTGCTCATCGTTCATTCCCAAGGGCCGCTGGCAGACTCTGCGGCAGGTCAGGAGAACACCCCCGCCAAAACCGAGGCGTCCGGCAACCTGCCGGAGGTGAGTCGCACCATCACCCAGGCCCAGCTCAATGCCTACTCCCAGGCGGTGGGCGACCATAACCCCCTGCACTGGGATGCCGGTTTCGCGGCGGGAACCCCCTTCGGTGGTATCATCGCCCACGGCATGCTGACCCTGGGGTTCATCGCGGAGATGCTGGCGGGCGCCTTTGGCCGGGCCTGGCTGGAAGGCGGCGAGCTCAAGGTGCGGTTCAAAGGCGCGGCGCGCCCCGGAGACCGGCTGATAACCTGGGGCCGCGTCACCAGCACCATCCAGGAAGAAACGGTGCCTCAGGGCCGGCATGTGCGTTGCCAGGTGGCGCTGCGCCACGCCGAGACCGGCGAAGAGTTAATCAGCGGTTCGGCATCGGTAGTGTTGCCGTCGGTGATGTTTCACGGTAGAGAATAATCGCGCTGGCCCCAGCGGTTTGGGGAAGGACACCGGTCATGGCTAACCAACACGGCAACGGCGCATCCATCTCCGCCCCAATACGGGTGGTAGTGGATGCCATGGGCGGCGACTTTGCCCCCCAGGAGATTGTTCAGGGTGCAGTGCAGGCCCTTGATTGGGGCAACGTGGCAATCATTCTGGTGGGAGACCAGGGACCTGTGGAGGCCGAGCTGGCCCGTTACAACGTGGCGGGGAAGCCCATCAAGGTTGTCGCCTCAGTAGGCAAGATCGGCGACGACGAGCACCCAGTGCAGGCGATGCGGCAGAAACGCCAGGCTTCCATTGTGGTGGCCACCCAAGTGCTCAAGAGCGGCGCCGCCGACGCCATGGTGTCCCTGGGATCCACTGGGGCATCCATGGCCAGCGCCACCATGAACCTGGGCCTGATGGAAGGCCTGGAGCGGCCCTGCGTCGGCGGCCCATTTCTGGGGCTGGCTCCCCGCACCGTGCTGGTAGACCTGGGCAGCAACGTGGACTGCCGGCCCACCCTGCTGCTCAGCTTCGCCGCTTTGGGATCGGTGTTCGCCCGGCAGTTCCTGAACATTGAGAACCCCCGCATCGGCCTGCTCAGCGTCGGTGCGGAGGACGCCAAAGGCAACCGCCAGGTGCAGGAAAGCCTGAAGTTGTTCCGGGAGAGCCACCTGAACTTCGTGGGCAACGTGGAGGGCCACGACTTCTTCGCCGGCCGCGCCGACGTGGTGGTGTGTGACGGCTTTGTGGGCAACATTCTGCTGAAATACACCGAAGGGCTGGGCAGCGCCCTGATGTCCTACCTCCAGAAGCAACTGGGCGACATGCTGCCTCCCCAAGTGGTGGAGCGCATCGGGTCGGAGCTGTGGCAGATGACCAACCTGCCCCGGACCGGGGGCGGCCCCCTGTTCGGCGTCAACGGCACGGTGGTGGTGGGCCACGGCTCCTCCAACGCCGCGGGCGTGGCGGGCGCCATCGGCACCGCGGTTCGGTGCGTGCAGATTGGCCTGGTGGATGGAATGCGGCAGGAGCTGGCGGCCCTGTCCCAAGGCGCGAAAGCAACGCAGCAACCCCGGCCCCATGCCCCGGCGCCATGACCAATAGCGCGATGGCGCAGCAGCCTTTCGCGGGCGGGCGGCCGCTGGACGGGCAGGTGGCGCTGGTTACCGGAGCGTCGCGGGGCATCGGCGCGGTCATCGCCGCCAGCCTGGCCCAGGCCGGCGCCAAAGTGGGGGTAAACTACCACTCCAGCCCGGAAGCGGCGGCAAAAGTGGTGGAAGCGATCGCCGCTGCAGGGGGTGAGGCGCTCGCAGTAGCGGGGGACATCTCCAGCGACGCCGACGCCCAGTCGGTGGTCAAGCAAGTAGTGCAACACTGGGGCCGCATCGACATCCTGGTGAACAACGCCGGCATCAACCGCGACCGCCTGCTGCTGCGCATGACTCCCGACGACTGGGACCAGGTGCTGGCGGTGGACCTGCGGGGCGCCTTTCTGTGCACCAAGTACGTCATGTCCCACCTGGTCCGGCAGCGCAGCGGGCGGGTGGTGAACGTCTCCTCAGTGGTGGGGATCAGCGGCAACCCCGGCCAGGCCAACTACGCCGCGGCCAAGGCGGGGCTCATCGGGTTCACCAAGGCGGTGGCCCGGGAGGTCGCGTCCCGCAGCATCACCGTTAATGCGGTGGCCCCAGGCTTCATCGCCGCGGGCGGCATGGCGGACCAGCTGAGCGAGGAGCTCAAGCAGCAGATACTCGGCCGTATCCCCATGGGCCGCTTTGGCGCTCCAGAAGACGTGGCCCAGGCGGTGGTCTTCCTGTGCGGCCAGGGCGCCGCGTACATCACCGGCCAGGTGCTCACCATTGACGGCGGCATGATTGCGTAAAACTCTTACTCGTAGCAGATAAAACCCCCCCAAACCCCCTTGCAAAGGGGGGCTAGACGGTTCCCCCTTGCGTAAAGGGGGGGTGGGGGGATTTACGATGCCAGTTGCGTTCCACTCTCCGCCTCACCTTAGCCGCTTCCACTCCAGCGCCCCCCATGTACCATCACAAAATGGTCTGATTGTACCTGTTCGCCCCGCGCTGGTAGGCATAAAATGGCAATGGCGCCGAAATCCACCGGGCGTGGACGTTCAATAACTACCTGCTCGCCGAAGTTGGAGGGTATTGCAAAATGCGAAGTTCGTCGTCCAAATGGCTGGCCGGAGCGGGCCTGGCGATACTGGTCCTCATCATAGCTAGCCTAGCCGTAGCGTTGTTGAAGCGGCCCCAGACCCAAACTCTGCTTCCCCAGGACACTCCCGCCGGCGCCGTCCAGCATTACCTGCTGGCAATTGAGGAAGGAGAATCCCGCCGGGCTTACGACTTCCTGAGCAGCGACCTGCAGACCAAGTGCACTTTTGACCACTTCCGCGAGACCACGCGATGGCAGGGACGTAGCGATACCACCGACAGCAGAGACTCTCAGATAACCCTTGAAAGCGAGCGACTCCTGGATGATGCTACTGAGGTGCGGGTCCGGATAACCGACTTTTATGTTTCCGCTCCCTTCAATGTGAGCGAGTCTTCCCACACTCAAAACTACCTGCTGAAGAAACTTGACGGTAACTGGCGATTCGTGGATAAGCCCTGGCCAATGAATTATTGCCCTGAACTGCCGCCGGTCGGTCGTCCGTAAGCGGCGGCCATCCCAGCGCAGATCACAAGCTAGTTGAGGTCTCCTAATGGACATTTTTTTCGGCCTTTACCTCATTGGCATTCTGGTGCCCCTGCTGGTGGTCGCCGGAATCGTCGCCGCCGTGGTGGCCTGGATGCGCCGGCGCGGTAGCTCGCAAGAGGCAGACACCGGCATCGGCACCCTCAAGCGCGTGTACTACTACGGTCTCTCTTTCATCGCCCTGGGCGTGGCCGCCCCCGGCGTGATCGTGCTGCTGGACTTCTTGCTGGACAATCTCTTCGGGCCGCCGGTTTTGTCTAACAGCCAAACCCAACTCGCCCTGGGGTTGGCGCTTACCCTGGTCGGCGTGCCCATCTGGTTCCTGCACTGGCGGATGTCCCTGAAAGCCGTGCAGCGGCTTCCCGCTGAGGCAACGGCCCTCTCCCGCAAAATCTACCTGTATCTGGTCCTGGGCATCACTGCGGCGCTGATCGCATTCGGACTGGTCATGCTCCTTCGCTGGGTGTTAGGTTCAGGGAGTTTCAATGGGACTCACATTGCTTTCCCCCTGATCTGGGGCGGAGTGTGGGCCTACCACTGGCATATTCAAAGTGTCGAAGGCCGCGGCGACGAGGCTTGGGCATGGGTGCCGAGGCTGTACTGGTACTTTACTTCACTGTACGGCCTGGTGATGCTGGCCACCGGGGTGGGCATCGTCATCTGGAAGCCCCTGCGCGCCGCCTACGAAAGTCTGTTCACGCCCCAGATTCTGCTGTCCAGCGCAGTTAGCTCTTGGGACTCAATTTGGACCGATACAACCCGCACCGGCGTCGCCATCGCTTTGGCCGGAGCAGCGGGCTGGTGGTGGCACTGGCACCGGGCAGCCAAAGGCGACGTCAACTCGGTGCTGCGACAAGTGTATCTCTACTTATTCGCCATCTTGGGAGGCGCGGCCACGGTGGTGGTGTGCCTGAGCATCCTGCTCTATCTGGTGCTGCAGTGGTTCATTGGCGAGCCAGGGTCCGTGGCCGCTGCAGCTCACTTCCGCCGCCTTCCCGGCGTAATTGCGGCCCTGGTGCCAGGTGCAACCCTGTGGGGCTACCACTGGGCCTTGATGCAGCAGGAATCACGTCTCTCCACCGGCCGTTGGCAGGCGGCCAGGAGGGTGTACCGATACCTGGTGGCGGCATTGGGCCTGGGCACCCTCTCCACCGGTTTGGTCATGGTTTTCCTGGTAGTGATGGGCGTGCTGGTGCCCCAGGCCGGGACGCAGTTGCTGGACGCCCAGTGGTGGCGGAATCCTTTGGTACTGGGTGTCACTCTCCTGGTGGAGGGGATTCCCATATGGAGCTACTACTGGCTCGGCGTACAGCGTGAGGTTGAGGTTGGAGCGGCAGAAGAGCGGACTGCTCTTTCCCGCCGGGTGTTCATCTACGGGGTGTTTGGCATCGCTACGTTGCTGGTCTTGGGTAATCTGAGCGTGCTGTTGTTCAAGTTTCTCCAAGACTTGTTAGAGGCCGACCTGTCGCTTCAACTACTTCAGAATGCCAAGTGGAGCATTGGGACCCTCCTGATGGCCGGCGCCATCAGCATTTATCACTGGCTGGTGCTGCAAGAAGACCGCTGGGAAGCGCCGGTGAACGAAGAGCCGGCAGCCCCAGCAATCTCGACGACCAAGGGCATAACCGCGCTGGCTTCCGAACCGGCGCAGGCTTTGGTCCAACAGCTCCAGTCGTGCCTGGGCGTTAACATTCTCGTGTGGCGGCGTCTCGACGGCGGCGAGCCCCCCAATCTGACTGAAGTGGAATTGGATGCAGTGAGGCAGAGGATCATCGAAACGCCGGGAGACCGGGTCTTGCTGACCATCGATGCTTCCGGAGTCCAGGTGATTCCCTACCGCGAGTTGTAGATTGCCGGGGGCGTCCGCCTCCACATCTGCCCTCCAGCTTGAGGAGAGCCCGCCGATAACGTATCATTAGGGCAAGAATGGCTGGAGCGAGGCCGCCGATGCCCAACGTGGTGCTGGTAGTGGACATGGTGCGCGGGTTTCTGGAGCCCGGGCACAACCTTTACTGCGGCGACGCGGCCCGCCTCATCATTCCCCCCGTGCGGCGATTGCTCCAGCGAGAGACTAGCGCTGGCGGGAAAGTCCTCTTCATCTCGGACCACCATGACCCCGACGACCTAGAGTTTCAGATATTCCCCGTGCACTGCGTCAAAGGCACGGAGGAGCCCCAGGTAATCCCCGATCTGGCGTCCTTTATCGCCGGCAGCAACGTCATCCCCAAGAACCGCTACAGCGGGTTTTTCAACACCGACCTGGCCCAGCGACTGGATCGGTTGCGCCCGGACAAGCTGATAATCTGCGGCGTTTGCACCGACATCTGCGTGCTGCACACCACCGCCGATGCCCGCAACCGGGACTACACGGTGGAGGTGCCCGCCGACTGCGTCGCCAGCTTTGACCCGCAGGCTCACCAGTGGGCGCTGGCGCACCTGCAAAATATCCTGGGGGCCACTGTGGTATAGTGTCGCCGAATGCCTAGCCAGGAGGAGCGCCATGCCTGCCACATTCCAGCGTCCCAGCATTACCCTGGAAGCAGCCCAGCAGGTCATCAACGGGGCAACGCGCCGGGCTATGGAACTGGGTGTCCCCATGGCGACTGCCGTGGTAGATCCCGATGGCACCCTGAAGTCCTTCATCCGCATGGACGGCGCGGCCTTGCTGGCGGTGGGCATTGCCCAGCGCAAGGCGTGGACCGCCATCTCCTTCAGCACGCCGACCCACGGGCTGTGGGAGTTCATCAAGAACGACCCGCCGCTGCTGCACAGCCTGCCCCAGCAGGAGAACATGGTGCTCTTTGGCGGCGGATACCCCATAGTCCTGAGCGGGCAGATGAGTGGCGGCATCGGCGTCAGCGGCGGGCACTACTCCCAGGACCAGCAGTGCGCGGAGGCCGGGCTGGCCGCCCTGGGCGCGGGGTAGCCGGGCGGTAACTTTAGCGCCCGCGTGAAATACGTGGAGTGCTATGTAGGGAGGACGCAATGGGACTGCTACAACTCGAGGGTGTCACCCACTGGTCGATTCCAGTCAACAAATTGGCGGAATCAGAGGGTTTCTATGGCGACCTGCTGGGCCTTAAGCCCTTGGGAGGCCTGGGCAACTCGGTCATGTCCTGCTTCAACGTTGGGGGCCACAACATCCTGCTTTGCGAGCGGGAGCACCCAACAGACCACACGTCTAACACCGCAGCAGTAGATCGCCGAACCCATCACTCCTTCACCGTTAGCCCTGAAACGTTCGCACTGGCCTGCAAGGTGTTTCACGAAAGGCATATCCCGGTGGACAATCTCGTTTACCGGTCCAAGGGCTTTTTCCCTGGAAGAGAGCTTTACTTCTTGGACCCCAGCGGGAACCGGCTTGAGCTCCGTGACCAGACCTGGCAGCAGGGGATGCCCGAGCCTTCTTAATCAGGACATCGTGCTGTCGTAAGCCAAGCTGCCGCAAGAGTCTGGTCCAGTCGCCAATTACTGCGAATGGAAACCCCAAGTTGCCCAAAATGGTCTGATCGGGAGGGCGAATTCATGGCCTACGTGATTAACCATGTGCACATACGGTCGGCGGACCCCCGCGCGTCGGCGGCGTGGTACGAGAAGCACTTTGACGCGAAGATCGTCTCGGAACGCGAGGTTATGCCGGGGACCATCACCATCGGCATGC
>SHYG01000008.1 GCA_009692925.1 Dehalococcoidia bacterium
GGCCTCCTAATCTACTATGGTACCTAGGCCTGGGAGGGGTGTCAAGGAGCGCCTAGTCACAGTTGGAAGCCGATTCCCTAGGCGCCGCGGCCTTGTCGCGGCTCCACGGGGGACCGCTGACGGGGCTGTCAAACTCCGCCGCTGCCGCGCCCGCGCACGCCAGACTCACGCCAGGGTATGGTTGAGACAAGGCGGCAGGCTGCACTATAATGGTTGAGATGCCGCCCGCGATGCGCGGTTTTCCAGGTGTACTTAAATGGCCAAATTGGACTATTACGAGGTTCTAGGCGTTGCCCGCACGGACAACGAGGAAGAGATCCGCAAGGCTTTTCGGAAGAAGGCCATGCAGTATCATCCTGACCGCAACAAGAGCCCGGACGCCGAGGAGAAGTTCAAGGAGATCAACGAGGCCTATCAGGTCCTCACCGACACCAAGAAGCGCGCCCAATACGACCGCTTCGGCCAGGCCGGCGTGGGGTCCAATGGCGGGTTTGACCGGCCTTTTGAGGGTTTTGATGTCTTTGGCGGGTTTGGGGATATCTTCGACTCCTTCTTCGGCGACGCCACCGCCCGCCGGGCGCGGGAACCCCAACGCGGCGCCGACCTGCAGCAGCGGGTGGTGCTGTCGTTCCAGGAATCGGTGTTTGGCGTGGAGCGAGAGATCGAGGTGCCCCGCCTGGAGGAGTGCCAGCGTTGCACCGGCGCCGGCGCGGAGCCGGACACGGAAGTCAAGTCTTGCGCCACCTGCCGGGGCAGCGGCCAGGTGCGGCGCACTCAGCGCAGCGTCTTCGGCCAGTTTGCCCACATTGGCGCCTGTCCCACCTGCCAGGGGCGGGGAAGCATCATTGAGACTCCCTGCACCCAGTGCCGCGGCGCCGGGGTGGAGCGCAAGCAGCGCCGCATCGCCGTGCGCATCCCCGCCGGCGTGGAGCACGGGATGCAGGTGCGCCTCACCGGGGAAGGGGATGTGGGCCGCAACGGCGGGCCGGGGGGCAGCCTGTACGTCTACATGGAAGTGCAGCCCCACTCGGTGTTCAGCCGGGAGGGCTACGACCTGGTCTACCCCATGTGGCTGAATCTGGCCGAAGCCGCACTGGGCGTGGAGCGCCAGGTGCCCACCTTGGACGGCGACCCAGAGATGCTGAAGATTCCCCAGGGCACCCAGCCGGGGGCCGAGTTCCGCATCAAGGGCAAGGGCATCCCCCATCTGGAAGACCACCGGCGGGGCGACCTGCGCGTGCTGGTGAACCTGCAAGTGCCCCGCTCCCTCAACTCCCAGCAACGCAAGCTGCTGGAGGAGCTGGCCCGGTCCCTGGAACCAGAAACGGCCGAGGCTGAGGCCGGCGACGGGAAGGACAAGGGGCTGTTCGGGCGGATTAAGGACGCCCTTGGCTGAC
The DNA here is from genome assembly GCA_009692925.1 of Dehalococcoidia bacterium. Classification (GTDB taxonomy): domain Bacteria; phylum Chloroflexota; class Dehalococcoidia; order Lucifugimonadales; family UBA3495; genus SHYG01. The sequence goes on from SHYG01000008.1 coordinate 1,398, forward strand.
GAGTCCTCCTCTCCCATTGTGGGAGAGGATTAAGGTGGAGGGTATCACCCTCACCCCAACCCTCTCCCACGAGGGAGAGGGAGCAAAGTTTTCCTTAGTGCGCTAAGCCGCTATGCAAGGAAGGCCCATGATCTGGCAGGAGCTCAGCATTACCGTCCCCCACGAGTACGTGGAGCCCATTTCCTACCTGTTTGACCGCTACGGCCACGGCTTGAGCATGGAGCTCCTGGGGCCCAACCAGGTGCAGCTCCGCACTTACCTGCAAGACTCCTCCCGGTACCGCCTGACCCGAATTGAGGTGGGTGTGAAGCTGGCCAGCCTGCTCCAGCCCCTGGGGGAGCTGACCCTGCGCCCCCTGGACAAGGATGAGGACTGGCAGAACGCATGGAAGGCCCACTTCACCCTGCTGCGGGTGGGCAAGCACCTGGTCATCAAACCCTCATGGATTGAGTACCAGCCCGTGCCCGGCGACGTGATCATTGATCTGGACCCCGGGCTGGCCTTTGGCACGGGCTACCATCCAACCACCCACACCTGCTTGACCGCCCTGGAGTCCCTGCTGCAACCGGGCATGGAGGTGCTGGACCTGGGCACCGGCTCCGGCATCCTGACTATCGCCGCCGTCAAGCTGGGCGCGGGCCGGGTGACCGCGGTGGACATCGACACCCAGGCGGTGCGCGCCGCCCGGCAGAACTTCCGGCACACCGGCATCCTAGACCACGTAACGATCATCAAGGGCAGTCTGCCCGACCCCCAGGTGCGGCCCAGCCAGTTTGACCTGGTGATAGCCAACATCTCCGCCCGCGCGGTGCGGGAACGGGGGCCGTCCATACTGCCGGTGCTCAAGCCGGGGGGCCGGCTCATCGCCTCAGGCATCATCCAGGACCAGTATCCTGAGGTGCGCACCGCCCTGGAGGGGCTGGGCTTCTCCCCCATTGAGGAGTGGCCCCGAGAGGACTGGGTGACCCTGGTCTGCACCCGGCCCGGCTAACGGTTGCGACCTAGTTCCACCCACCCGTAGGGGCGCACAGCCGTGCGCCCCTACCCTGCGCAGCCACCAGTGCTATACTCACCGCAGCATGGCCGGGGAGAGGGCAGTTCTTCATGGAAGTAGTGGAGCTGGAGCGGTACGAGGCAGGCGGCATTCTGGGCGCCGGCGCCGACTACGAGGTCAGGGCCGCCCTGGACCGGGACACCGGCCGCCAGGTGGTGCTGAAGCGCCCCAAGCCCCAGATGGTGCGCCGCGGCCTGCACCAGGCGACGGAGGGCCGCACCGACCGCACCCTGCAGATTCGCCAGGACCTGGGCCCCGCCGTCACAGGGGTGTCGGCCATCCTGGGCTACACCCAGCGGCAGAACCACGACGCTTATTTCGGCGAGGACTGGGGACAAGAGTACCGGGTGCTGGTAGAGGAGCGGGTACGGGGCATCCCGCTGGTGGGAGACCCGATGGCCCGCATCACCGGAGTGCCAGTAGGCGCGGCCCAAAACCTCTTTGCCCTCTTTCCCCTGACCCACCCAGTGGGCGGCTCCCCTTTCGCCATCCAGGAGCAACTGCTGGACCTGGAGGAGGGCTTCTTCCGGGCCGGGTACATCCTGCTGGACCTGCGGCCTCAGAACATTTTCTATCAGCCGGACGCCGGGCGGCTCACCGTCATTGACTGCGGAGACCTGGTGACGGTGAGCGCGCCAACCGACTCCCGGGGCCGAAAGCGGGACATTCACGACTTCTTTCTGGAGATCCTGAAGTTTTACACCACTCCCCAATCGCCGCCAACTCAATCCAGCGGCTACCGGGAGGCCTACGGCCTGCGCCCGGTGGTGCGGTTTGAGGAGGAGCTGGACCAGATGGCGCGGGGCTACGGCAACGTCCCTGACCCAGCGCGCAACGCCGCCCTGTACCTGGTGGCCAAGGTGCGGGACCGGGGCTACTCCACGGTGGCGGAGTTCCGGCAGGACTTGACGGTGTATTTGGAGGCCGTTAGAATCCGCAACCGTAAGCTAACCAATCTCGCCGCGGCTTGGCAGGCCTGGAGCGAGGCTCTTGCCTGGCTGCGCGGGGAGCACTGGCGGCGCTACCTGTTCGACCCGGAGTCGGAGCTGGCGGGGCTGGCCGCTCCAACAGCCTAACCCCAGCAAAGACGGCCCGTAACCGTCTCTCGTAATCGTCTAATAAGGATACACGTATGCTTGCTAGCACTGTCGCCACGCTACAGGATAACACCACCCACGGCGAGGACACCTTCCTGGTGCGGGACCTGGGCAACGGCGGCTTTCTGGACGCGGTGCTGGACGGCGTTACCGGCCACGGCGGCGCGGAGGCCAGCAAGTCGCTCCGGGAGGCGCTGGAGACCCTGGCGACCGCTTCCCCCGAGGCGGTGTCCCGTGTCCTCACGGAGATGAACGACGAGTTCTTTCAGGTGGGCGGAGGCCGGATGCTGCTCTCCACCGCCTCCGTGGCGCTGTTCGTGGATGGTCAACTGCACGTCCTCAGCGCGGGGGACAGCCCGGTGTTCCTGGTTCGCGGCGGCGCCATCCAGCAGCTTACTGGCCGCCGAGGCGGGTTCCTGCCGGTGGGCGCCGCCCGCGCCGTGGGCTCCCACGCCAAGCTGGAGTTGATCCACAACACCATCAACCTGGAGGCGGGGGACCGGCTGCTGCTAGCTACTGACGGGGTTAGTGACAACATGCTGGCCGACGAGCTGGCCAGCACGGTGGAGGCTGCCGCCTCTCCCGCAGCGGCGGCGGAGCAGGTGGAGCGCCTCATCGCCGAACGGCTGGAGGGCGGACTGCGCCCCCAGCGCCTGGGCGGGCGCTACCGCCACGACGACCGCACCGCCATCTTCCGCTTCTTCTGAGGAAATCGCCCCAGAGCATCCTACCCCGTAGGGGCGACGCATGCGTCGCCCCTACGGGGTTCTTCGCGCTCGTTATCGTTATCACCACCGGCATAGTCCATTCGCACCATCCCCGCATGGTACACCGTACCACCCATTTACCGGCCAATCTGCTCTGCCCCTCAGATACCATCGCTGCTATTCTGATGTCCCACCTCTGCCGCTTCTTGTGGCCCCTGGGGGAACCTGGTACAATTCCAGCCGCTTGGCTCCCCGGCGGCGCGCGGGCAACGGCGTCCGTGGCGGGGTGTTGTCGGCACTGGACCCCAGGCCATGCCAGCCCGCATTACGGTCAGAAGGGCCGGTGGCCACGGATTCCCCGGAGCACGGGCGATGAGAGCTAAGTCCCGTCTGGAAAGGAGCACAAGTTGGCCAAGATCAAGGTAGCCATTATCGGGGTGGGCAACTGCGCCTCGTCCCTGGTGCAGGGCCTCTACAAGTACGTGGAGATGCCGGCCGGGGATGCTTCCGTCCCCGGAATCATGCACAATACGGTTGGCGAGTACCGCATTGAAGACATTGAGGTAGTCGCGGCCTTTGACGTTGACGAAAACAAGGTGGGCAAGGACCTGTCCGAGGCTATCTTCACCAAGCCCAACAACACCCTGAAGTTCGCCGAGGTACCCTCCACGGGCGTGATCGTGGAACGCGGCATGACCCACGATAGCATCGGCAAGTACCTGTCCGACGTGGTGAAGAAGTCCAACCACTCCACCGCGGACATTGTGGGAATCCTGCAGGAACGCCAGGTGGACGTGGTCATCAACTACCTGCCGGTGGGCAGCGAGATGGCCACCAAGTGGTACGCCGAGCAGATCCTCACCGCTCGCTGCGCCATGATCAACTGCATCCCGGTGTTCCTGGCCAAGGAGGCCTACTGGCAGCGGCGCTTTGAGGAGCGCGGGGTGCCCATCATCGGAGACGATATCAAATCCCAGGTGGGGGCCACCATCCTGCACCGGGTGCTCACCCGCCTGTTTGAGGACCGGGGCGCCACCATCGACAACACCTACCAGCTCAACTTTGGCGGCAACACCGACTTCCTGAACATGCTGGAGCGGGAACGCCTCGTCTCCAAGAAGATTTCCAAGACCGGCGCCGTCACCTCCCAGATGGACGAGCAGATTGAGCCGGACCGCATCCACATCGGCCCCAGCGACTACGTGCCCTGGCTGCTGGACCGGAAATGGTGCTACATCCGCATGGAAGGGAAGATCTTCGGCGGGGCGCCCATCAACTTGGAGTGCAAGCTGGAGGTGTGGGACAGCCCCAACTCCGCCGGAGTGGTGGTGGACGCCATCCGCTGCGCCAAGCTGGCCCTAGACCGGGGCATCGGCGGGGCGATAAAAGGGCCCAGCGCCTACTTCATGAAGTCGCCGCCGGAGCAGTTCACCGACGACGTGGCCCGGGATATGGTGGAGAAGTTCATTGCCGGATAAGGGCCGCACTGGGCCAGGAAGAAGACAACCGTGAAAATCGCCATGGTGTCGCCCTATGACTACACTTGGCCCGGCGGAGTTACCGCCCACGTCTCCCAACTGACCCGGGAAATGACCCGGCTGGGCCATGAAATGCAGGTTCTGGCGCCCCACTCTCCCTCCCGCCCCCTAGGCTTAGACGAATCAGGCAATTTTGTGCCCCTGGGGCGGTCCGTGCCGGTGCCCAGCGGCGGCTCCGTGGCGCGGGTATCTCTGTCCTGGTGGCTGTCCCGCAAGATTCAGGCGCTGCTGGAGCGGGAAGCCTTCGACGTAATCCACCTCCACGAGCCGCTGGCCCCCGTGTTGCCCCTTTGCGTGCTGGAGTACTCCAACACCGTGAACGTGGGCACCTTTCACTCCTTCGCCAATAGCCAGCACCTGTACAAGCTCAGTCACCCGCTGGTCAAGCGGTGGCATCAGCGACTGCACGGCAGCATCGCCGTGTCCCCGGCAGCCCGCCGCCACGTAAGCGAAGTTTACCCCGGCGACTACCAGATCATCCCCAACGGCATTGACCTTGCCCACTTCACCAACCACGCTGCCCCCTGGCCCCAGTACCTGGACGGCAAGACCAACATCCTGTTTGTAGGGCGAATGGAGAAGCGCAAGGGTCTGCGGTACCTGCTGGAGGCCTACGGGCGGCTCAAGTGGGACCTACCCAACACGCGGCTGCTGGTGGCGGGTCCCGGGAACCTGGATCAGGAGTCCCAGCGGTTGCTCAGCGCCCGCGAGCTGGGCGACGTGGTGCTGCTGGGCGGGGTGCCCCAGGCCGACTTGCCCCGCTACTATGCCACCGCCGACATCTTCTGCTCCCCGGCCACCGGATCGGAGAGCTTTGGCATCGTGTTGCTGGAGGCGATGGCCGCGGGCAAGCCCATCGTGGCCTCCAACATTGAAGGCTACAGCGGGGTGATCGCCCACGGCAAGCAGGGGCTGCTATGCCCGCCGCGAGACGCCGGCGCGCTCACCGATGCGCTGGCCTACCTGGTGCGCAACCCCGGAGTAGCGCAGCGATTGGGCGCCACCGGCCGGGGCATGGTGCAGCGCTACCGCTGGCAGGTGGTGGCCCGCCAGGTGGAAGACTACTACTATCAGTGCCTGGACCGGGCCAGGCCCTCTCGAAATAAGCATGGCCGCACTGGGAAGAGAACAGCTTAGGGCCGCGGTCCTCCGCTTCGTGGAGCTGCCGGGCGCCCGGTTCCTGCGGGCGCTGGGGCTGACGCCCAACGGCGTGACGCTGCTGGGGTTTGCCTTGACGGTAGTGGGCGCCTGCCTGGCGGCGCTGGGCTGGCTGCCCGCCGGCGGCGTGGTGTTTCTGGTAGGCGGCGGCCTGGACTTGATGGACGGCGCCCTGGCCCGGCTTAACGGCACCGCCAGCCCCTTTGGCGCGCTGCTGGACTCGGTGTTCGACCGCTTGGGGGAGGCCGCCCTCTTCGTGGGGCTGGGGGTCTACGCCCTGCGGGCCGGGTTCAGCCCCAACTACCTGCTGTTCTTCATGCTCTCCCTGCTGCTGGCCCTGGTCTTCTCCCAAGGGGTGAGCTACCTGCGCGCCCGCGGCGAGGGGCTGGGCGTCTTCAGCAAGGCGGGCCTCATGACCCGCACTGAGCGGGTGATACTCCTGGGGCTGGGCTTAATCATCCAGCGCATTGAGTGGGTGCTGGTGCTCATCTCCGTGGTGTCGTGTTTCACCCTGTTCCAGCGCATGTTCGCCATCCGCCGGGAGCTGGAGCGGGGTGCGCCCCCCTTACCCTAAGCCTGTCCAAGGGCGGGCGGATGGCTAAACCGCCGGTTCCATTGTAAACTGGTGGCTAGGATCACCGGCCACGCCGCCCAGGAGCTGCCAGCATGACGCCCAGGCCCATCATCTCGGAGCAGGACAAGGCCCAACTGAAGCGGGGCTTCCGCAAGGACCTGGAGGGCGAGGTCCGGCTCCGCCTGTTCACCCAAAAGCCTTCCCCCCTGACCATTCCCGGCCGCGATTGCCCTTCCTGCCCGCAGACCCAACAACTCATGGAGGAGCTGGCCGGGCTCTCGCCCAAGCTGCGGCTGGAGACCGTTGACGCCTACTCCCAGCCGGAGATTGCCCGCCAGTGCGGGGTTACCCGCATCCCGGCAGTGGTGCTCAGCGGCGATGATTCGGCGCGGGTGAAGTTCTACGGCATCCCAATGGGGTTCGAACTGGTGACCATCATCGAGGCCATCAAGACCATTTCCCGGGGAGTCAGCCCCCTGAGCATGGAGACCCGCAAGGGGTTGCGGCAAGTGAACCAGCCGGTGCATATCCAAGTATTCGTGACACCCGCTTGACCCCATTGCCCGCCGATGGGCCGGTTGGCCCATGCCATGGCCCTGGAGAGCCCCCTCATCTCTGCCGACGTGGTGGAGGTGCAGGAGTTTCCGTCCCTGGCCTCGATGTACGGCGTGCGGTCGGTGCCGCTGACCGTGATTAACGAGAGCATCCGGGCGCTGGGCGCGTTGCCGGAAGCGGATCTGTTACAGAAGGTGCTGCAAGCCGGGGTGCGACCCACGCCGGAAGGCGATGCCGGCCAGGACTGAACCTTTCGTCAAGCTCAGGGCGACGCCTGGCAGCAATGTTCCACAATCTTTCTCAGGAGGAGCGACCTTGCCCAAGGAGATTAGGGTTGAGATGGATGGCCAAGGGCTGCGGATGGCGGTGGTGGTGGCCCGCTTCAACGAGTTTATCACCCGCCAGCTGCTGACCGGGGCGCTGGAGACGCTGACCCGCGCCGGCGTGCGGGACCAGGACATTAGCGTGGCCTGGGTGCCCGGCTCCTTTGAGCTGCCGCTGGTGGCCAAGACCCTAGCCCAGACCGGCCAGTACGACGCCGTCATCTGCCTGGGGGCGGTAATCCGCGGCGAGACCAGCCACTACGACATGGTGGCGGGCCACGCCTCCAGCGGCATCGGCGCCGTGGGGCTGGAGACCGGGGTGCCCACCATCTTTGGCGTGCTGACCACGGAGAACATGGACCAGGCCATCAACCGGGCTGGCGGCAAGGTGGGCAACATGGGCAGCCACGCCGCCATGACGGCTATTGAAACCGCCCGGCTGGTGCAAGCCATAAAAACGAGCTGACAGCTATCAGCCGTCAGCCATCCGCTTCCCCTCCCTAGGCATGGGTGGGGGCTGAAAGCTGACCGCTGATCGCTGATAGCTCCGAAGGAGGCTCCCCATGCAGTTCGGCGTGACCATCCCCAACAACTGGGGCATCGCGGACCCTCAGCAGGTGCTGGCCCTGGGCCCCCTGGCTGAGGAGTTGGGCTACAACTCGGTGTGGGTCATGGACCACCTGTTCAACACCGGCTACATCCGCCAGCGGCTGGAAGACAAGCCCTACTACCATCCCCTGGCCACCCTCTCCTACCTGGCCGCCACCACCAAGCGGGTTCGCCTGGGCACTTCCGTCCTGGTGCTGCCCTACCACAACCCGGTGGAGCTGGCCAAATATACGGCCACCCTGGATCACATGTCCGGCGGGCGGGTGACTTTGGGCATGGGCGTGGGCGGCATGGGCGAGGAGTTTGAGGCCCTGGGCATCCCCATGCACCGCCGGGGCGCCCTGACCAACGAGTGCATCGCCATCATGAAGGAGCTGTGGACCAGCCCCAACCCCAGCTACCACAGCAAGCGCTGGAACTTTGACAACGTGCTGTTCTCCCCCAAGTGCTTGCAGCGGCCCCACATACCCCTGTGGATTGGCGGGTCCAGTCCGGGGGCGCTGAAGCGGGCCGCGACTATGGGGGATGGCTGGCATCCCTCGGGCGTGTCGCCGGAGGAGTTTGCCATCGGGCGACAGGAGGTGCGGCGGCTGGCAGCGGCAGCGGGCCGCGACCCCGACAGCCTGGCCTGGTCGGTGCGGGTGGAGGTGGAGATTGGCGGCGGGCCCTCCAGCGCGCGGGCCTCGGGCCGCTCCCGGGTCTCCGGCGAGGATGCTGACCAACTCATGGGGGCCATTGCCGCCTACCAGAGCGCCGGGGTGGAGCACCTGGTGCTGGCGCTGAACTCCGGGGAGGTCCCGCGCATTACCGAGACCATGGAGCGCATTGCGCGAAGGGTGCTGCCGGAGTTTGGGTAGGCACTTACGCCACGTTGAGCATCTTGTTCGCGTAGTCTTTCCCGGCGGTAGGCGGCGGAAGAGGTTTCACGTCTGCCTGGTACAGGTCAATTATTTCGTCCACAAGCTGACATAGCTCCGCAAACACCGTTTGCTCATCGTCCCCGTGAGTGCCTCCATAGAATAACCCTGGGCAGCTCCCTACAAAGCACTGGTCCTCGTCAGACCATTCCACAATTTTGACGTATCGGGCACTGGCTTTCATAGTTGGGACTCCTTAACGGCTGCCCTGACAGCTCGCTCCTGGTAGTGCTTGGCATCGTCACCGAGTCTGCCGGAGATGTTGACGGGCTTGGACACTCGCGGATGCACGAAGTTTCTATGGTCTCCTCTGCCTCCGCGATTCACGAGGCCCGAGACCTAATCCAGCGCTATGAGAAACAAGAGGGAGCATTGGGAGTTTCTTAGTCAGACGCAACTCGCCACGCGAGATTGTTTCTTGAAGCGTTAGCTAACTTCTCCCAACTGAGTTCCGCCAAACCTCAAGAATCTGTAGGGGCGACGCATGCGTCGCCCCTACGTTGTTCAGTCGCGACTGGCTGCCCCAGTCCCTACACCTTCCGGTAAATCTTTCCGCCGGTGTCCCGGAACTCCGCCGCCTTCTCTTCCATGCCCTGGGCCAGCGCCTGCCCCGTTTCGAGGCCCTTCTGGCGGGCGTACTCCCGCACGTCCTGGGTGATGCGCATGGAGCAGAACTTGGGGCCGCACATGGAGCAGAAGTGGGCGATCTTGGCCCCCGTGGCGGGCAGGGTCTCGTCGTGGTAGCTGCGGGCCGTGTCGGGGTCCAGGGCCAGGTTAAACTGATCCTCCCAGCGGAACTCGAATCTTGCCTTGGACAGGGTGTCGTCCCAAATCTGCGCGCCGGGGTGGCCCTTGGCCAGGTCGGCGGCGTGGGCGGCAATCTTGTAGGCGATGACCCCGGCCTTCACGTCCTCGCGGTTGGGCAGCCCCAGGTGCTCCTTGGGGGTCACGTAGCACAGCATGGCGGTGCCGAACATGCCGATAGTCGCCGCGCCGATGGCCGAGGTGATGTGGTCATAGCCGGGGGCAAAGTCGGTGGTCAAGGGCCCCAGGGTGTAGAAGGGCGCCTCGTGGCAAACCTCCAACTGCCGGTCCATGTTCTCCTTAATCTTGTGCAGCGGCACGTGGCCCGGCCCTTCGATCATCACCTGCACGTCGTGCTTCCAGGCGATCTTGGTCAGCTCGCCCAGGGTGTCCAGCTCGCCGAACTGAGCGGCGTCGTTGGCGTCGGCGATACAGCCGGGGCGCAGGCCATCGCCCAGGGAGAAGGAGATGTCGTAGGCCTTCATGATCTCGCAGATCTCTTCAAAGTGGGTGTAGAGGAAGTTCTCCTCGTGGTGGGCCAAGCACCAAGCCGCCAAAATTGAGCCGCCCCGGGACACGATGCCGGTGAGCCGCGTGGCGGTCAGGGGGATGTAGCGCAGCAGCACGCCGGCGTGGATGGTGAAGTAGTCCACCCCCTGCTCGGCCTGCTCGATGAGGGTGTCGCGGTAGGCCTCCCAGGTCAGGGCCGCGGCATCGCCGCCCACCTTCTCCAGCGCTTGGTAGATGGGCACGGTGCCCACGGGCAGGGGCGAGTTGCGGATGATCCACTGGCGGGTGGCGTGGATGTCCTTACCGGTGGACAGGTCCATGACGGTGTCGGAACCCCACTTGGCGGACCAGACCATCTTCTCCACCTCCTCATCAATGGAGGAGGCCACGGAGGAGTTGCCGATGTTGGCGTTGACCTTCACCAGGAAGTTGCGGCCAATGATCATGGGCTCGCTCTCCGGGTGGTTAATGTTGGCAGGGATGATGGCCCGGCCCCGAGCCACTTCCTCGCGGACGAACTGGGGGTCCATGCTCTCCCGCAGGGCGATGTACTCCATCTCCGGGGTGACGATGCCCTGGCGGGCGTAGTGCATCTGGGTCACGTTGCGGCCAGCCTTGGCCCGCAGGGGGCGCCGCAGGAGCGCGGGAATAATCTCCCGGTCGCCGCTCTTAGTGTGGCCGTTGCTCTTGCCGTTGCTGGTGTTGACGGCGGCGCCGCGGTACTCCTCGACATCGCCGCGGCCCAAAATCCACTGGCCGCGAAGGGGTTGCAGACCCTGGCGGACATCCAGGGTTACGTCCGGGTCGGTGTAGGGGCCGCTGGTGTCGTAGAGGCGGATGGGAGGGTTGGCCTCAAGCCCAAGGCGGCCCTCGGTGGGGGTCAAAGTCACCTCACGGAAGGGCACCCGGATATCCGGGCGGGAACCCTCCGCATACACCTTGCGGCTGGCGGGGAAGGCTGCTTTGCCCTGGACTCCCGTCCGGTCCTGAATTGTCCGTACCATGATGCACCTCCGTGATATTCCTGAGACAATGCCGGGAAAACGGAATGGGACCACCAGCAAGTCCGGCGGCCCCAACTAAAACCACAGAAACCGCTTCCTACGCTGGCATTACCCAGATCAGGTTCTTGGGGGTCGGCAGCGGAACTAGCTACCCTCTCAGCCGGGATCACCCCAGCTCCCTCTTGGTCCGATTCACTTTTCTGGTGCCAACTCTACCATCATGTGCCCCTGTGGTCAAGCGGGCTTTCCTGCAAGGTTGCCAGATTATCTGCGCCTATTTAGCCGCCTCCTTGTCTCCTTCCGTCTCCGGCTGGTTCAGGGCGGCCCAGGCCTGGAGCAGCCGCGCCATCTCAGCGTCGTCCACTTGGCCCTGGCCGTAGTGCGCCAGTTGGAAGCCGCTGACAATCCGACCCACCGGCTCGGCGGGCAGCACGCCTTGCAAGTCGCCCTGATGCTCCCGGGGCGTTTGCCACTCCCGGCGGGGCCGGCCCAGGCGCTGGGCCAGCAGCAGCAGGGCATGGTACACCTCCCGCGGATCCCGGGGCACGACGCGGCGCCCTCCCTCCCCTTCCGAGGCCTTGACCAGGTTGTTCCACCAATCGCCCAGCAGGGAGGACATGTCCTGGCCGGCTCCCGTCCAGCTGAACAGCGACTCTCGGGTCTCCTCTACATCAGATGCCGCCCGCAACAGCCGGCGGAACCGGAAGGCCCGGAACAGCACCCACCCCACCAGCAGCGACACCGCCAAAACGGCCAGCCATTTCAGCGCCGTAAGCAGCACCTCGGGCGGGCCGCCGCTCTGCGTTTCTTTTTGGAGACTTTCGTGGAACTGACGTATCTGCTCCGCGGCCACGTCCAGACTGCTGAGGTCGCCGCCGCCAAACATGCGGGCCAGCCAGTGGCTCAGCTCCACCAGCAGGCCCACCAAGTAGCCCGACACCATCAGCACGGGCCGCAGCAGCCAGGTGCCCGCGGCGCCCACCAATCGGAGAATGGACCGCGTTACGTCGTCGAGACCGCCCAAGCCCAGGGCGCTGATGGCCACGCCCACCAGCAGCACCGCGCCGATGCTGGCGCCGATGGCCAGGAACCACTGGCCGGACATGCCCTGGCCGGCCCCGCTCTCGGACGTGAACCGGGCCAGGGCCATGCCGGCCAAACCTACCCCAAAGAAGCTGACGATGAGAAAGCCGCTGGCTATCTCAGCCCCGGTAAAGCTGTCTGCCAGGGCCGCCGCGAACACCACCGCCAGACCCCACTGGAAGGAGCCCCGCACCGTTTCCAGCACCACCTCATCGTGGGCCAGGGAGCTGCCTCGCCACCATACCAGCAGCAGAAAGGCCAGGGTCAGAACCAGGGCGGCCACGGCCTTGAGGTCGCCGTTCAGTATTGGACCCAGAGGTAGGAACCCCAGGCCAGTGCTCCAGCTGGCCATGAGCAGCAGGGACACCAGGCTCAACACCAGGCCCAGGGCGCCCCGCAGGTTCAGGGAGAACCGCACGGTCTGAACATACATCGACAATAGGTACGCCCACACCAGGGCCAAACCCACCATCCAGTAGGGCAGGCGCGCCTCGGGCAGCTGCACCGCGGCGCTGACCATGGCGATGCCCAGGTAGAAGGCGGCGACCTCCATGAAGAGGACCGCGCCGGTGACGGTGCTAGTGCGCCAGAACTGGCTCACGCGCCTCCTCCTCCACGGCGTCCAGCTCCCGCCCCAGGCGGTACACCGGCACTCCGGGCAGGGGCAGCTCCGGCACGCCGTCCCCCGCGTACAGCAGAATTACCCGGTAGCCGCGCGACCGGAGGTCTTGAACCTCTAGAACCAGCGCCGGCAGCACCACCGCAGTGACCAGGGCCACCGTCGCTCCCGGCGGCAGGGAGTCTCGCTCGGCGTGCAGCACGTCGGCCAGGGTGGTCACCACGTAGGGAGCGGCCATGGCCAGCAACTCCAGCACCATCCCCAGCTGAGCGGAGGAGCCGCCGAAGGGGACGCTGAGCCACTTGCCGGAGTATACCGCCACCGCGTTGCTCACCAGGCCAAAGCTGAAACCCCGGTCGGCGGCGTGCTTGGCCACCGAAGCCGCGGCGGTCACCGACCGCTCAAACAGGCGGCGGTTGCTGCCCTGCCAGGCGTGCTCGCTGGTGGCGGCGTTCAGGGCGATGAGCACGTTCAAGGAGACTACCGGCTCAAACACCCGCGTTTGCAGGCTGCCCCGGCGGGCGGTGGCCTTCCAGTCGATGTGTTTCATGGGGTCCGTGGGCTGGTACTCCCGCAGGCCCCGGAACCGGGAGGGGTCCTGGTAGAGGGGCCGCTGGCCCCGCGCCTCGCCCAGCGGGTGCGATGAGGGCAGAATCAACTGGCGCAGCTCCACCACCCTGGGGTAGACCAGCACCTCCACCGTCTGAGGTATCGTTATCTCCGCGGCGACGAACCCGAAGATGTCGCCGCTGCGCAGTTGCACCGGGCCGATGCGGTGGTAACCCCGGGCCTGGCACCGCATGGTGTACTTCCAGGAGATGCGCTGGTAGGGCAGCAGCGACGTGGTGATGCGGTGGCGGCGCTGCAGCTCGGTGCCGCTGCCCCGAATCGCGGCGCCGGGCAGCTCCAGCCCCACGGGAAAGGTGTCCTGGATATCCAGCCAGATCAGGGGAAGGAACTTGTCGTTGGTCAGCGAGATCGTGTACTCGATGGCGTCGCCCACAAAGGCGCGTTTGCGGGAGAGGGTGCGCTGGTGGCTGACCCCGCGGAAGGCGAAGCGGTTCCAGAAGCGAGTGGCGGCCCAGACGATGATGACCAGCGACCCCACCACCAGCAGCAGTCCCTGGCTGGTCACCAGCCCCAGGAACACCAGGATGCCGCTGACAAGGAGCCACAGGTCATTTAACACGAAGCCATCATCCGAGGGTGACCCCTTCATCGCGATGATATCGCGGTCTCGCCTTGAGAGCATTCTGAGTCACCCTTAAGGAACCGGGCCGAGGTCAACCCTCGTCCTGGCCAGTATAGTTGACTCCAATCGGAAAGGCTTTGAGAAGGCAGGTCAGTCACTGAAGTGGCGTCGCCGCTACACCGGCACCGGCACCTGGGCTAGGACCTCGTTGATGACGCTCTCCGCGGTGTGCTCCCGCAGGCGGGCCTGGGCCTTGAGCATGACCCGGTGGGACAGGGCCAGGGGCGCCAGGGTCTTGATCTCGTCGGGGGTCACGTAGTTGCGGCCTCGCAGGGCGGCCAGGGCCTGGCTGCACCGGTATAAGCCCATGCTGGCCCGGGGGCTGGCCCCCAGGTCCAGATCGGCGTGCCGGCGGGTGGCCTGCACCAGCTTGACCAGGTAGTTCCGCAGCACCGGCGCAAAGTAGACCTGCCGCACCAGCGACTGGTACTCCAGCACCTCTTGCGCCAGGGCCACCGGCTCCAGGGTGGACAGAGGCTCGGCGGTCTCAAACCGCTGGAGCATCTCCTCCTCCTGGGCCTCCTGGGGATAACCCAGGCGCAGGCGAAGCAGGAACCGGTCCAGCTGGGCCTCGGGCAAGGGGAAGGTGCCCTCCAGCTCAATGGGGTTCTGGGTGGCGATGACCAAGAAGGGCAACGGTAGCAGGATGGTGGATTCGTCAATGGTCAACTGGCGCTCTCCCATGGCCTCCAGCAGGGCCGACTGGGTGCGCGGAGTGGCCCGGTTAATCTCGTCGGCCAGCACTACCTGGGCGATGATAGGGCCGGGCCGGAACTGGAACTCGCCGCTCTTCTGGTTGTAGTAGTGAATGCCGGTGATGTCCGAGGGCATGAGGTCGGGGGTGAACTGGATGCGCCGGAAGGAGCAGTCCAGGGAGGCGGCCAGGGCGCGGGCCAGGGTGGTCTTGCCGATGCCCGGCACGTCCTCGATGAGGATGTGTCCGCCGCTGAGCAGCGCCGCCAGGGTGAGATCAATGACCTCTCCCTTGCCTACCAGCACCTGCTCGATGCTGGCCTTGATGCGGGCGGCGGCGGCGGCCATCCGCTCCACCGCGGCCAAGTCCGGCGGAGCGACCGCCGTGCCAGGCCCGTTCCGTCCCGCGCTTCCGGCGGAGTAGTGCGGCGAAGTGGCGATGGCCGATACCCCCTTAGGTTAGTGCCGCGGGGCAGGACGACCCTGGCCGCGGCCACTGGCAGTTATGTGCTCTTCCGCTTCCCGCAGGTCTTTGAAGGAGTCCACGCTGCGCCAGAAGGCCCGGGAGCGCACGGCGGACATCCTTCCGGCCCTGGCCAAACGCGGGAAGGTTTCGGTTTCATGGTCGCCGGTCTCGGGCAGCTCCGTCGCAATCTGGCGGTCAAATAGGTAGATGCCGGCGTTAATCCAGTAGGGCAGCTCCGCCTTCTCCCGGAAGCTGACCACCTCATCCTGAGGGCCGATGGCCACCAAACCGTAAGGACTCACCATGGGAACCACCATGATGGTGGCCAAGTGGTCCGCGCGGGCTACTTTTTTCCGCTGGTAGTGGCCCAACACGGTGGCGGGAGGCTCGGCGGTGATGATGTCGCCATTGAGAACCAGCACTGACTCCTCGTCTTCAGGCACCAGCGACATCCCCTGCCGAATCGCTCCGCCGCGCCCCAGGGGCGACTCCTCCACATTGTAGTGGGCGCAAATGCCGAAGCGACGGCCGTCCTGGAAATGGTCCTGCACCGTTTGCCACAAGTACCCCACCAGAAACACCACATCGGTGACGCCGGCCTGCTTGAGCCACTCCACCTGGTGTTCCAGAATGGGCTTGCCGCCCAGAGGCACCATGGGCTTGGGCAGGGTATCTGTGAGGGGGCGCAGGCGTTCCCCTTTGCCGCCGGCCAAAACCAGAGCATACATTTAAGGGCTTCTCAGGCAGCGGCTGTTCATTATAAAGAGGCTCAAGTTGCCTGGAGACAGGAGCGTCCCCGGCGGTCTGAGATTGCCCTAATATACCGCCAGCGGGGGAAGCGGTCAACGGGAGCAGGTATCTCCAACCCCTGATTGCCAATAGCCCCCTAGATTGTTACTATAGTCATAACTATAGTCACTTAAGGAGGCGCCGCCCGTGCGGACTATCAAAGCCTCGGAGTTCAAGGCCAAGTGTCTGAAAATCATGGATGAGGTAGCCGCCTCAGGCGAGACAGTGGTGATTACCAAACATGGGGTGCCCATCACCCAGCTAATTCCGGTGCGACACCGTCCCAAGACCATGTTCGGAGCTCTCAGCGACTCCATAACTATCCGGGGAGACATCCTGGCGCCGGTGGATGCCCGGTGGGACGCGCAGTCGTGACCCCGGTGTTGCTGGACACCCACGCCCTGGTGTGGCTGCTGGCTGGCGACTCCAGCGTGGGCAATCAGGCGCGAGAGTTGATAGATGCCGGAGCACGGGAGGACGCGCTGCTGGTGTCCGCCATTAGCTTCTGGGAAGTGGCGATGCTGGCCCAGCGTCGCCGTTTGACGCTGAATTTGCCCGCGGCCCAATGGCGGCGACAGGTGCTGGAGCTGGGGATCGCTGAGATTGCGGTATCTGGAGACGTGGGCATCCTGGCCACCGAGCTGGAGGAATTCCAGCCGGACCCCGCAGACCGGATGATCGCCGCCACGGCTCTGCTGCAGGGAGCTACTCTGATTACTGCGGACGCCTCCATCCTGAGTTGGAGGGGGAACCTGGTGCGCCAGGACGCGCGCAGGTAGTCGAAGTGCTGAAAAGCTGCCCGGCCTGGGCTCGAACCAGGACACTCAGCTTCAAAGGCTGATGTGCTACCATTACACAACCGGGCAATAGAGGTGGCAGGGGTGCCGGCGACGCTGGGCCGCTATCCCTATTCTGCCCAGGCTATCCCTCCTGCGTCAAGGGGCCGGGCCAATTCCTCCATAGTGCTATAATGGGCCAACATATCCAGATTGATGCTGGAGATACCCATCCCGCAAGCCCGCCAACGGCGGAGGCCCTATGCAAAAACTGCGCGTCGCCCTGCTGCACCTAGCGCCCATTACCGCCCAGGTCGACCACAACCGCCGGCTGGTGGAGCAGGCGGTGCGGGTAGCTTCCCGGGCGGGCGCCCACTGGGCCGTCACTCCCGAGCTATGCATCCCCGGCTACGTCTTCGCCTCCCGCATCGGCACCGACTGGATCCTGCCCCAGCCGGACCCTTGGATGCAGAGCTTCTGCCGCATCGTGCGGGAGCTGGGCATTACAGTGTTCCTCTCCCACCCCGACCGAGACCCCCAAACCGGCAACATGTACAACACAGTGTTCGTCATCAACCCCCGAGGGGAGATAATCGGCAAGCACAGCAAGGTGCGGGCGCTAAGGGGGCCCGAGGGCTGGTCCACCGCAGGCGAAGTGATCGAGCCCATCCAGTGCGGCGCCGTGCCGGTGGGGGTGCTCATCTGCGCCGACGCCTACAAGAACGAGGTAGCCCAGGTGCTGAAGGACAAGGGCGCCCAGATGCTGGTTTCTCCCGCTTCCTGGGGACTGGGCGGCTGCCAGCCCCGAGGCGAGTGGGAGCAGCGCACTCTGGACACCGGACTGCCCATCATTGTCTGCAACCGCTCCGGAGTGGAGCCCGACGAGATGGACTACTCCACGGCGGAGAGCGTGGTGGCCCAATCGGGAGAGCGCCTGCTGTCGGCCTGCTCCAACCGCTCAGTGGTGCTGACCTTTGACTGGGACCTGGAGGCGATGCGCCTACTGTCGAGGGAGTTCCAGCGCACGTACCTGTAGCGACGCCCACCTCAGCCGTAGGGGCGACGCATGCGTCTCCCCTACGATTGCAACCAGGCCACAACCAGGGCAGACACACAGGTCTGCCCCTACGGCTGCGCTGGCCGCTGCTGGTCCAGGAACCGCTGCAGGATTAACGCCGCCGCCGCCTCGTCCACCGCGCTGCGCTCCCGGGAGGGCTGCCGGCCCGCCTGGCGCAGCAAATCCTCCGCCTGCACCGAGGTGAAGCCCTCATCCACCGAGTAGACCGGCAGGGCAGTGTGCTTCTTCAGCTCCCGGATGAACCCCAGGGACTGCTTGGCCTGGGGGCCGATCAAACCGGCGCCAGCAGCATCAGTACCGGTGTAGGCTCGCCTGTCGTTGCGATAGGGCACACCCACCACGAAGCCCTCCACCTGGCGCTGCCGGGCCAGTTCCAGCAGGCGGTCAACATCTTGGGCCAAGCGGGTGCGGACCAAATGGCCGATGGGCAGGGCCAGGTCTTTCCCCTGAAAGGCAGCGTCGCACACCGCCAGGCCGATGCGCCGCCCGCCCAAGTCAAGCCCCAGCAGCTTCATGGGGAGAAGAAACGAAATCCCCCCTCGCCCCCCTTTGCCAAAGGGGGGTTGCAGGGGTTTACCCCAACCCAGAACCAAGTAGCCGGCTTGGTCACTAGCGCTTCAGGCTCCGCCGCACCAGCTCGGGCACGCCCTGCAGGGCCTCGTCCAGCTTGCCCGCCTGCTTGCCGCCCGCCTGGGCCAGCTCCGGCCGTCCGCCGCCGCCGCCCCCCATGACCTTGGCGGTGTCCCGCGCCAGGTTACCGGCGTGGAGACCTCGCGCCACCAGGTCTGGAGTGACCATGCTGATGAGGATGGGGTTGCCCTCCACCACCGCGCCCAGCACCACCACCACGCTGGGGAGCTTGGCCTTTAGGAAGTCCCCCATCTCCCGCATGGCGTCGGCGCTGCCGGCGGAGGTGCGGCCCGCCACTACCTTGACGCCCGCCACGTCCTGCACTCGCGCCAGCAGCTCTTCCGCCTCGGAACGCAGGCTGGAGCGCTCCAGGCCAGCCAGTCGGCGCTTGAGCTGCTCGGTGTCCTCCAGGAACGCCTCCATCCGGGCCTCCAGATCGGCCACCGGCGTTTGCAGCTTGCGGGCCAGGGACTCCAACCGGGCCGACTGGTCAACAAACAGCTGCTCGGCGGCGCGGCCCGTCACCGCTTCGATGCGCCGCATGCCGCCACCAACGCTGGACTCGCCCAGCACGAAGATAGTCCCGACCTGCCCGGTGGCGCCCACATGGGTGCCGCCACACACCTCCAGGCTGAAGGGCGTCACCGCTGGGTCATGGTCGTGGGCACTCATGGACACCACCCGCACCACGTCGCCGTAGCGATCGCCGAAGAAGGCCAGCGCGCCGTCCCGCACCGCCTGGGCGTAGCTGGTCTCGCGGTAAGAGACTGCCAAATTGTCGCGCACCTTTTCGTTGGCCAGTCCCTGCACCGACAGCACCTCCTGGGGCGACAGCGGGCTGACGTGGCTGAAGTCGAAGCGCAACCGCTCGGGAGCCACGTAGGAGCCGGCCTGGCGCACGTGGGCACCCAACACCGAGCGCAGGGCGGCGTGGAGCAGATGGGTGCCGCTATGGTTGCGGGCCGAGTCCAGGCGGCGGGAGATTTCCACCTGGGCGGTGACAATGTCTCCCAGGGATATGCCCCCTTGCTCCACCACGCCCCGGTGGATAATCAACCCGGCCACGGGGCTCTGGGTGTCCTCCACCCGCACCAGGCCGTTGGGGCCTTCTATGATCCCCCGGTCGCCCACCTGGCCGCCGCCCTCGGGGTAGAAGGGGGTCTCCTCCAGCACCAGCTCCACCTTCTGGCCCTGGGTGGCGTGGCCTGCCGGCACACTATCTACGAGAACCGCCAACACCGCCGACTGCTGGCCCGCCAACGATGGATGCCCGTAGCCCACGAAGCGGGACTTGCCCACCCCCAGATCCCTGTAGGCAGTGAGCATCCCCATCCCGCCCTTGAAGGCATCATCCTGCCGGTCCAACTCCCGTTCGGCATCCATCCGCTGCAAGAAGCCGTCCATGTCTACAGACATGCCGTGTTCATGGGCGATTTCGTCCGTTAGCTCGGGTGGGAAGCCATAGGTGGTGTAGAGGACAAAAGCCTCTCGCCCTGAGATGCTGGGAATCACTTTATCTGCGCGGTCCCAAAGTTCCTTCAGTTGAGTCCCATTAGAGAAGTTGGTGCCATCTGTCTTCTCTAGTATCGGCCCTGTAAACGCGTCCCGCACGTAGACTTTCATTATCGGATGGACCTTGTTCTCAGCCATTCCTATTATGGCCTTAAGATGGTCCTTCGTCCCTTGTTCACCAGTCATGTGAAGACGACGGGGCATTAGTTCCCTAAACTCGTCAAGCTTACCCTGCAACCAGGTTCTGGCAGTGATGGTGCCCAAATTACCCGTCAGAACATCCAGACCTCGGTCAACTGTCTGGGCGAACCGCTCCTCCTCCAGGGTGATGACCCGCAGAATAAAGTCGCCGTTCTGCCGCAGCTCCGGGTAGACCGGAGCGAACCGCTCCAGCACCACCTGGACTACCTTGGTCAGGAATGGCTGAGTCAGGCCAAGCCGGCGCCCGTAGCGCACCGCCCGGCGGATGATGCGGCGCAGCACGTAGCCGCGCCCCGCGTTACTGGGCGCCACGCCGTCGCCGATGAGGAATGACGCGGCGCGGGCGTGCTCGGCCACTACCCGCAGGGCGTAATCCGTTTCCACGCTCGCCCCGTAGGCCTTGCCGGTCAGCTCACACACGCGGCCAATGATGGCGGTGAACAGGTCGGTCTCGTAGACGCTGGGCTGGCCCTGGAGGATGGCGGTGGCCCGCTCCAGCCCCATGCCGGTGTCCACGCTGGGGGCAGGCAGGGGCGTGCGGTTGCGCTGGGAGTCCTGGTAGTACTGCATGAACACCAGATTCCACAGCTCCACGAACCGCTCGCAGTCGCAGTTGGGGTGGCAGCCGGGAATTTCTCCCCTGACAGCCGTGGCCCGCTCCTCTCGCAGGATGCTGCTCAGCGTGTCGGGGGGCACCATTGCTTTGCTGCAGCCCTTCTCCGGGGCGGCATCGTAGTGCAACTCGGAGCAGGGACCGGTGGGGCCTTCCGTGCCGGCGGGACCCCACCAGTTCTCGCGGTCGCCGTAGCGGTAGATGCGCTCTAAAGGCACGCCGATCATGTCGTGCCAGAGCTGGAACGCCTCGTCGTCATCCAGGTGCACCGTCACGTAGAGCCGCCCTGGGGCCAGCTTGAACAGCCCGGTGACTAGCTCCCAGGCGAAGGTGATGGCGTCCTTCTTGAAGTAGTCGCCGATGCTGAAGTTGCCCAGCATCTCAAAGAAGGTCAGGTGCTTGTGGTCGCCCACGGTGTCGATGTCGGTGGTGCGGAAGCTCTTCTGGCAACTGGTGAGGCGCCGGCGCGGCGGGGTCTGCTCCCCCATGAAGAAGGGCTTGAAGGGCACCATGCCGGCGCTGGTGAACAGCAGTGTAGGGTCGCCCGCGGGTATCAGAGAGGCGCTGGGCATGGGCAGGTGGCCCCGGTTCTCAAAGAACTGGAGGTAGGCGGCGCGAATCTGGTCTCCGGTCATAACCATAAACTCAACTCAAACCCCACGGACGTGGGCGGCGGCCCGCCCTGACGAGTTTGGGGTATCTGGCAAACCGCATTATGGGAGTGTTGACGAGAATTGTATGGCAGGCGGAATGGAGCGTCAATCTGAGGAGCACCAAGAGCGGGCCGTTATCTGCCTTGACGACGGCTGGCGGCTAACCCTAGAAGCGGCGGAAAACCAGGCAGGCGTTCTGGCCGCCAAAGCCAAAGGCGTTGGACAGCACTACCGCCACGTCCTTCTGCCGCGCCCGGTTGGGCACGTAGTCCAGGTCGCAGGCGGGGTCTGGTGTCTCATAGTTGATGGTGGGGTGGATGATGCCCTGAGTGATGGTCTTGACGCAGGCCACCGCCTCCAGCGACCCGGCGGCGCCCAGGGCGTGGCCGATCATGGACTTGGTGGAGCTGATGGGGATGCGGTAGGCCAAATCCCCAAACAGTCGCTTGATGGCCGCGGTTTCCACGGCATCGTTCAGCGGTGTTGACGTGCCGTGGGCGTTGATGTAGTCCACCTGGCCCAGGGCAACCCCGGCATCGGCCAGGGCCAGACCCATGGCCGCCGCGGCGGTGGCGCCCGTCTCCTCGGGCTGCACCAGGTGCCCGGCGTCGGAGGTGCAGCCGAACCCGGCCACTTCGGCCAGGATGGCAGCGCCCCGGGCCTGGGCGTGTTCCAGGCTCTCCAGCACCAGGATGGCCGAGCCTTCCGCGGGGACAAAGCCGTCGCGCCCGGCGTCAAATGGGCGGCTGGCCCGCTCCGGCTCCTCGTTGCGGGTGCTGAGGGCGCGCATCACCGCAAAGCCCGCCAGTCCCAGCTGGCTGATGCCCGCCTCGGTGCCCCCGGCCAGCATCACATCGGCGGCGCCCCGTCGCACCACTTCCAGGGCCTCGCCGATGGCCTGGTTGGAGGCGGCGCAGGCGGTGGTGGCGGTGGAACTGAACCCCTTGGCGCCCACCAGCCGGCTGACGTTAGCCGCCGCCATGTTGGGCAGCACCATGGGAAAGAAGAAGGGGGAGATGCGCATGCCGCCACGGCTGGCCAACACCCGGCAGTTCTCCTCCAAGGTAGGAAAGCCGCCGTTGCCGTTGCCCAGCACGACGCCCACCCGGTAAGGGTCCTCCTGGGCCATATCCAGTCCCGAGGCAGCCACCGCCATCCCCGCGGCGGCCACCGCCAACTGGGAGAAGCGGGCCATGCGCCGGGCTTCCTTGGCGTCTAGATACTGGGCGGGGTCGAAGTCCCGGACCTCCCCGGAGATGCGGCTAGGATAGCCCGTGGGGTCGCACAAGGTCATGGGCCCCACGCCGGACTTGCCAGCCACCAGGTTGGCCCAGAAGGTTTCCACGCCCAAGCCCAGGGGAGTCACCGCCCCCATGCCGGTTATGACAACTCGTTTACGCTGCATAGTTGACCCTGCGCCTAATTGTACTAACTAAATTACCCCAGAGACCTCTGAGAATCGGAGTCGGTTATCCTCATCCGCATCTCAGCGGTCTCCGCGCGCTCAGCGGTGAGCGTTTTTAAGACCGCCCCTAGACCTCCGCACCGCGCGCCTGCAGATCCGGGGGCAGCAGGTCCGGGTACAGCTCTGGCGGGATGCCTAGCACCGCTTCGCGCAGCTCCGCCGCCACGAAGAGGGAGCCTGCGCCCAGCACCAGATCGCCCGGTTTCGCTTGGGACAGCGCCTGGGCCAAGGCCTCCGCCACCGTGGCGCACTCCACGGTCTGGGCGCCCCGAGACTGAAACTCCGCCGCCAACGCCGCCGGCGCCGCGGACCGGGGATGGCGCGAACGGGTAGCGTACACTACTTCGGCGCGGCGGGCCAGCAGGCGGACCATCTCCGAAACGTTCTTGTCTCGGGAGAAACCCGCCACCACCACCAAACGCCGGTAGTCCAGGTAGCTGGGCAGGGATTCCAGCAGGGCGGCCATGGAGTAGGGGTTGTGGGCGCCGTCAGCCACCACCAGAGGGCGGCGGGAGAGCACCTCCAGGCGGCAGGGCCAGGACACGGCGGCGAAACCTTGCTGGATGGCATCGTCAGGGATAACGTGGCCCAACTCCCGCAGGACTTCCAGGGCCGCCAGGGCCGCGGCGGCGTTCTCCAACTGGTAGGCTCCCAGTAGCGGCGTCCGCAACTGGTAGTCGCCTAACCTGCCTTTTACCTCCACGTCCTGGCCGGTGATGTCCGACCCGGCGGGCGTCCAGGTCACGTCCTTCCCCACGATGACGGGCCGCACGCCGCTCTCCCGGCAGACTGCCAGAATGACCTCCAGCGCCTCCGCGCGCTGGAGGGCGACGACCACCGCGGCCCCCGGCTTGATGATGCCCGCCTTCTCCCCGGCAATCTGGGCAATGGTATCTCCCAGGATGGCCATGTGGTCCAGGCTAATGGAGGTGATGACGCACACCTGGGGGCGCACTACGTTGGTGGCGTCCAGCCGCCCCCCCAGGCCTACCTCAATGGTCTGAAAGTCCACCCGGTCCTGGGCATAGCCCTGGCCGTAGCCCTGCCCGTAGCATTGAAAGGCCATGCCGGTCATGAACTCGAACAGCGACACGGGGCCCAGACCCAGCTCCGCCTCAACTTGCCGGGCCTGGGGCAAAAGCTGTTCCACCAGCCCGGCGAACTCAGGCTCCCCGAGGGGCTGAGTATCGCGGCGGATGCGCTCCCGGAAGGTGTGCAGATGGGGCGAGGAGTAGAAGCCGGTGCGGTACCCGGCGGCATGCAGCACCGAGTCGCAGATGGCCGCGACGCTGCCCTTGCCCTTGGTGCCCGCCACGTGGATTGTAGGAACGGCCAGGTGCGGGTTCCCCAGGCGGGCCAGCAACGCTTCCATGCGCCTTAGATCGTAGATGAGCTTCTGCCGGGGCAACGGCGCCTGACTCCGCTCGTGGTCGACCATCGCCAGCAGCGCGTTTATGGCTTGTGAGTAGTCCAATGTCTCACGCTCTGGCCGCATAGATCATTTACCCTTGCATATGTATCTAATATGAGAGAGAGGTACTTGGGAACGAAATCCCCCCAACCCCCCTTTGCAAAGGGGGGTTGGGGGGATTTCGTCCGCTCATCTTTGCCAATCGACTTAGACAATTATGTGAGGCATGGTAAGAGAAGCTCTATCCGTTCGTGGCCTACCATCCGGTGCGCGTAAACGAGGCAGGCCTGAATATCTTCCGGCTCCAACCACGCATAGCCACTCAGGATGGTGTCGGGAGTGTCGCCAGCCGCCAGCATCCCCAAGATGTGCTCAACCGCCAAGCGCCGGCCTCGGATGATGGGCTTGCCACCAAAAATCTTGGGGTTGGCAGTGATTCGCTTCAACAGTTGGTTCTCGTCCATGAGGTATCACCTAATCCCCGCAAGTTACCCCCTCGGCAGAGGCACTCAGTGGTCCCGGATGCGCGAGGGCATGAAGCCCAGGGTGATTCTCAGGCCGTCGCCGAAACCCACGGACCGGATGTAGTCTATGTTACCTTCCAAGGGTCGCGGGGTAAAGCCAAAGGCGCGCTCCACCGAATCCAGCAGGGCCACGTTGCGCACGGGCAGCAGCCGGAGCTGCTCGGTCGTGACGGGTGGCCGGGGCTGCACCTTCTCCAGCAAAGCCACGTTCAACCGCATGAGCCACACCGGCAGGTGCGCCCGCCAGCGGCGCTTCTCCAGGGTGCGCGCCACCAGGCGCAACAGCTCCAGATAGCTAATCTGCTGGGGCCCGCCAATCTCGATGGTCTGGCCGTTCAGGGCCGGCCGCTCCAGGGCCAGCGCCACGCACTTGGCCAAATCTTCCGCGGCGATGGGCTGAAACTGGTTGCGGCCTGACCCAACTACCGGCACCACTGGGAGCACCCGCACCAGGCCCGCCAGGGTGTTCAGAAACTCGTCACCTTCACCAAAGAGCAGCGAGGGCCGGAGAATGGTGTAAGGCACCCCGCTGTTGACTACCGCCTGCTCCCCCTGCCACTTGCTTTGCAGGTAGGGAAGGGCCGGGTTGTCAGCCGCGCCGATGACGCTGACGTGCACCAGCTTCTGCACCCCGCCGGCGGCTTTGGCAGCCGCAACCACGTTGGCCGTGCCCTGGCGGTTCACATCGTCAAAGCTGGCGCCCTTACTCCGGCGGATGATGGCCACCAGATGCACCACCGCATCTACGCCCCAGCAGGCGGCCGCCAGCGACTCGGGTTGGGACACACTCCCCTGATGCACCGTCACCGAGCCTGGGGGAAGCAGCGCCTCCCGGCCTGGGGTGTGCACCAGCGCTCGCACCCGATGTCCCCGGTCCAGCAGCTCCCGCACTACCCGGCGGCCCAGAAATCCGGTGGCTCCGGTGACCAGCACATCCATTGCCTAGCTTACCTCCGACTAGCTTGCCTCGCGATTCAGTATGACTCTTTGCCATCAGCCGGGAGCCAGTCCCACTGTGCAGATACCTGAAAGCCCTGTCAACAGGCCCGGCCCTAGGCCTGCACTCCGCCAGGGGAAGTGGCCCTTTGGAAACTGCTGGGGGAGCCGCTAGCTTGCTGGCAAAAGATAGTCCATTTACCCGGCGACGATGCTCCTATTGTACCTGGGAGCAGTCGTTCGCATAATGTACAGTGTTCACGGTGGCTTCCGCCCGAAATTAGATACTGGCAGACTAACCCGGGGGTGGTTTCATGGCAGGCACGGTGTTCGCAGGGGATAAGAAGCAGGGGGACTGGTTCCTGGCCCGCGGGGAGCGGCGCATGGTGGCCTGGCTTGTGCCTAAGGTGCCGCCTTTCCTGGAGACCTACCACCTGACCCTGCTCACCCTGGTGTGGTCTGCTGGAATTGTGGCGGGCGGCTATTTTGCCCGGCAGAACCTACACTGGCTCTGGCTGGTCTCCCTGTGCATCCTGTTCCAGTACCTCACCGACGTGCTGGACGGCGCGGTTGGGCGGTACCGGAACACCGGCCTGGTCAAGTGGGGCTTCTACATGGACCATCTTCTGGACTACGTGTTCTTGGCTTCCATAGTTGCCGGATATGCCTTGCTGCTTTCCCACATTCCCTGGCCTTGGTTCCTGGCTCTGCTAGCCCTGGGCGGGGCTTTTATGGTCAACATGTTCCTCGCCTTCGCCGCAACCAACCAGTTTCGCATCTCGGTCCTCAAGGTTGGGCCCACGGAGATGCGGCTGTTCTTCATCCTGGTCAACACCGGCTTAGTCCTGTTTGGCACGGGCTGGGTGCAAAGCCTCCTGCCCTTGGTGACGGCGCTGCTGGCGGTGGCGCTGGCCTTGGTGGTGTTTCAGACTCAAAAAACCCTCTGGCAGATAGACATGGCCCTTAAGCAGACCAGCGGGCCAGCGGGTAGCTAGGGGTAGAAGTTACATGGCACAATCACAGCTGCACTTTGGCGCCAGCATGGCCCTGGGGGCGTCAGAAACCGCCCGGCAGGCCCGCTGGATGGAGGATCTCGGCTACGAGTACCTCTCCGCCGGGGAGCACTTCATGCGGGGCAACCCTCCAGGGGCCACCCACGCCGCGCTGCCTCTGCTGGCGGTGGCCGCCGGCGCCACGGAGCGCATCCGCCTGCTGTCCTCGGTGCTGCTGGCGCCCTTCTACCACCCGGTGGTGCTGGCCAAGCTCACCACCAGCCTGGACATCGCCTCAAATGGGCGGCTTACTTTGGGAGTAGGCGTGGGCGGCGAGTTCCCGGTGGAGTTCGAGGCGGCGGGACTGAACGTGAGGCAGCGAGGCCGACGCACCAACGAGTGCCTGGAGGCGCTGCGCCAACTGTGGACTCAGGAGCACGTGAGCTACCAGGGCCGCCACTTTCAGTTCAGCGACGT
This sequence comes from Dehalococcoidia bacterium, assembly GCA_009692925.1. Taxonomy (GTDB): domain Bacteria; phylum Chloroflexota; class Dehalococcoidia; order Lucifugimonadales; family UBA3495; genus SHYG01. Next base: position 28,418 of record SHYG01000008.1, read on the forward strand.
GACCCTCAACCCGCAGCCCGCCCAGCAGCCCCATCCGCCCATCTGGGTGGCCGGCCGCCGGGAGGGAGCTATGCGCCGCGCCGCCCGCCTGGGCGACGGGTGGCTCCCCTACTTCTATAGCCCAGACCGGTACCGGGACAGCGTGAGCAAGATCACCCAGATGGGAACTGAGGCCGGGCGAGACATGTCTCGCTTCCAGTGGGGCCACTTCCCATACATCTCCATCTATCCCACGGTGGAGGAGGCGGCCGGCGTGGCTGCGGAGGCTCTGGGCGGCCGCTACCTTTACGGCGGCGACTTCATCAACATCGTCAGCCAGTACTGCCTGCTGGGGCCGGTGGAACGGTGCATTGCCCGCCTCCAGGAGTATATTGATGCTGGAGCACGGCACATCGTGTTCAGCATCGCCTGCCCTAAAGAGGACCGGGCGCGGCACGTGGAGACCATCGCCAAGGAGATTATCCCCCACTTCCGGAAGCTGGGCGGTTGACGAAACTTGCATAAACATTTACCGCGGTTGTGAAGCATTTGGGACGGAAATCCCCCCAACCCCCCTTTGCAAAGGGGGGTTGGGGGGATTTCGTAGCTTCGGTTAAGAGCTTTTTTGCAGAGGTCTGTAACCAACACACTATGAAAATTGCAGGAGGAGGTAACTGACCATGGCCGAAGACAAGATTATTAAAGTGTACGGCGCCCCCTGGTGTGGTGACTGTCGCCGCTCCAAGGACTATCTGGACGCCAATAAAGTCCCATACGAATGGATTGACGTGGATCAGGATGCAGCCGGCAAGGCATACGTGCGCAAGGTGAACCAGAACAAGCTGATTATCCCCACCATCGTTTTCCCCGACGGGTCGGTGCTGGTGGAGCCCGGCAACGCCGAGCTGGCCAAGAAGCTCAAGAAGTAAGGCAGGCCGCCCGCCGCCGGATTCTTCATCGTTGACGGGCAGGGGACTATGCCGGTCCAAACAGGCAAGGCTACCCACGATAGCTACGGATGAGCTCCACTTGTAGTAGCTAGAGCGACTTACTTTTGACTAGGGATGGTGGCAAGAAAGACAGAATGGGCAGGATGGACGGAACCGAGCGCGCCGATATCAAGACTGGTTTGCGGGTGTCGGTAGTAGTGAAGGCGGATCAGCGGTCCGGAAAGCTAACCGAAGGGGTAGTCAAAGATATTCTGACGAACTCTTCAGTTCATCCCCACGGCATCAAAGTGCGCTTGGAAGGCGGCCAGGTTGGCCGGGTTAAGAAATTGCTGCTCTAGCAGTATTTCAGCTTGCGCTGGGGAAGTGCCTACCGTTGCATTTTGCCGTTAGTGTATAATAATGACCGTTGCCCACTATGGGCTCGTGGTTTGCCTGGTGTTCAGGCTTCCAGACAAGGAGTCGTGATGTCCAAGATCAAGCGCGTTACCCTGGTGCAGCCCGCCTCCACGGGGGGTAACTTTGAGTACATTGCAATTCCCAGGCAGGGCATGTTGTTCCTGTCGGGAGCGCTGGCCCAGTGGCAGGGCCTCAACCTTTACGAGCGGGACATCTGGTTTGAGGACCGCTCCGGCCCCATGGACCCCAACAAGGACTTGGAGGGAGTAGACATCCTCCTGGTCACTGCCCTGATTAACGAGGCCCCCCGGGCCTACCAGATTGCCCGCGCGGCCAAGCAGTTCCACCCTGACCTCATCACCGTGGGCGGCGGCCCCCAGATGAGCCCCCTGCCCGAAGAGGCCTTTGAGTACGGCCACTTCGATGTCATCGTCAACCGGGAAGGGGAAGACATCATCGGCCAGTTGTGCGATCTGCTGCTGGAGCACCGCGGCCCCGACCGGAACAAGTACCTGAGCAAGATGCCCGGCATCAGCTACCGGCAGGACGGCAAGGTGGTTCAGACCCGCCGCGCCGGGCTGGTGTCCCCCGACTTTGTGGAGTTGCCCGATTTCCGGTCCATCCGCGGGCTGACTCCCGCCCACCCCATGGCCGGGGGCGTGCTGGAGACCGTGCGCGGCTGCACAGAGAAGTGCACCTACTGCCAGGTAATCCAGCAGTTCCTGGGCTACCGCCTAATCAGCCGGGAGACGGAGCTGAAGCGCCTGACGCAGCTGCACGAACTGGCCGCCGACGGCCTGATCCACACGTCCAGGGGCGGCAAGTTCCACGTCTTCATCTCCGACGACCTGCACACGCCTCCCCTGCGGGCGGTGAAGTACCGCGACGAGCGCCTGGCGCGGCTGAAGGCCTGGAAGGGTCACACCGACGGCATGTACATGATCTGCCAGGCCCGCGTTGAGGTGGGCCAGGACCCCGAACTGGCCCAGGCGGTGGCCGAGGCCAACATCAAGATGATCTACGCCGGGGTGGAGTCGGACAACGCCGAGAACCTGAAGCTGGTGCGCAAGCGCCAGGAGCCGGGGCAGGTTCACAAGGACCTGCAGACCCTGAACCAGATGGGCTTCGCGGTGGTGGCCATGACCATCATCGGCCTGCCCTACGACACGGAAGACAGTATCATGTCCATGGCCGACTGGATTACCGGGATCAGCAAGTACCAGACGGCCAACCTGCTCACCCCGCTGCCCGCCACCTCCAACTGGACCGATCTGAAGCCCTTGAACGAGCGGGGCGAGCTGCTCCAACCCGGGGAGATGCGGCCCTACCACCTGTACACCGGCCGCCAGATAGTTTTCCAGGACCCCCGCTGGTCCCTGCAGGAGAGCCAGGCGCTGTTCAACCGCTACTCCGCCAAGCTAAACCCGGTGGACAATCTCTACGCCCGGATCTTCCGCATCCTGAAGTCGTACCAGCTTCGGCTGTCCTCTTCTCGCCGGGACTTGGGCGACACCCTCAGCAACCGCATCACTGAGGCCACCGAGGTGCTGCGGAGCTGGTCCGACCCCATGTCCATGGCCGGCAAGGAGTTCGGCGAAAACCTGTCCCAGCGGGTGGGAGAGCTCACGGAGAATCTGCGGGCCTCGGCGAAGCCCCTGGCCACCGCCCGGCGCGACCTGGCGGAGTCGGTGGGGATGCGGGTCAACGAGCTGGCAGAGGCGCTGCGCAACCTGTCCGACCCCCTGACCGCGGGCAGCAAAGACGTGGCCGCCAACATCTCCGCCCGCATCACCGAGCTGTCGGACATGCTCAACCGCGTGACGGTGGAGCAACCGCGGTCCACCGCGCAAACCGACGACTAGAGGGCCGGTGCGTCCAGCGTTAAGCATCCAAGACAGTTGGAAATAGCCTGTCACCTACATCCCCTCTCGCCCCCTTTGCAAAGGGGGCGAGAGGGGATGTAGTCAGCCCCTACTTATCAAAACACTCCCGCAGATGAGTATGAACGACAACCACCGAGTCTGGGTCACCGGCATCGGCATGATCAGTCCCCTGGGGCTGGACGCCGCCTCCAGTTGGGGCGCATTGCTCCAGGGCCAGTCCGGCGTTGACACCATCTCCGCCTTCGACACGGAGGGCTTCGACACCCGCTTTGCCGCGGAGGTCAAGGGGTTTGACCCGGAGAACTACCTGGAGCGCAAAGAGGCCCGGCGCATGGACCGCTTTGCCCAGTTCGCCGCGGTGGCCGCCAAAGAAGCCTGCCGCAACGCCGGGCTGGACCTGGCGGCGGAAGACCCCTACCGCGTGGGGGTCATTGTCGGCAGCGGCATCGGCGGCATCCTAACCCTGTCCCAGCAGTACGACGTGCTGGCTCAGCGGGGGCCCAAGCGCATCACGCCATTCCTGATTCCCATGATGCTGGGGGACATGGCGGCGGCCCAGGTATCCATGCTTACCGGCGCCATGGGGCCCAACTACTGCGTGGTCTCCTCCTGCTCCAGCGGCGCCGACGCCCTGGGCCAAGGCTGGGATATGATACGCCGGGGCCAGGCCGACGTGGTGCTGGCCGGCGGGGCGGAAGCGCCCATTGCGCCCATCGCCGTGGCTGGATTCAACGCCCTGCGCGCCCTCTCCCGCTGCAACGAGAACCCCAAGGGGGCCAGCCGCCCCTTCGACAAGCGGCGGGACGGCTTCGTCATGGGAGAAGGCTCGGCCATTCTGGTGCTGGAAAGCCAGGAGCACGCCCAGCGGCGGGGCGCTGCACCCTTGGGAGAGTTTCGGGGCTACGGCTCAACCTCCGACGCCCACCACTTAACGGAGCCTAACCCCACGGGGCAGAGCGCCGCCACCGCCATGCTCCTGGCTCTGAAGGCCGCGGGGCTGGACCCTTCCGATGTGGATTACCTGAACGCCCACGGCACCTCCACGCCAATGAACGACTCCCTGGAGACCAAGGCCATCAAGGTGGCCCTGGGCGAGGACGCCTGCCGGGTGCCCATCAGCTCCACCAAGTCCATGACCGGACACCTGCTGGGGGCCGGCGGCGCTGTGGAGGCTGCCTTCTGCCTGCTGGCCATCCGGGACGGCATGATCCCGCCCACCATCAACCTCATGGAGCCCGACCCGGAGTGCGACCTGGACTACATCCCCCTCAAGGCTCGCGCCAAGAGCATCCAGGTGGCCATGAGCAACTCCTTCGGGTTTGGCGGCCACAACTCGGTGCTGGTCTTCGCCAATTCCAACCGGGCCAACTGACTCGGGGAGGGCCGATGCGCTGGAGAGAGCCGCCACGCGCCGAGTGCACCAAGGGTGAGCGCTGGGGCAGCGCCTTGGCCCACGGCAGCGGACTGGTCGTTGGCGTGCCCCTGGCCGTCAGCGGTTTTCTTCCCCTGTACATCGCCCTGTCGCCCTGCCCGGTAGTGGCCTACTACATCGGCCGGGCCTTTCGGCGGCGGGGGTTGGCCTGGGGCGCTTTCCAGGCCCTGCAGGCAGCGTTGGTCCTGCTCCTGATTGTGGTGCTGGCCACCCTCGGCAGCCTGCAGGAGGACCAACTATCTCGGCTCTCCGCCACGCTGTGGGCCTTTGCCGCGCTCCTGTTCCTCTACTCCCTGTGGGGCGCCTGGGACACCGCCTTTGGCTACAATTTCCGGTACATCGGCCTCAGCCGGCTGGTGGCGCGAGTTTCTGAGGCCAACATCCGCCGGCACGAGCGCCGCAAGGAATGGCTGGCCCGCGAAAAGTCCGACAACCGCGCCGACAAGCGCCCCCGGTCATGATTCCTGCCGCCAAGCGCTGGGACCTGCCGCCACCCACTCCTGCCCATACCCTCCCCCGAGACCTGCCGCGCGCCGCGGTGGCGGTGCTGCTGCGCCGGGGCATTGATACCGCCGACAAGCTGCGCTGCTTCCTCCAGCCGCCGCACCGGCTGCCCTACGACCCCTTGCGGCTATACGGCATGGACCGGGCGCTGCCCCGGCTGTACCAGGCCATGCGCCGGGGCGAGAAAGTAGGCATCTTCGGCGACTTTGACGTGGACGGTCTGACCGGCACCGCCATCGTCGCTGAGGGACTGGGACAGATGGGAGTCCCCGTCGTGCCGTATCTGCCCCACCGGGTGGACGAGGGCCACGGCCTTTCCGACGACGCGGTGCAACACCTGGCGGCTAAAGGGGTCGGCCTGATCATCACCGTGGACTGCGGCGTAACCTCCGTGACGGAGGTGGAGCGGGCCAAGCGTCAGGGCGTGGACGTGATCATCACCGACCACCACACCCCTCAGGCGACGCTGCCCCAGGCCGTCGCCATCATCAACCCCCGGCTGGACCAGGACCAGTACCCCTGCCCGGACCTGTCCGGCGCGGGGCTGGCCTTCAAGCTCATGCAGGGCCTCTACCAGTTCCACGGGCAACCCTGGCCCCAGGGGCTGATGGGGCTGGCCGCCCTGGGCACTGTGGCCGATTTGGTGCCTCTGGTGGATGAAAACCGCTTCCTGGTGCAGCAGGGCCTGACCGAGCTGTCCCGCACCCAGCGCCCCGGGCTGCTGGCCCTGTACCGGCGGGCGGGCATCAATCCCCAGCGCATCACCACAGAGACGCTGGCGTTCCACATTGCCCCCCGGCTCAACGCCGCGGGGCGCATGAGCCACTCCATCGACAGCTATCAGCTCCTCACCACCGACTCGGAAGCCGAGGCCGAGTCGCTAGCCGGCAAGCTGGAGGGGCTGAACCAGGACCGCCGCAGCCTGACGGAAGCGGCCTTCGCCATCGCCATCGACCAGGTGCAGCGCCACGCCACGCTGCCCCCCATCCTGCTGGTGGACGACCCGATTATCACTCCGGGAGTGGCCGGGCTGGTGGCCGGGCGGCTGACGGAGATGTTCCAGCGGCCCGCGGTGGCAGTGGCCTCCCTTAGCGACGACCTGGTGGTGGCCAGCGGGCGCAGCATCCCCCAGTTCAACATCGTCCAGGCCTTTGCGGCGTGCCAGGACCTGTTCCTGCACTACGGCGGCCACGCCCAGGCCGCGGGCTTCACCCTGGCCCGCAACAACCTGCCGGAGCTGGCAGAGCGGCTGGCGGCCTACGCCGATGAGCTCCTGGCCTCCCTGGACCTGCGCCCGTCGCTGACCATTGACGCGGAGGTGAGGCTGGCGGAGCTGCGGAACGGTTTTCTGCCCTGGATGGCCACCCTGGAGCCCTTTGGCGCCGCCAACCCCCAGCCGCTGTTCCTCACCCGGGGTGTGAATGTGACGGAGGCGCGGCACATGGGGCAAGCGGGGCAGCACCTGCGGCTGCGGCTGCGGGACCCAGACTCGCCGGGGCAGGAGTGGACCGCCCTGGCGTTTAATCAGGCTGATCGCTGGCAGGCTGAGAAGTGGATCGCAGGCGCCCAGCGGGTGGACCTGGTCTACACCGTCACGCAGGACTCCTGGCGGGGAGCCGACGCAGTGGCGCTGAAGGTGGCGGACCTGCGGGCCAGCGGGGATAAGAGCTAGGCCGGCTTTTTTACCTGTCCCAGGCCCCGATTCACGCGAGCTGGTAGGACAAACAGAAACTCGGCTAAGGCCCGCGCGAATTCCACGCTCCGCGTGGCGTCGTCGATGCCGGGCATTTCCGCATCTTCGTCTGCGTGCCTTTGGTCATTTGCATCCAAGCGCACCTAATGAGCCCACCGCTTCATCTCTTCGGTTATCAGGTGCTGTTGGGCAGCCTCATCAATCCTAGAGAACAAACTTCCTTGTCTGAGACCCTTCTCCTTCAGCATCGCATCCACGGCGCTTGCAGCTAGCATCACAGCTCCCGCTGGTGCGTGAAGAGAGCCGACTGCCTGTGCCAAATACCCCTTGGCACGGGTCGGAATCGTTTCATCGACGGTTGGCGGTTTCGGGTATATTTCCGAAACGGCACCTTGCTCTTGGTCAGAAGCAGCAGTCGCTACTCCCCCGCATCTGGCGCATGTGTAACATGTCCACCACCTTTTAACTCTCCCGACACTGGCAGTTGAGGCGAAGCGCGACGCCCGGAAGAGCGACGGCTTGTCTACCTGACAATGCGGGCACCTGGGCAAGTCCAGTTGTTCAATTAGATCTGGCACGTCTCCGCCTATCCCTGAGTTCGCTGGTATCGCACGGCACCGTAATTTTAATACTTAGAGACCGAGCTACCGGGCATTGGTCGTAAGTCTTGTTACCTACCCCGTCCCCTAACGGCCCGCCGCCTGCTCGCTTCTAGGCGCGGGGCGCACCAGTTTGGCCTTGTACACCAGCAGGGGTATGGTGACGATGACCACCAGCAGGGCCACCAACTGCGCCTCGTTCAGGCCCAGGAAGTACTGGTTGATCTCCTCCCGCAGGAAGCTGAGGAAGAACCGCCCCACGGAGTAGAGGGTCACCGCCAGGGCAAACACCATGCCGTGGGGCTGCAAGCGATGGCGCAGGGGCCACAGCACCGCCACCAGCAGCAGGTCGAAGATTAGCTCGTAGGCCACCGCGGGGTGGCTGGCAGCGCGGCTCAGTCCCAGACTCTCCGGGTGGGTGTAGAGCACCCCCCAGGGCAGGCTGGTGAACCGGGCAAAGTGCTCGCCGTTAATGATGTCGCCAATGCGCCCGATGGCCATCCCAATGAGCATGGCCGGAGCCGCCACGTCGGCCATGTGGCCCACGGCAGGCAGCTGCGCTGGAGTGGCCGCTCCGGCAAACTTGAGAAAGCGCCCCCAGAAGGCCAGGAACCAGCGGGAATTGCGGATGGTGATGTACCCAGCGCAGCCGGCAAAGCCGCCCAGGATGCCACCGTACAGGGCGATGCCCCCCTGCCAGATGTAGAACACCGTCAGCGGGTTGTGGGAGTACACGGCGCCCCAAAAGTCGATGACGTGCACCAGGCGCGCGCCCAGGATGCCGCCGATGATGGACCACACGCATATCGACAGCACCGGGTCAGGCTGCATCCCTTCGCGAGTACCCCAGCGCAGCACCAGGCCCACCACCGTGGCCACCGCGATGAAGGTGAACACGCCATGCCAGGAAAGCAGCAGCCCGCCAAAGGCCGCAATGTTGGGGCTCATGCCAATGGTGATACTGCCCAGTACGTTCATTTATCAGCTCACAATCCCTAAACCGAATGCACTTATTATCTCGCGGCCGTCACACCACCACCGGCGATGCGGCCACGGTGTGTACAAGGTACGCCCTGGCGACCTCGGGTGGCAAGCCCCTGGCCGCCCGCAGGTACTCCTCCTGGGTGGCGGGCAGGCAGAACAGGGCCGGCCCCGCGCCCGACAGGCGGGGCGCCGCGGCAGCTATGCCTTGCAGCCGCTGGCGCAGGGCCTCCAGACCCGGAAACACCCGGAAGGCCACCGCCTCAAACACGTTGTGCAGCAGGCCCTCCGGCGGCTCTCCGCGTTCCAGGGCCTGCACCAAGCGGGCAGTGGCCCCGCCGCCGGTGTAGTGGGACGGCGTGAGGCGCGAGTAGAGCTGCGCGGTCTTGCCCGGCATCGTCTCGCTGGGGCACACCAGCAGCAGCGGCAGGGATGGCAGCGCAGACAGCGGGCTGACCAGTTCGCCCCGGCCCTGGGCCAACGCTGTGCCGCCCTGGAGGAAGAAGGGCACATCGCTGCCCAGACCGGCAGCCACCAAGGCCAGCTCGGGTGTGGGAAGATCCAACTTCCACAGCCGGTTGAGGGCCGCCAGGGCCGCGGCGGCGTCGCTGCTGCCGCCGCCCAAGCCCATGCCCACGGGGATGGCCTTGTGGATGCGGATGCGGGCCTGGGGCCGGATGCCCTGGCTCGCTGCCAGCGACGTGGCCGCCCGCCACACCAGGTTAGCTTCCCCCGCCAGCGCCGGATCATCGCACTCCACCTGGAGGGATGCGGCAGGCTGGACCTCCAGGTGGTCCGCCAGATCAATGGTCTGGAGGACGGTGCGCACCTCGTGGTAGCCGTCGGGGCGGCGACCCAGAACCTCCAGGGTGAGGTTAATCTTGGCGAAGGCCAGGACTTCCAATCTTATCCCTCATCCCTCACCTGCTCCCAGGCACGGTAGATGCCAGCCCACTCCTCCAGGGACAATGTCTCCGCCCGGCGGCGCCCGTCCAGCCCCAGGGAGTCCAGCAACGCCGACACGCGGCCTACCTCTACTCCCAGTCCCTGGGCCAGGGAGTTGCGGAGCTGCTTGCGCGGCGCGGCGAACCCGGCCCGCACCACAGTGAAGAAGGCGGCGGGATCGGCCAGCGGCACCGGGGGCGTGACCCAGGGGGTGAGCTTCACCACCGCGGAGGTCACCTTGGGCGGCGGCAGGAAGGCCGAGGGCGGGACGGCGCACACCAGAGTCGCCTGGGCGTAGAACTGCACCGCCACCGAGAGGATGCTCATGTCTCCAGGACTGGCGGTCATGCTGCGGGCCACCTCTTGCTGCACCATCACCACCATTAATTCGGGACAAGGCGGCGATTCGAGAAAGCGGCGAATGATGGGATTAGCAGCGTAGTAGGGCAGGTTGGCTACTACTTTATAACCGAGGGGGCGCCCCGGCCCCACCAGCGCGGCGACGTCCACAATGCGGGCATCGCCAACAATCACCGTCAGGTTGGTGGGGTGATCCAGCCGGGCCGGCAAGGCTGCCGCCAGCTCCGAATCCAGCTCCACTGCCACCACCTGGGCGGCCTGGGCCACCAGCAAGCGGGTCAAGGCGCCGCGGCCGGGGCCCACCTCCAGCACCAGGTCCTGGGGGACTATCTCCGCGGCAGTTACAATACGTTCCAGGATGCGCTCGTCGGTCAGAAAGTGCTGGCCCAGGGACTTCGCGCTTCCCCGGCGGGCGGGTGTAGTGATGCTCACAGCTTGTCAGCTATCAGCCGTCAGCTTTCCCCACCCCGGCGGCAGGGGTGTGGGGGCTGATAGATCGTAGAGACCGCGCACCTTCCGTTGACGCTGACCAGGCAGACTTAACCTGAAGAGTGACTCCAGTCAGGCGCTCCCACGGCACCCGCAGGGTCCTGTTTACCGTTGCTTCCTTCCGGACCTGGCGGGGTTCACAAGTCTGCGCCGCGTGGGACCCAACTATCAACATCATCCTCCAGGACATAGGCCCGCTGGCCAGGCCTAGGGAAGGAGTTCCACCCCGCTATAGCGGATTGCGGGTACAGGGCACCGCTGGCTCCCCGTGTAGCGCGGTCTCCAAGTTAAATGGTAGGCTAGTACCCCTGGCGTGTCAAATGCGCCGGCCCGCCTTCCAGCCCACTTTCGTTGTCCCACCCTGGCCCCGATGATAGAATGGCCCAGCCATGACTTCTCGCCCGCCAATCCTGAAAGCCGTCATCCCCGCCGCTGGCTTGGGCACCCGCTTCCTGCCCGCCACCAAGGCGGTGCCCAAGGAGCTGCTGCCCATCCTGGACAAGCCTGCCCTCCAGTACGTGGTGGAAGAGGCGGCGGAGGCGGGCATCCAGCAGGTCATCATCGTCATTGCGCCGGGCAAAGAGTCCATCGTCGCCTACTTCCAGCCCGACCCGGCGCTGGAGCGGCGCCTGACCGCCAGCGGTGCCCAAGACCTGTCGCAGCAGGTGCATCACGCCTCGCACCTGGCCCAGGTCTCCTTTGTCATCCAGCAGCAGCCCCTGGGCCTGGGCCACGCGGTGCTCATGGCCAAGCAGGCGGTGGGCAATGAGCCTTTTGTGGTGATGCTGCCCGACGACATTGTCTCCCACACGCCGGGGGTGGTCGCCCAGATGCTGGAAGTCTACCGCAAGTTTGGCGGCGCGGTGGTGGCGGTGGCGGAAACGCCCTGGGAGTCGGTGCACAACTACGGCGTGGTGGCGGCCACCCCGGCGGGCGAGCGGGTGCACCGGGTGCGCGGGCTGGTGGAGAAGCCACCCAGGGAGCAAGCCCCCTCCAACCTGGCGATTGTGGGCCGCTACCTGCTGCCGCCGGAGATTTTTGACTGCCTGGAGCGCACCCCGCCGGGGGCCAAGGGGGAGATACAGCTCACCGACGGCATGGCGCTGCTGCTGGAGAACCACGCGCTGTACGCCTGCCAGTTCCAGGGCCGCCGCTACGACACCGGCACGCCCCTGGGCCTGCTGCGGGCCTCTCTGGAGTTTGCCCTGGCGCGGGAGGACACGCGGGAGTCCGCCCAGGCCATGCTGAAGGGGCTGCTATAGCTGTCAGCCGTCAGCGGACGGTCTCCTGATAGCTGACCGCTGACGGCTGACGGCTGACCGGCTGATAGCTGAACGCTTTGCGAGGAGCAAAACCATGACCAGCCAGAAAGAGACCCACCTGACCAGCGTGCGCCGCATCCGGGACGAGCTGTCTCAGACCCTGGAGGGCATGGACTACTGCCTGGACTGGAAGCCTGACCCCGCCACATGGTCGGCGCGGGAGGTGATTTACCACCTGCTGGATACGCCGCCCGGCGGGGTACACCGCGTGCTGATGGGAATCCTGTCGGGTCAGCTAACCGAGTACGATCTGTGGGCGGACAAGAGCAACATGACGCCCCAGCGGGCGGCCTACAGCCTGGAGCAGGTGCGGGCCGACCTGATGCGGTTCTTTCAGGGGCTGGAGGCCGCAGTGGGCATGGCGGAAGAAGGGGACTTTGCGGGAAGGTCGGTGCTGGTGCATCTGAAAACCAGGGGCCGCGACGAGACTCGCACCCCTCAAGTGCTGCTGGAGCGGGGCTTCACCCGCCACTGGGGAGAGCATCTGGCGCAACTGCGCGCGCTGCGGGAGGCGTTGGGCGTGTAGGGCAGGTAGGGGCCAGGCATGCCTGGCCCCTACTCCTCGCTGCCGATCTTCAGGAGGCTGAGGAAGGCTTCCTGGGGCACTTCCACCTGGCCCACCTTCTTCATGCGCTTCTTGCCCTCTTTCTGCTTCTCCAGCAGCTTGCGCTTGCGGGATATGTCGCCGCCATAGCACTTGGCCAGCACATCTTTGCGCATGGCCCGCACCGTCTCGCGGGCAATCACCCGGCTGCCGATGGCCGCCTGGATGGGCACCTCAAACATCTGGCGAGGGATGGAGCTCCGCAGCTTCTCGACCAGCAATCGCCCCATGTTCACTGCCCGGTCCTTGTGCAGGATCATGGACAGAGCCTCCACCGGGAAGTGGTTCACCAGGATATCCACCTTCACCAAAGGCGCCGCATGGTAGCCCTCGAAAGTGTAGTCCAGCGAGGCGTAGCCCTGGGTGCGGGACTTGAGCTGGTTGTAAAAGTCGGCCAGCATCTCCGCCAAGGGCATGGAGTATTCCATAAGCACTCGGGTCTGGCCTTCCGGCGCTTGGGGCGGGCTGCCCGCAATCAGATTGAGCACCGGCGCGGACTGGCCCGACTTGGGCGACAAGCCCTGGATGTACTCCATGCGCTTGAACTCGGCGCGGCGGGCGTGCATCAACTCCATGATTGGGCCGATATGCCGGTTGGGTGTTACGATGGTCAGGTTCAGCACCGGCTCCTGGATTTCGGCAATGTCGCTCAGGGACGGGAGCTTGGATGGGTTGTCGATGCGCACCGTCTCGCCGTTATGCAGCACTACTTGATAGGCCACACTGGGGGCAGTGATCACCATGTCCAGGTCGTACTCCCGCTCCAAACGCTCCTGCACAATGTCCAAGTGCATCAGCCCCAGGAAGCCGCAACGAAAGCCAAAGCCCAGGGCATTGCTACTTTCCGGCTCCATGGTCAAGGAGGCGTCGTTAAGCTGGAGTTTCTCCAAGGCAGTGCGAAGATTGCCATAGTTCTCACCCTCTGAGGGATAGAGACCGGCAAAAACCATGGACTTGAGGGGCTGGTAGCCGGCCAGGGGTTCCTTGGCGGGGTGGGCGCCGTTGGTGAGGGTGTCCCCTACGCTGCACTCTCGCACCTCTTTGAAGCCGGTGGCGATGTATCCCACCTGGCCGGTGGTCAGCACCTTGGTGGGCTTGGGCGCGGGGGAAAAAACCCCTACCTCCACAATCTCCGCAGTCTTGCCGCTGGACATCACCTGAATCTTGTCGCTCTCGGAAACCTGGCCGTCCTCCACCCGTACGTAGGCAATAATGCCTTTGTAGGAGTTGTATACCGAGTCGAATACCAGGGCGCGCAGCGGGGCCTCTGGATCGCCGCGGGGCGGAGAAACCCGGGACACCACGGCGTCCAGAATCTCTCTGGCGCCGGTGCCTGCCTTGGCCGATACAAAGAGTACCTCCTCCTCCCGGAAGCCGAACATCTGCTGCATCTCGCTGGACACCCGCTGCGGCTCGGCCTGGGGCAGGTCCACCTTGTTCACCACGGGGATTAGCACCAGGTCATGCTGAAGCGCCACCAGGGCGTGGGCAATGGTCTGGGCCTCTATGCCCTGGCTGGCGTCCACCACCAGGAGCGCGCCCTGACAGGAGGCCAAAGCGCGGGAGACTTCATAGCTGAAGTCCACATGACCGGGGGTGTCAATCAGGTTTAGCTGGTAGGTAACGCCATCTGGGGCCTGGTGGTACATGGTCACCGCCTTGCCCTTGATGGTGATGCCGCGCTCCCGCTCCAGGTCCATCTGGTCCATGTGCTGCGCCTTCATCTCCTGAAGTCGGACGGTGCCGGTAATCTCCAGGAAGCGGTCGGCCAGGGTGGACTTGCCGTGGTCAATGTGGGCGATGATGCAGAAGTTGCGGATGACGGCGGGCGTGAAGGCAGTTACCATGTTCATAGTAGTGTCATCGTATCATGGCGGGCTAATACCAGCAATGAGGCAGGGGCACGGCGCACCGTGCCCCTGCTGACCGCTGATAGCTGATTGCTAAAGGCTAGCTTACGTTGCGCCGTAGCCGGGCACGTTGATGCAGGCGGCCCAGTGGTTAGACTCCACCTCGCGCAGCTGAGGGATAACCTGGGAGCACTGGTCCGTGACCAGGGGACAGCGGGGGTGAAAGACGCAGCCGCTGGGAGGATTCAGCGGGCTGGGCACCTCGCCGGTCAGAAACACGCGCTCCCGCTGGGCATCAATGACGGGGTCCGGTATGGGCACCGCAGATAGCAGGGCCTTGGTATAAGGATGCAGGGGCTTGAAGTAAATGTCGTTGCGGTCGGCAACCTCCATCAGGCGGCCCAGGTACATTACGCCCACCCGGTCGCTGATGTGGCGAACCACCGCCAGGTCATGGGCAATGAACAGGTAAGTGAGGGAGAACTTCTCCTGAAGCTCTTCCATCAGGTTGATAATCTGGGCCTGGATGGACACGTCCAGGGCGGACACCGGCTCGTCGGCCACAATGAACTGTGGGTTCACGGACAGCGCCCGGGCCACGCCGATGCGCTGGCGCTGGCCGCCGCTGAACTCATGGGGGAACCGGTCGGCCATGTAGGGGTTCAGACCCACGTCCTTGAGCAGGTCTCCCACCTTGTTCTTGTACTCTTCCTTGGTCTTGACCAGCCCGTGGACAATCAGCGGCTCGCCGATGATGTTGCCGGCAGTCATGCGCGGGTTAAGGGAGCTGTAGGGGTCTTGGAAGATGACCTGCATCTTCCGCCGCATTATGCGCATCTGCCGGGTGCCCAGCTCCGTCAGACTCTGGCCCTCAAATTTAATGGTGCCGGAGGTGGGCTTGTAGAGCTGGAGAATGCACCGTCCGGTGGTGGTCTTGCCGCACCCCGACTCCCCAACCAGCCCCAGGGTCTCGCCCCGGCGGACTACAAAGCTGATGTCGTCCACCGCCTTAACGTGGCCGACGGTGCGCTGTAAAATTAAACCCGCGGTGACCGGGAAGTACATTTTGAGGTTCTTAACCTCAAGGAGGACATCTCCCAGGTTGACCGTGGACTGGCCTCTTGCTTCGGCAGCGGTCATGGTAGTCATGGCTGCTTAACCCCCTCTCGCTGGCTGGGATCTGGGGCTCCGGGGTTGCCGGGCCGGGGTCGCGACCTTGGCGCCGTTATCAGATGCGGCGGGTTGGTTGCCAATGTCCAGGGCGTGGGCGCCCAGCTCTTCCGTGCGCCAGCAGGCGGACCAGTGCCCGTCCTCCACCACCATCAGCGGCGGGGTATCGGTGGCGCACTTGTCCACCGCCCAGCGGCACCGGGCGCGGAAGGAGCAGCCGATGGGCAGGTTCACCAGGTCAGGCGGCTGGCCTTCAATGGGGTCCAGCTTGGCGCGGCGCGGCTGGTCCAGCCGGGGCACGGACCGCAGCAGGCCCACGGTGTAGGGGTGCCGGGGGTTGCTGTAAATCTGCTTGGACGTGCCTCGCTCAATGATCTTGCCCGCGTACATGATGTTGACCCGGTCGGCGTAGCGCGCCACCACCCCCAGGTTGTGGGTGATGACAATGAGGGCCACCCCAAACTCGGTGGTGAGGGATTTCATCAGCTCCAGGATCTGGGCCTGGATGGTGACGTCCAGGGCGGTGGTCGGCTCGTCGGCGATGATGAGCTTGGGGTTGCAGCTCAGGGCCATGGCGATCATCACGCGCTGTCGCATGCCGCCGCTGAACTGGTGGGGATACTGGCGCACCCGGCGCTCCGGGTCAGGGATGCCGACTCGGGCCAGCAGGTTCACCGCCTCTTGGCGGCCCTGCTGCCGGGACAGGCCTTTGTGCAGCTGCAGCGTCTCGCTGAGCTGCCGCTCCACGGTAAGCACCGGGTTAAGGGAGGTCATGGGCTCTTGAAACACCATGGCCATCTTGGCGCCACGAATGCGGCGCATGTCATCCATATCAATCTTGAGGACATCCTCGCCGTCAAACAGGATCTCTCCGCGGACGATCTTGCCCGGCGGGTCGGGGATGAGCCGCATCAAGGACAGGGCGCTTACGCTCTTGCCGCACCCGCTCTCACCAACCAAGCCCAGCGTTTCCCCTTCATCCACCTCATAGGATATGCCGTCTACGGCCTTGACCACACCGGCAAAGGTGAAGAACTGAGTGCATAGGTCTTTCACTTCCAGTAGTGTCGCCACCGGTCCTCCTCATAACAAAGGCTTGACTACCCGGGGCTTTTCTGGGGACTGGCAGATGGCCCGGGCCGCACCCGCGGGGTAAATTGGCAGCGGTTCCGCTGGTGGGGAAGGGGAGACTCGAACTCCCACGCCTTTCAGCACATGATCCTAAGTCATGCTCGTCTGCCAGTTTCGACACTTCCCCCTGGAGCCAGCCTGGAGCAACAAACAACTGATTTGGAATGGGTGGTGACCCGCCTCGGAGTCGAACCGAGAACCTAAGGATTAAGAGTCCTTTGCTCTGCCAATTGAGCTAGCGGGCCACGCAGTATCTCGCATGAATATAAACCGTATCACAATTTATCAACCACTGACTGGCTTGTCAAGAGAACCGTTAGCCCCCCCGGCAGGGCGCTGGGCAATAGCCCTTAGCAGGCTGCTGAAAAACCCCGATCTTGCGAAAAATGGACGGACTCTCAGATACGAAAATTGGGACGCTTTCGGGCCGTCGACCCCTTTTTCAGCACCCTGTTAGGAATCCCCAAGGTTGGGGCCAGGCCCGCCTGGGCCGCGCGGCGCTACACCCCATGGTCCAGGCGCTGGATTAGTGGCGGGGGCAGTCCGGCCCGGCGCATCTTTTCCTGGGTCTTGGCAATAGGGTAGGTCACCCGGTGGCGTTCCACCGTGGCCGGCTGGCTGTCGTAGATGGCGTAGCTGGGGCGCGGGTCCCGGTCCCGGGGCTGGCCCACACCGCCGGGGTTGATGATCCAGCGCTCTTCTCCCAGGCTAAACACCTGGTCTTCGGTGAACTCCACGAACTTGGGGAATCCGCCGTTTTCCCGGCAGATAAAGGGGATATGGGTGTGGCCCACCAGGCAAAAACGGGTGGTGAGGCGTTTCAGGGTGCCCAGGGCCGCCTCGGCACTCATCAGGTACTCCCACAGGGGGTCCCGCAGGCTGCCATGCACCAGGGTGAAGGGTCCCTGGGTAATCACCAGGGGCAGACCGGACAGGAACGCGGCATGGTCCTGGGAGAGCCGGCTGGAGGTCCAGCGGGCGGCGGCCGCAGCGGCGTCGTTGAATTCTTCCACACCCATTTTCCCCACGGCGGCGTGGTCGTGGTTGCCGACGACTATACGCAGCTGGTGACCCCCCAGCCCAGACACGCCGGGGCGCAGCAGGTCCAAACATGCATCGGGGTCTGGCCCGTAGCCCACGGTGTCCCCCAGACACCAGATTTCGTTGAAGCCGCCCCGCTCTTGGGCGTCGGCCACCACCGCCTCCAGGGCTTCCAAGTTGGAGTGGATATCCGACAGGATTAGCGCCCGCACGTGCTGAACCCCCACTAGCAGCCTGCTGAAAAACCCCGATTTTGCGAAAAATGGACGGACTCTCAGATACGAAAATTGGGACGCTTTCGGGCCGTCGACCCACTTTTCAGCACCCTGCTAGAATTGGCGACCTAATTATACCCAATCAAACAAAAAGGACCCCTAATCCCCAAATCCCGGCGACCCGCGTCCCTTCGTCTGGCTCAGGAGAGACCTTCGGCAGGGATTGTAGGAGTGAATTAAAGCATCAAGAAAGACGCACTGCGGTGCGAAATACTGCAAGGAGGTGCTAGATGGTTAGGCTCTTCGTCCTGTTCCACCGTTGGGAGTTTCCTTGTAGCCACCCTGCCGGAGGGGCAAGATAACAGAGGACATGGGCACTGGGCAGGCGGATCGGAACCGCAAGCCTTGTAGTGTGTAGATAGCTGGCCGTATGCTCCAAACGGGGCGGCCCGTCAGGTTGTGAAGACCGAACGCGCAGGGCGGCGGGGTTGAGAGACCAAAGGGGACCCGGTTGGACAATCGGGTCCCCTCACTTTTTGGGGGCAGTGGCCCTGCGCCGGCTATCCCTGCACCGCCGCCTGGTACTCCTCCGGGGTGTTCAAGTCCCACAGCACCTCGGCGGCGTCCACTGCCACGCGCCTCACTCCATCCCGGTGGCGGCGCACCAGCGCCCGCAGGCCCTCCGTCGCCTCGTCGATCTCCCGCAGCTCCTCTAGCAAGGAACCATCCAGCACCACCGGATGGCCTCCCTTGCCCTGATAAGTGGGGATGGTGATGAGGCTCCCGCCCCGTCGGTGCTCCGCCAGCAGATGGCGCAGGGTCTCCGCGGTGCGAGGCTGGTCTACGTTGAGGAGGAGCAGGGCGTCGCAAGGCACTGATCCCAGAGCAGCCAGGCCCGCCTTAACTGAGGTGGTCTTGCCCTGACGGTAATGGGGGTTGACGGTCCAGGAGATACCCGCCAGGTGGCCCGGCAGGCGGGGTTCCACCGCGGCCCGCAGCGCCGCCGCCTGGTGGCCCAGCACCACCACCACCCAGTCCACGCCTGCCGCCTTGAGGGCAAGAATCTGGTGGGCCAGCAAAGTAGTGCCCTCGCCATAGTGGAAGGGCCAGGGGAGCAGGGCCTTGGGTCGGCCCATGCGGCGGGACTCTCCCGCCGCCAGCAGCAGCGCCGCTACGGACATTGGAGCCTGGGGAGGCTGGGTACATGAGTCATCCCGGAGTTTGGTATCCAGTAACGCCCCTTGGGTCACTTCGTCGTTCCTTACGCTCGCCGCTAAGACAAGCCGGCGGAGGGCGGAACCCAGGGTGACATTTTTGCATCCATCCTCACGTGACTAGGCGAAGTGGTTGGATTCCGGCTTTCGCCGGAATGACTCATGCTACACTTCCAGGGCGCGGCGGGCCTTGCCGGCCACCCGGTCCAGGTACCACTCCGCCATCTGCATCTGGCCGCCCTTGCCGCCACGGCGCACCATGATGATCTCCGCCATGATACTAACGGCCAGCTCCTCCGGGTTGATGGCGCCGATGTCCAGCCCGATGGGAGCGTGCACCTGCTTGAGCCGCTCAATGGACCGGCCCTGCTGGAGCAGCCGCTGGTAGATCATCAGGGTCTTGCGCTTGCTGCCCATGAGGCCGACGTAGCGGGCGCGCGTGTGGAGGGCCGCGTCCAGGGCCATGTCGTCGTAGCGGTGGCCCCGGGTGAGCACCACGATGAAGCTGTTAACGTTAATCGGCAGCAGATCGGGCCACTTGTCGTAGCTGGTGACCGCCAGATGCTCGGCGTAAGGGAACCGAGTGGCGTTGGCGAACTCCTCCCGGTCGTCCACCACAAACACCCGGTAGCCCAGGGTATTGGCCAAATCCGCGGTGGCCTTGCCCACGTGGCCGCCCCCCACCAGCACCATTGTGGGCGGCGTGGTGAACCCCTCCACAAAAACCTCGGTGCCGTCGTCGGTGGCGAAGTGCTCGTTGCTGCCCACGTCGGCCAGACGGCGGGCGATGTCGATGGCGCGCTCGTCCAGGGCGGCGTTGCCCAGGGAGCCCGCCACGGTGCCGTCGTAGCGCAGCAGCAGCTTGGCGCCGATATTAGTCGCCCCCTCGGGGACTTTGACCACTGTAGCCAGGGCCACCGGGTCGCCGCCGTTATATGCGTCCAGGAGCTGGCTGGCGATGGGCACAAAGTCGCCCGGCTCCCGGATAGGCTCAAGGAAGAAGTACATGGTGCCGCCGCACACCAGGCCGTCGCGGGCGGCGATGTCCTCGTTCAGGTAGTAGTCCTTGAACTCAGGCCCGCCGTTGCGGCGCAGCATCTCCTTGGCGGCGAACCAGATATCACCTTCCACGCAGCCGCCGCCCAGGGTGCCCACGCCGGTGCCGTCGGAACGCACCAGCAGCTTGGCGCCGGGCTTCTGAGGGGTGGAGCCTTTGGTGCGCACCACCGTAGCCAACACCACCTGCTGGCCCTCGTTGAGGAGGGTGACGGCTTCCTGGATTACTTCTTTCATAGCTGACTCACCTGGCTTGCTGACACTGTGTCTAGCTTACCAAATTTCGTCGCCCCCTGCCAGGGCAGTCACCCCAGGAAAACTGGCGGCATTCCGCACCAAGCACGGCTGTACCGCCCAAGCTGGTTCAGGTACAATATAGCTAGATATGTCGCTCGTGGCCATCAGTTCGGTTGACGCGTCCAACGCCCGCCAGTACATCCAGGTCATGGAGTCCCTGGGGGCCGCTGTGCGCCTCCTGACGCCCGAAGCTGACGGGCCAGCCGAGGACCTGCTTCAGGGCGCGGGCGGGCTGCTGCTTTCCGGCGGGCCCGACGTGGATCCCGCCAGATACGGCGCGGCGCCAGACCCCAGCGCCGGGTTGCACCTGTGCCGGCCCCTAGACGCGCTGGAGCTGAAGCTACTGGACTATGCGCTGGGCCGGGATATGCCGGTGTTGGCCATCTGCCGGGGGATGCAGCTCCTGAACGTGGCCTTCGGCGGCAAGCTGATTCAGGACCTGCCGGATCACCGGGAAGAAGACCACGAGGGCGAGCTGGTGTCGCGGAAGCACAGCATCTTTCTGTCGCCGGGGTCCAAGGCGGCGGCGATTATCGGCAGCGCGGGGTTCTTCCGGGTCAACAGCCGGCACCACCAGGGGCTGCGGGAGGCCCAACGCGCGCCCCGGCTGATGAGCACCGCCTACTCGGTGGAGGACGGCTTAGTCGAGGGGCTAGAGAGTGTGGAGCATAGCTGGGTCATCGGCCTGCAGTGCCACCCGGAGCGGCAGGACGAGGTGCCCCGCAGCTTCGCCAACCTGTTTGCCGCCTTGGCGGAGCGGGCGGAGGGGTTTGGGGGTTCCCAGGGCTTGAGCAGCATCAACATTAAGTAGCTAAGCCAGGCGGCAGGGTGGTTCTTATGGCAGGGTTATCGTTCTCTGACCGTCACGGATTCAGACCGACTCCTGCGCCCCACCCCGACGATTACTTGCCAGGATGGGTTCGAGAGACGGTAACAAATCACCTGAAAAGCCTCGTTAACATCCCTAACGGGTCTTCACCTCAGCGTCTAGACGTCTATTCTATCTTCCGCCCCTACGTATGGAAAGTGCTTGAGAGACGGCCCCCTGGGAATCCTCAGGGGGGAGTCTGGATGTACTATGCCCCTGAAATCCTTTTAAAATGTGAATGGAGCTTGTCCCACAAACCCCCTTCTCGCAGGGTAGGTAAAGCAGTAAGCTCATGGAAACATGGAGCGAGGTACGAGGGGATGGCGTACAACCTGCTGGCGGGTGACCGAGAGCAAGGGTATCTGCTGCCGCCGTCGGTGCGGGAGTG
>SHYG01000070.1 GCA_009692925.1 Dehalococcoidia bacterium
GACGAGGATGGGCAGATCGTGCTGCACCTGGAGGTAGCTCCGGAGGACAAGGGCAAGGTAATCGGCCGGCAGGGCCGGGTGGCCCAGGCCATGCGGGTGTTGCTTCGGGTGGCCGCGGTGAAAGACGGCTCCCGCGCCATTCTGGAGATTGTCTAGCCGGAAACCTCTCAGATTAGGCGCCCTTTGTGGCCGTTAGGCGTTGACAGAGAGTTAGGTTGGCTGGTACCATTCGCAGTGGTTTATCCCGCAAGGAAAGGGAGTAGTAGGAGCAATCTGCCTCTAGAGAGCCGGCGGTGTCCTTTAGGTGCCGTGGCACGGTAAGGACATGGTGCAAGTCCGGTGGCAGCCAGTCTCTGAACTCGCCCTGGAGCGGCCCGCCTGATGGTGAAGTCTGACCAGGCTTCAAAGCAGGGCGCGGCGGAAGACCCCGTTAAAGGTCTCTAAGCAGTTTCGCGGCGCAGAGCGCAGGTTAAGTGCAGCGCCGGCGGAAAAGAAGGGTGGTACCGCGGGTAATTGTGACCCGTCCCTTCATGGGGACGGGTTTTTTGTTGGCCTCCGTCAGGCCGGCAATTAAGGAGAAGTCATGAAGCTCACTGGTGCTGAGATAGTCTGCGAAAGTTTGCTGAAGGAAGGTGTGGAGGTAGTCTTTGGCCTGCCCGGCGGGGCAGTGCTTCCCCTCTACGGCGCCCTGAGCCGTTACCCGCAGCTTCGGCACATCCTGGTGCGCCACGAACAGGCGGCGGCCATGGCGGCGGATGGCTACGCGCGCTCCACCGGCAAGGTGGGCGTGTGCGTCGCTACCTCCGGGCCGGGCGCCACCAACCTGGTCACCGGAATCGCCACCGCGCAGATGGACTCCATCCCCATCGTCGCCATCACCGGACAGGTGCCGCGCCCGGCCATAGGCCGCGATGCCTTCCAGGAGTGCGACGTCACCGGCATCACCTTGCCCATCACCAAACATAACTACCTGGTCATGGATGTGGCCGACCTGGCTGCGACGATCAAAGAGGCGTTTCACATCGCCCGCACCGGACGTCCCGGTCCGGTGCTGGTGGACATACCCAAGGACGTGTTGCAGGGGGAGCGCGCCGAGTTTGTGTGGCCCGAGGCGGTCAACCTGCCCTGGTACAACCCGCCCACGGACGCCGCTCCCGACCAGGTGGCTAAGGCCGCCAAGCTGATCAACCAGGCGGAGCGCCCCGTGGTGCTGGCCGGGCACGGCGTGCTGATTTCCCACGCCTATGAGGAGCTGCGGCAATTGGCGGAGAAGGCCCAGATCCCCGTCATCACCACACTGCTGGGCATCAGCTCCTTCCCCACGGACCACTACCTGAACGTGGGCATGCCGGGGATGCACGGCATGGCCTACGCCAGTCTGGCCATTGACCGGGCCGACGTGGTGATTGCCCTGGGCATGCGCTTTGACGACCGGGTGACCGGCCGGCTGCGGGACTTTGCCCCCAACGCCAAGGTAGTCCATGTGGATATCGACCCCTCGGAGCTGGGCAAGAACGTCAAGCCCCACGCTCCGGTGCTGGGCGACGTGAAGTGCGTGCTGCGCCAACTGCTCCCTCTCGTGCACCGCAAAGTGCGGGTGGAGTGGCTGCGCAGCGTGGACACCCTGCGGTCGGAGCACCCCTCCCTGAACATCCGCGAGACGGAAGCCCTGCTGCCCCAGTTCGTTTTGCGACAGCTATCGCAGATTACCGAGGGCAAGGCCATCATCGTCACCGGCGTGGGCCAGCACCAGATGTGGGCCGCCCAGCACTACGGCTTCAAGGACCCCAACACCCTGATTACCTCGGGCGGACTGGGTGCCATGGGCTTTGAGGTGCCCGCGGCCCTGGGAGCCCAGGTGGGGTGTCCGGACCGCACCGTGTGGTCCATTGCCGGCGACGGCGGGTTCCAGATGACCATGTGCGACCTGGCCACCGCGGTGGAGAACAACATCCCGGTTAAGTTTGCCATCATTAACAACGGCACCCTGGGCATGGTGCGCCAGTGGCAGGACATTTTCTACAACAAGGACTACTGCGCCACCGTGTACAGCGCCAACCCGGACTTTGTAAAGCTGGCGGATGCCTTTGGCATTCCCGGCATTCGGGTAACGGACAAGAGCCAGGTGGCTTCCGCCATCCAGCAGGCCATGGCTACGCCCGGCCCCGTGGTGGTGGATTTCGTGGTCAAGCAGGACGAGAACGTATACCCCATGATCCCGGCGGGGGAGTCGGTGCGGGAGATGATGGAAGAGCCGTCGCCCGCGGAACTCCGCCATGAGAGGTAACCCCTTACATGGGTAGCAACGGCAATCAGCATACTATCACGGCCCTAGTGCAGGACAAGCCCGGTGTTCTGGCCCGCGTGGCCAGCCTGTTCCGGCGGCGGGGGTTCAACATTGTCAGCCTGGCGGTGGGCAACAGCGAGCGGGCAGGGCTGTCGCGCATGACCTTTGTGGTCAACGGAGATCAGGGCACGGTGGATCAGGTTACGAGCCAAATGGGCAAGCTGATCGACGTGGTGGGCATCTCCGACCTGTCGGACCAGGAGACCGTGGCGCGGGAGCTCGCGCTGATTAAAGTGGAGTCCAGCGCCTCCAACCGCAACGAGATTGTGCAGCTGGTGCACCTGTTCCGCGCCTCAATAGTGGACGTGGGTTCTCAGTCCCTGGTGATTGAGGTCACCGGAGAGGAAGACAAGATTAACGCCCTGGCCAACCTGCTGAAGCCCTTTGGCATCAAAGAGATGATGCGGACCGGCCGGGTGGCCATGGTCCGGGGTCAGGCCGAGGGCCGGGTGAGCGATGGCGTGGGGGCGGGCCGGCGTCCGGAAGCATCAATCCAGGGGCGAGTTGATTACGAAGGTGTCTGAGCAGGGGAGTCTAAAAAGCGTCCTATCTCCCCCTTACGAAGGGGGAGATACAGAGGGGGTGGTCTGCGCCCAGCGCTGCGCGGCGTAAGTCGGGGTACGCCCCCCTATAGTCCCCCCTTCGTAAGGGGGGGCGGGACGACCCGTTCCTCTCCCCGTTGGCAGGCAGAGAGACTTTTTAAACACGCTTTGAGAAGGGTTACTGAAGTGGGCTCTGCCCCCGCCGGGGGTTTGGGGGTGTCCCCCAAAGGTTCTTAATTCCCCGTTCTCCCTCAGGGAGAACGGGGCTAGGGGGATGGGGGTAGCGGGGAGCGGTGGGGCTTCCAGCGGGCGCGGACTAGTGGCTTAAGGGCCCCAAACGTAAGGAGAGTTGACGACAACATGGTGACTATCTACTACGACAAGGACGCCGACCTGGGAAACCTGGCCGGCAAGACCATCGGCATTATCGGCTACGGCAGCCAGGGCCACGCCCATGCCCTCAACCTGAAGGACAGCGGCCAGCAGGTCATGGTGGGCCTCTACCCCGGCAGCAAGAGCCGCGCCGTCGCCCAAAAGGCGGGACTCCAGGTTGCTGACGTGCCGCAGGTAACCCGCGAGTCCGATGTGGTGATGATCCTGATCCCCGACCACCTGCAGGGGCAGGTCTACCGGGAGCAGATTGGCCCGCACCTGCGTCCGGGCAGCGCTTTAATGTTTGCCCACGGCTTCAACGTCCACTACAAAGAGGTGACGCCGCCCAGAGACATTGACGTGCTCATGGTGGCGCCCAAGGCCCCCGGGCACCGTATGCGGGAGTTATTCACGGAGGGCATCGGCGTGCCGGGCCTGCTGGCTATCCACCAGGATGCCACCGGAAACGCCAAGAAGATTGGCTTGGCCTACGCCATGGGCGTCGGTTGCACCCGCTCAGGGGTGATTGAGACCACCTTCAAGGATGAGACCGAAACCGATCTGTTCGGCGAGCAGACCGTGCTGTGCGGCGGAATTACTGGCCTTATCAAGGCTGGCTACGAGACCCTGGTGGAGGCGGGCTACCCGCCGGAAATGGCCTACTTTGAGTGCCTGCACGAGATGAAGCTCATCGTTGACCTCATCTACCAGGGAGGCTTCAACTACATGCGGTACTCGATCAGCGACACCGCCGAGTACGGCGACTTGTCTCGCGGCCCCCGGGTCATTGACGAGCACGTGCGCCAGAACATGCGGAAGATCCTCAAGGAGATTCAGGACGGCAGCTTTGCCCGCGAGTGGATTAACGAGAACCACGAGGGCCGCCCGCGCTTTAACCCCCTGCGCCAGGCGGGCCGCGACGCTCCCATCGAGAAAGTAGGCAAGGAGCTGCGCTCCATGATGCCCTGGATGAACCCCAAGGAAGTGTAAGGGGAGCTGGCGGGCTGATTGCGGAAAGCTGACAGCCAAAATTACCGCAGACAGGCAACAGGTGATTGAGATGGCTAACGATCGAGTAAGGTTTTTGGACACCACCCTGCGCGACGGAGAGCAGTCCGCCGGCATCGGCATGACTGCTGACGAGAAGCTGGAGATCGCGCGGCAACTGTCCCGCCTCAGGGTGGATATCATTGAGGCCGGCTTTGCCGCCAGCTCCCCCGGCGACTTCCAGGCGGTGAGCAACATCGCCCGCCAGGTGCGGGGGCCCGTCATCGCCTCCCTGGCGCGGGCAGTGGCCAACGACGTGGACCAGGCGTGGGAGGCGGTCAAGCATGCCGAGTCGCCGCGCATCCACGTCTTCCTGTCGTCGTCGGACATCCAGGTGCTGCACCAGCTCCGCAAGAACCGGGAAGAGGTTATGGACATGGCGGTGTCCATGGTGACGCGGGCCAAGAGGTACTGCTCCGACGTGGAGTTCTCCCCAATGGACGCCACTCGCACCAACCCGGAGTACCTCTTCCAAATGCTGGAGGCGGTAATACGGGCGGGCGCCACCACCATCAACGTCGCCGACACCGTGGGTTACGCCATCCCCTCCGCCTTCGGCGCCCTCATCCGTGACATCCAGCGCCAGGTGGCCGGAATCGATAAAGTGACCATCAGCGTCCACTGCCACAACGACCTGGGTTTGGCGGTGTCCAACAGCCTGGCGGCGGTGGAAGCCGGCGCCCGGCAGGTGGAGGGCTGCATCAACGGCATCGGCGAGCGGGCGGGCAACGCCTCCCTGGAAGAGATTATCATGGCCCTGGACACCCGCAAGGACCTGTTCAAGGTGGATATCGGCGTGGACACCACCCAGCTCTACCCCACCAGCCGGCTGGTGAGCCGGATCACCGGAATGTCGGTGCAGGCCAACAAGGCCGTGGTGGGTGAGAACGCCTTCCGCCACGCTTCGGGCATTCACCAGGATGGCGTGCTCAAGGACCGCTCCACCTACGAGGTAATGCGCCCCGAGCGGGTGGGCGTGCCGGGCAGCAGCCTGGTGCTGGGCAAGCTCAGCGGGCGGGCCGGCTTGCAGTCGCGCCTGGAAGCCCTGGGCTTCAAGCTCTCCCGCGACGAAATCTCCAAGGTGTTTGAGTCCTTCAAGCTGCTGGCGGACAAGAAGCGGGAGGTCACCGACCGCGATCTGGAAATTCTCATGGACGAGGAGAAGCGGGTGGCCGGCGAGCCGGTGAGCTACACCCTGGACCACGTCCAGTTTGTGGGCGGCGACCACAACATCGCCACCGCCACCGTGCGGCTCATCGGGCCCTCCGGCGACGTGCTCAGCGACGCCTGCACCGGCAACGGCCCGGTGGACGCGGTGTGCAAGGCCATTGACCGGGTGGTAGGCTCTTCCGGCAAGCTGGTGGACTTCAACGTGCAGGCGGTGGACGAGGGCCTGGACGCGCTGGGCACGGTGACGGTGCGGGTGGAGAAGGACGGCAAGATTTACACCGGCCGCGGCGCCGCCACCGACATCATTGTAGCCAGCGCCAAGGCCTACCTCAGCGCCGTCAACCGCTTCCTCGCCGCAGACGAGGCCTCCACCCTGCCCGCGGTGGGGACGACGCCGGATTAGCCTTCCGCAGACCTGATTGTGTTCTGGGTAGGGGCGACGCATGCGTCGCCCCTACGAACTAGCCCCCCTTTCGCAAAGGGGGGTTGGGGGGATTTCTTTCCTCGCCTCAACAACCTATGCTGAAATACAACCCTGCCCTGAAAGACCGCGCCCGTCAGCTTCGCGCGCACATGGCCAACAGTGAACTTGCGCTGTGGTCAAGGCTGCGACTCAAACAAGTCTTGGGCGTCCAGGTTTACCGGCAGAAGCCCATCGGCAATTACATCGTGGACTTTTACGCCCCCAGGGCACAATTAGTGGTGGAAGTAGATGGGTCGCAGCACTTGTAGGCGGGTCACGCCGAAAGGGATGTGCAGCGGGATGTCTTCCTGGAGAGTCTAGGGTTGAGGGTGCTGCGCTTCAATAACTTGCAGGTGTTGCAGGAACTGGATGCGGTGGTGGAAGCAATCCTTGAAGTGGTTTCAGTGCGAGTGGCCGGAAATCCCCCCAACCCCCCTTTGCGAAAGGGGGGCTAAGGGTGGGCCGACTTGTCACGATGACATCAACTCCTCAAGTCTGGGCTTGATGCGCTTTTCAAAGACGCTCCGCCAAGAGTCAGGGGACTCGATCCGAATCCTGTTGCTCAATTGATTGTCGGCTGCTTGGATGCGAACTGCGAAAAATTGTTGTTTTGGATGTATCCGTAGAATTCGCTTGCCTCGGTAAAAGCCAGAGATAGTGTCTCCTGCTCTTGCTTGGAGTTCAAAGCCCGCATCGCGCAACTCGTTTAGACACTGTGAGAACAGCCCTTGAACAGACGTGTCCTTTATCCTCTCGGTAGCCTGAGGAACGGACGGAAGCCTCGGAATTTCGGGGCGCTCGTCGTAGAGCAATTCATTGCAGATTACGGTCTTTTCCCCTGTTGGTAATTCAAGAGCCTGGTATCGAAATAGCTCAACTTCAACTGCGAGATACTTAGCTAATCTCTTAAGGTCGCTGGAAAAGTCAGGAGCTACTAGAACGAGCCGGGGCTCCTTTCGCGCGTCTACACCTTTGTTCTGGTAAGTTAGCCAAATCCAAGCTCTGTTCTCAAGCACCCAGTCGTAGTACCGAAGTCCTTGAAGAAGATGGTTTTCCCCGTCCACCACCTAATTTTTTAACTCTACAACGCATAACGATCCGCCTTCGTCTACTAATAGTAAGTCTAGGGGACCTGTGGGAGTGGCTATTTGGTGTTCAACTGATCTCATTCCATCTTCTATCAGGTCTGGGTGTGTGAAGAGAATGGGTTCCAATTCTTCCTTTTCCTTTATTTCTATTTTCTTCAACACCAAGGCTAATCCCCCTTATGCCGAGCAGTATTGCCTTCCGCTTCTCGAAGTCGGGTTTGCTTGATTAAGTTTGATCGTCGCTCACATCATCCGCATCTGCGTGCCCGCGTCGTCGGGCTGGCCCTTGGCGTTCAGGTGCACTGCGGGGTAGCCTAGGCTGCGCAGGTGGGCTGCCAGCTCGGGGAAGCCGTTGACGGTGTACACCTGCTTGGGCTTCACCCGCGCCACGTACTCCACCAGCTCGTTGAAGTCGGCATGGTCGCTGAAGGGCAGGTCCGCGTCGCCACGGCGGCCCCAGGGGCGGCGGCCGTTCAGTGCCCAGCCGGTCAGCTCCATGAAGCGCAGCCCCTTGGTTTTTCCCAGCAGGTTTCTGGTCTTGGCCCCCGGCGGCGCAATGAGCACCTGGCCCTCGCGCCACGGGCTGTGTGCATCAAAGGGGACGAATGCGCCGGGGAAGCGCACCCCGGCCTGCTGGTAGCGCTGGGCAATGCGGTGGGCGCTCTCCTCCACCGCCACCTCAAAACCCTGGGACAGCAGGTGGTGCAGAATCTCCTGAGACTTGCCCAGCCGCCAGCCCAGCACCACAGGGCGCTCCCCCTTGGACAGCCAGCCCTCCAGGGTGCGGCAGGCGGTGGCCAGCACCTGCTCCTCCGGTGGGAAGGTGTACTCGGGGCGGCCGTAGGTGGCTTCCATCACCAGGGTATCGCAGGGCGCCGGCTCCAGCGGCTCGTTGATGCAACTGGCGCGGGCCTTGAAATCTCCGGTGTAGAGCACCCGCTCGCCGGTGGCTTTGGACACTACCAAAGCCTGGGCGGAGCCTAAGCAGTGCCCCGCCGGGTACAGGGTCATAGTGTAGCGCTCCGTCTCCAGCGGCTCGTGGAACTCCAGCGTCACGTGGCCGGCGCGGTCCGGCAGGTAGTCCGACAGCAGCAGGCGCGTGCCGGGGGTCAGCACCGCCCGGTGGTGGCGCGCCGTGTGGTCGCTGTGGGCGTGGGAGATGACGCCCATGTCCCGGCGGCGCAAGGAGTCCAGCCACAGGTCCAGCTCCGGCAGGTACACGCCCCGGCTAAAGACTACTTCCACGCAGGCCGCTCCAGATATTTTTACCACAGAGGCCACAGAGAACACGGAGGGGAATCCCTTCCAGTCAATCTCTGCGGACTCTGTGTTCTCTGTGGTGAGAGTTGCATCCAAGTATACCGGTTCCAGGATGTCCGAGGCTGGGAGCATTGACCTTTGATACTGGCAAACGAAGCGGCCTTCCCCATGTATCTCGGATAAAGGGAAGGCCGCTGGTGTTCGAGGCAGCTTATGTTCTAGCGCTCTACCTTCTGGACGGTGTAGCGCAGGGTGCCCTTGGGGACGTTGATGACGACCTCATCGCCCGCCGCGCGCTCCAACAGGGCCTGGCCCACCGGCGACACGGTGGAGATCTTGCCGGAGGATGCGTCGGCCTCTCGGGCGTCCACCAGAGTGTAGGTGAGGTTCTTGCCCGAGGCCACGTCCTTGAGGCTCACCTTGCTGCCCACCTTGGCCTTCTGCCGGGCGTGTTCCGCCGTCCCGTCTTTGGTCAGAATCTGCGTGGCGGCCAGGCCCGCTTCCAATTCCCGTATGCGGGCTTCAATGAAGCCCTGCCGCTCCTTGGCGGCGTCCAGAGGCGCATTCTCCCGGAAGTCTTTGTCGGCCATGGCCCGTTTGATGTCCTCCACCACCGCCACCCGTTCTTCCTTGAAGCCCTCAAGCTGAGCGACCAGCCGCTGGTAACCTTCCTGACTCATGTAAGAGGCTTCGTTGGCTGCCGATTGGCTGCCACCTTTGTGCCCGGTGGCGCGGCGAGTTCTGGGAACCCGCAGGTGGCTGGCCAAACCGGTCTGAACCCAGCCCTCGTCCTTCAAGAACCCCAGGAACTCCTTTACCGGAGTGAGCCGCTGGGAGGGGTCGGACCCCGAAATGCCCACGTGTTGGGCGTAGTCGGCCACCTCCGAGGGGGAGAGCTCCATCACGCGACGCTCCTTGCCGCACCAGGCGATGAACCGGTTGAGATCCTGATAGCCCTCCATGGCCTTTTTGCCTTCCTTCTTGGCCGCCACAAAGGAAGTCAGGGCCTCCGCGAAACACGGATTCACGATAGTCGTCATTTGGTTCAATCCTCCTCTAACCGAGGGCCTTTACCACCGCGGGGTTAAGGCCGGGGAAGCCTGCCAGATACTTCCGGCGCTCATCCTTGAGTCGCTGGACGTAGTCTGCCGCTTGCTCCTTGGTGTAGAAACGCGCCGGGTCGTACTTGCCCAGGTCGGCGCCCTCGACCTGCTTGGGGACCAGCGTGCCGAACTGGGGCTCCTTCTGCCATTCGATGGTGTTGCGGGCGATGCCCCGGATGATTGCCGCCATCTCCGGGATGGCGATGCGGCTGACCTTCTGTTTGATTACCGGGCGCCCCTGAGCGTCGCGCTCCATGATTTCGCCCACGCCGCCGGTGTTCAGCAGGTAGCACTGCACGCGGTCGCCGTTGCGCTTGACGAAGTCGTAGAACCAATTCCCTTCTTCAGACTCAGAGCCCAGCAGGAAGGGGTTGGTGCCCACCACCCGCACCGACTCGCCGGCCCGGCGGGGGTCGCCCGCGCTGGTCTCCACGCTTTCCCCCAGCATAAAGGCGGCGGCGGCCTGCTCCGCGTTGAGCTTGGATACAATGGGCAGCACCGTCATGCGGCGGGTGATGAAGGCTACAATCAAGCCATCCAGCTCGCTGGCAGGAGGCAGGTCAATGTTGGGGCCCACGTGGGGCGCCATACTTTCGCGGGGGATAACTGCCCGGCCGTTGCCGCCCAGCGACAGATCGGCGTAGTCGACCTCCCCCCCGTCGGTCAGCATCACGTTTTCAAACAGCGCTTCGGGGCCGGCCAGGGCCTTCCAGACCACCGCCTGGGTCTCCGGGTGCAGTCCCTCGGTCTTTAGGTAAAAACCCCGCTCGGTGCCCAGGGCGCTGCCATCATTGGCCAGGAAAACGATGTCGTCCTGGAGGATGTCCATGCCCTCCCCCCGGGCGTTCAGCCCGTGGTTGTGGCAGGAGTGGGTGGTCTTGCCGGTGCCGGACAGCCCGAAGAAGATCATGCCGTAGCGCTTGGTGCTGCCGCTGGCCTGGCGCGCGGTGACGGTCTTGGAGCCAGCGTGGAGGCTAAGCATCCCCGCCTCTTTGGCGTCCCACATGGCCATGCGGAGAAAACCCATCTTAACTTCCCCAACATAGTCAATGCCCAGCACCACGTTCAGGTTGAGCTCGGGAAAGACCAGCACCTGCCGCTCCTCTTCCGGCCATTCGGGGATGCACACCTGGTAGAGCTCGGGGCCGGCGTCCCGGGAGGAGTATTCGCGCAGGGTGTGGCTCCACAGGCAGGCTTGACGGATGTTGTCGGAGCGCTGGACGGAGAGGAAGAGGTTGCACTTGGGGTTGAAGGATTTGTTGTCGCCGATGGTGCGCTGGACTCGGATTAGGGGCGCCCGCTGGAGGTAGGCTTCCACCGCCTTGAGGGTCTGATCCTTTTTCTCTTGAATGGTCTTCTGGCGTTCGGTGGGCTTCTTGGTTGCCACCCGGTCACTGCCGAAGACTACTGTGTCTCGGGCATTGCGGTTGCGGACGTTGGAGAAGTAGCTGAGGCTCTGGTTGCTGGTTATACGGCCATAAGGCCGGGCTTCTTGGTCTAGCTCCGCCAGGCTTAACGATCGGACGTTTTCGCGGTCGGGCAGGGTTTTGACAAACTCTAGGAAGTGCTGCTCCATAAGTCCCCCGGTGTGAAGTTGGCAGGGTCTTTTATCGTGGGAGGCCGAGGTGGCTCCCGTCACCCAGCCGATGAAGTCGAGAAGGCGCGGATGATGCCTGGCCCACCGTCAACCGGATTGTCAGCGCAGTTTTTACTGTCCCGGCGACTTATAAGGGTGGCTCACGCCTCTCTATATATCATAGCAGTTTCTGGCTCCCATAGCAACGCGAGCAGCCAGGTTTTCGCCATGCGGAGGCCGCCCCGGCAAGGTTCGCCTTGGCCGCAGCGTAAGGTTTACCTTAGCCTCAGCGTAAGGGCCAGCC
>SHYG01000009.1 GCA_009692925.1 Dehalococcoidia bacterium
GAATAGGTTGGGTGGATCATTTGAACCCTCGTCCGAGACGTCGGCACTTGGTCAATAGGGGCCTACGGCCCTGTGGTGGACCAATTTGGAGGGGTTTGCCCTCTTCGTCTAGCTCCTTGGGGGTTTGGCGGGCAGACTACCCCCTGGGGGGGCAGCCTGGGGCCGGCAGCCTTGCTGGAACGATTGGCCCGTTACCTGGACGCCCTGCCCCGAGATTTCGGCCTGGCGTTGGTGGATTCCCCCAGCGCCCTCATGCCCACCTGGCTGCGGGAGCCGCTACTGGTCTCCTTAGAGCACTGCCGGCAGCTGTGCAACCAGGGACGGACCGTGGTGGTGGTGATGGATTCCGGACCTGCCTTGGACTGGGCCGTTGCCCGGCTATTCAGGCCGCCGGAAGTCCACATGCGCCTGCGGCTAGCCGCGGTACAGATGGGCCACGCCGTGCGAACCCTAGAGATCCGCCGGTCCGACGAGCACCCAGAGTGGCCGGCCCAGCCGGTGGCCTTCCGGGTAGAGGAACGTGTCGGGATCCGCGTGGTCCACTGGCGGCGGTTCCGGCTTCCCACCGGAGCTTGGCAGGAAGCGGCTGACCTGACCTAATTGTAGGGGCAGACCGGAGCCTGCCCTGAGCAGCGCCGAAGGGTGTCTGCCCCGGCCTCGCCCAACCCCAGGGCGCACACATAGGTGCGCCCCTACGTCATCTCAACTAATATCACGCATCTCCGCAAGGGGGAGAACCCGGGACTTACCCTCCGCCGCAGTCCGCAGTTTGCATACGCTCCCCCTTATGCATTATTATCTCCTGACAGCAGATACTGGCATTGGCGGGAGAGAAAATGAGCTATCAACACATCCAGATTGACCAGCGGGACCGGGTGGCCGTCGTCACCCTGAACCGGCCCGAGGTGCTGAACGCCTTGAACCTTGGGCTGGTGCAGGAGCTGGACCAGGCCATCACTCAGATGGAGGGGGATGATGGGGTGGGCGCCATTGTGCTCACCGGCAGCGGGGAGCGGGCCTTCTCCGCGGGCGCGGACATTCATGAGAACCGGGAGCTGTCGCCCGAAGAACGCGAGCGGGTGACGGCGATGCGCGCCGATTACACCTGGCACCTGGCCTCCTGCAGCAAGCCGGTCATCGGCGCCATCAACGGGCTGTGCTACGGCGGCGGCACGGTGATGGCCACCTCCCTGGACCTGCTGGTGGGGTGTGAGCGCAGCAGCTTTCGGTTCCTGGCGGTGAACTACGGGCAGATGAACGCCACCTGGAGCCTGCCCATGATGGTGGGCTGGCCGCGGGCCAAGGAGCTGCTGTACAGCGGGCGGGAGATTTTTGCGGAAGAAGCCTACCGCTTCGGGTTGCTGAACCACCTGGTGCCGGCGGCGCAGGTGGTGGACAAGGCGGTGGAGATTGGCGCGGGCTTTGCCAAGAACCGGCCCCAGAGCATTGCCAACATCAAGCAGATGCTGCTGGAGCACACCGGCCTGTCCCAGGAGGAGCAGTTCCGCAACGAGGTCAACGCCCGCCAGGGCCGAATGAAGGGCCTGACGGTGGAGGAAGGCTTCAAGAGCTTCCTGGACCGCAAGGGGCGCAAGCCCCGGGCCTCGTAAGGACACGGTGTCACCGTTCTGACCCGTCCATCCAACAGGGTGCTGGCCCTCAAGCTGGCCATCCCCGTGGTTCTGATGGCCGCCATCCTGCTGGCGCCCGCACCTCCCGGCCTTACCGCCCAGGGGCAACGCGCCCTGGCGGTGATGGGCTTGGCCGTGGCCCTGTGGCTCACCGAGGTCATCCCGGCGGCGGTCACCGGCTTGGTGGGCATAGTCCTCCTGGTGGTGCTGGGCGGCGTCCCCGACCTGGGGGTAGCCCTCCACGGATTCTCCCAGCCGGTAACTTACTTCCTCATTGGCATCCTCACCCTGGGCATGGCGGTGCACCGCTCCGGCCTGGCGGAGCGTCTGGCCGTGCTACTCATCCGCGGAGCGCGCGGCAACCCCCGGGCGCTCTACTTCCAGATGCTGTTCTCCTTCGCCGCCCTCACCTTCGCCTTGCCCTCCGCCAGCACCCGCGGCGCCATCATGGTGCATATCTATGAGGAGGTGATGGCCCGCTGGAGGGTGCCCAAGGAATCGCCCATGTACCGGGGCATTTTTCTGGCCATGGCCTCCTTGAACCGGCTGGGGTCCACCGCCCTGCTGGCGGGAGGCATCACCCCAGTGGTGGCCTCCGGGCTGCTGGGGGATTTCTCCTGGACGCAGTGGTTCCTGCTGATGAGCGTGCCTTTCTACACCAACCTGCTGGCGGGCGGAGTGCTGGTGTACCTGTACCACCGGGCCGGCTTCCGCCTGGCCGACACCCTGGACTTATCCGGACTGGGCGGCGGCCCCATCAAGCCGGTGGAGGTGCGCGCCGGGCTGATTGCTCTCGGCACCGCCCTGCTGTGGTTCACCGACTTTGCCCACGGCCTGCCGCCGGCGGTGCCCGCCCTGATCGCGCTGGTGATTATCCTGCTGCCCGGTGTGGGTGTGCTGAGCTTCCGGGACTTTGAACGAGACTTGGGCTGGAGTAACTACCTGGTCATTGCCACCTCTTTGTCCCTGGCCCACGCCCTGGTATCCAGCGGCGCGGCGGCATGGTTCTCCGGCGCCCTGGTGGCGGGCATCCAGGACCTCAACCTGGGCAGTTCACCCATGCTGGTGGTCCTGGCGCTGGGATTGATGGCGGCGGTGGTGCGGCTGGCGGTGCCCAACATCGCCGGATACCTGGCCCTGGTCATTCCCATAGCCATGTCCACCGGCCAAGCGCTGGGCCTCAACCCGGTGGCGTGCGGCCTTGCCGTGGTAGTGGTGGGCGATTCAGTAATCTACTACCCGGCCCAAAGCACCGCCAGCGTCTTCATCTACCAGCGAGCCGGCCTGCAAACCCCCGTGGTGTTTGCCTTTGGGTTGGTAATGACCGTAGTGGCTCTGGCGGTGTTGCTGGGCCTGACAATACCCTACTGGAGCTTGGTGGGCCAGCCCCTGTCCCCCTGAATGCCAGTCCCCTAGTATTTCATTCCCGCCAGCACAATACTAAAACAAGAGCTGTTTTTTGCCATCATCTAGCCGGGGCCAGAGGGTATAATGCCGTTATGTTGACCCCCAGCAACGGCCAACTTGCGTTGGGACGGGAAGGTGCAGATGACTCAGGCGCAGCGCGGCAAGACAGTTCAGGTCCATTACACCGGCACACTGGCCGACGGCAGTGTTTTTGACTCCTCCCAGGGGGGCAGCCCCTTGGAGTTCACCATCGGCCAGGGGCAGATGATCCCCGGGTTTGAACAGGGTGTGCTGGGCATGGCGCAGGGTGATTCTAAGACCATCACCATCGCCGCCACCCAAGCCTACGGGCCGCACCATGCCGAGCGCGTGATTAAGGTTGAACGTGGGGATATGCCGCCAGACATAAGCCTGGAGGTGGGCGTCCAGGTGCAAGGCAACGGTCCTGGAGGCCGGCAGGCGTCCTTCACCGTGGTGGCCCTCACCGAAAGCCAGGTAACCCTGGACGGCAATCACCCCCTGGCCGGCAAGGACCTCACCTTCGAGATTAAGTTGGTGTCGGTCAGCTAACGGCGCCGGATTACCCCGGATCAAATGTCCAGGCGGTACGGGGCCCGGCGGTACGGAAACAGGAGCAAACATATTGGCACACCAATAGCACCTCAGAATTGTGCGGGAAGGGCGGGAGGCCATCGAAGCGTGGCGTCACACCCACCCGGACGTTGCCCTGGACCTGCGGGAGCAAGATGTACTGTTCCTGGTCCGGCTGGACAACTTCGTATTTGACGGCTGGCAACACCCCCGCAAGTACGAGCACTCCCTGAATACCCTGCTGCACGCCCTGGACGGCAAGACCTGGCCCGCGACGGAGTAGGGGAGAACCGATTTACCACAGAGAGCGCAGAGAAGTTCACGATTGATTGCCCATTGTGTTATGTGTAGGGGAGACGCATGCGTCGCCCCTACAGTTTTCTCCGCGTACCCCTTTCTGGATAGGGCATACGCCCCAGCCCGCCCCTACCCCGGCCGTTGGTATTGCTGCTGGGCCAGGGTGGTGTAGGTGGCCGGAGTGGTCATGGCCAGGCCAGCGTCCACCGGCAGCACCACGCCGCTAACCCAACGCGCCTCGTCGCTGGCTAGAAACACCGCCGCCCAAGCAATGTCCCAGGCAGTGCCCTCCGTGCCCAGCGGCGCCGCCTGCTGCCGCTGCTCCCGCAAGGTCGCATCCATCCGTGGAGCCACCATGGGCGTGTAGACCAGGCCAGGCGCAATGCAGTTGACTCGGATGTTGTCCCGCCCGTGGTCGGCGGCCATGGAGAAGGTGAGGCCCACCACCGCCGCCTTGGAGGCCGTGTAAGGCGTGCTGCTGTGGGCGCGCAGCCCGGCGATGGAGGAGATGTTGATGATGGAGCCGCCGCCGGACTTGATCATTTGCGGGATGGCGAACTTGCTGGCCAGGACAATGCTCTTGACGTTCACCGCCATCACGAAGTCCCAGTCCGCCTCGCTGACCTCCACCACGGTGCCCCGTCGGGAGATCCCCACGTTGTTGTCCAGGATGTCCAGCCGTCCGTAGCGCGCCACCGCCGTCTCCACCATGCGGCGGCAGTCGTCGGCATTGATCATGTTGCCGGCCAGCGCGGAGGCCTCACCCCCTTCCTCATGGATCAGGGCGAGCGTTTCATTCGCCCGATCCAGCACCGAATCCACCAGCAGCACCTTGGCGCCCTCCCGGGCAAAGAGCATCGCTGTGGCCCGGCCGTTGCCCACTCCCGGCCCGCTGGAACCGGCGCCGGTGACAATGGCAACCTTCCCTTCCAACCTAGGTCTGCGCTCTGGCATGGTGTTGCTCCTTGTGCTTCAGACTTCTGCCGCGGGCAGTAACGGCACGGCAGGAGTAACATCCGTCAAACCGTCCGGCTTGTCAAGGGCCGGGCCGAACCCTCTAAACTGGCAGTTGGGCGTCGCCCCCAGTCTTGTATCCCCAGCGGCCCACCCGATATCCTAAAGAGCGGGAGTAAGAGTGATGGCTGCTGGATACAATGTAGAAGACAAGAGCCGCTCCACCCGCAATGCCTTGCTGCTGGGAGCAGTGGTGTTGCTGATCGTGGGGGTTGTCGCGACCATACCCATCTACCGGCCCCAACTGGCGGTTTACGTAACCCTGCTGGCGCTGTCCTTCATGGTGGCGCTGCAGAAGTACATGGCCAGCTTTGTGGGGTATTTTGTCCTGCGGTTCTCCCGGCTGTTTGACGTGGGCGACCGCATTCGCATCGGCGCCCTCAAAGGCGACGTCACCCACATTGGCTTCCTGCACTTCCTGCTGGACGAGGTGGGCGAGGGCGAGAAGTTCGGCGGGGAGCTTACCGGCCGGATCCTGCACATACCCAACCACACGGTGCTGGACCAGCCGGTGCTGAACTTCTCCCAGAACTACACCGTCCACGGCCGCTTCCTGTCTTGCAGCTACATGTTCGACGAGGTCAGCATCCCAGTGCCCGACGGCGTGCAGGTGCGGCTGGCCCGCGGCATCCTGGAGGACATTCTCCGCCAGGAGGACCGGCCCTCCCGCCAGGAGGCGGAGCGCGTATATGCCGCCGACACCCCCACTTTCCTGGAGGCGGAGGACCAGCAGCCCAGGGTAATGGTCTTCATTGAGGGAGACAAGACGGTGCTGGTGGGCAAGTTCGTGGCCCCGGTACGAAGCCGCAACGATCTGAAGAGCACCATCACCCTGCGCTTTCTGGAGGAGATGGACCGGCTGAAGACCCCCGCCGCTCTGGAGACGGAGCGACTCAAAACTCCCGCCGTCGTGCAGGCCAAGCGGCCCGCAGCCTAGCCCCCGGGGGATTCACCACAGAGAGCACAGAGGACGCAGAGCCTTTATGGGTAGCTTTCCCTGATATCTCAGCGTTCTCCGCGCTCTCTGCGGTAAAATCGCACTTGCCAATGTCTCACTCCACAATCGGACGGGAGACGATCCACAGGCTAACCACCGTGTAGCTCACCATCAGCGCCAGCAGGGGCAACTGGCTCCGCAGGGCCAAGCCACGGTCGGGGTAGAGGGCCAGGGAACGCAGGTGCGCCAGGTACACCGCCACTATGTGGCCCGCTACGATGGCCCCCACCGAGAAGATCCAGATGAACCGGGCGTTGGTGATGCCGATATTCACTTTGTATCCTGCGGTACCCAGCAAGTCCCAGCCCGCGCCGAAGGGGTCTGAGGACAGGGGAATAATCAGCTGCCCCTGAATCAGCAGAAAGCTCAGGTAGTGGGCGAACAGGTAGGCCAGCGAAATGGGTATCAGGGTGTAGACGAAGGTCCGCGCCAGGACGCCGGTGGCCGTGCGGCGGGCCACAGCCAGGTGCATCAGGAAGGTAAATCCCCAGTACAAACCCGCGAAGGCCAGGGTGAAGGCCAGCAACCCCAGGGTGTTGGCAATAACCGCCCCACTGAGGAATGGAATGCTGGAGCGAGGGAGCTGCAGCAGGAAATAGAGCTGCACGTTCAGCCACTCAGGCGTGGCGCTGAACCCGTCAAAGGATACCGTGGCCAGCAGTAGCATGACCATGGCCATCCCATCCCCGGAGGCGGCTCCCAGAGTTTGGCCTGTCCTGCCCGCTCCGTCGCCCCGGTGCAAGCCCACCGCGGGCGGGCGCAGGTTCAGCTCCCAGCCCTGGCTGCGCTCTAGACACTCGTAGCAGTCTACGCACCCGGTCTCCCCGATTCCGTCGGCGCCGCCGCAACCCGCGCCGCACTCCCGGCAGGCCGCCGGATCGGGTACCCGCACTTCCGTGATGGAGAAACGGGACAGGAGGCCAAATACCACGGAGAACACCTCGCCGTGGCGCAGCCACTGGTGCTTGCCGAAGATGAACATCCCCGACCAGGTGATGCCGCTGTAGATCAGCACGATCCGGGCCAGGCTCTGGGGAGTGGAGTTCTCCCCCAGGGCGTTTTCCACCCAGCTAAAGGCAAAGAACAGGGCCACCGCCGGCCAGACTCCCCAGTGCGCCGGATACTCCCGCCCTAGGTCCAGCCCCTGGCCTTGGTTGCGCGTGTTAAGCCTGTTGACCCGCAGATATAGGAACTCGGCCCAGCTAAAGAGCACCTTCCAGGGGTTGACCAATGCCCACAGGTTGCCCAGTAGGGCGATGACAAAGCTCATGCCCACCCACCAGATTACCCAAACAAAGGTGGGCGCGAAGTTCTCCACCGGCGAGGCTGAGCCCAGCAGGCCTGCGGCCACCACCAGCAAGAACAGCAGCACCGCCAGCAGCCGGGCCAGCGGGGCCAGCAGCCGGGTGAGCAGGATTCGCAGCCAGGCGTGGCGGAGCAGGTCAAGCCTGGGGCAGTCCATGGCGTGGGAGGCGCCCTTGATCATGCCGCCCATGAGGACGAAGGAGAACACCACCGCGGCCGCCGCGCCCGCCGCAAAGAAGCTCAGGGGCAGCGGCAGGTCATACCTCTCACCAAAGCCGTGGGCCTGGGCAACACGCAGGGGCCCCAGCAGGCCCAGGAAGAGAGCCAGCAAAGCTACTGGCAAAATTGTCCAGCGCCGATTCACCATGCCACCTCCTTTGCTTGGGATTTCCGTCCCGAACTCTTCACAACCGCTTTAGATACTTATGCACGGCGCAGTAAGAACCACCGACAAAATGACTCCTCCGTTCCCCTTGATGGGAGAGGATTAAGGCGAGGGGTATCACCCTCACCTCAGCCCTCTCCCTCGGGGAGAGGGAGTACAGGGTGCCCAAAGAAGCACGTCGCTACGTGGGGAGGACCTCCAGGAACCCCACCTCTTTCTCCTCCTCCTCAGCGTGCGCCGGGGCGGGAGTGCCCGCGGGCGGCGCCGCGTGACCGTCCTCTGCCGCGTGGAAGGTGAGCTTGAACCGGCCGGTGGCGGTGGCGGTGAACGCCAGCTCAGTTACCCCATCGGCGGTCACATCTTTCTCAATATCGTAGCCGTGGAGGTGGATCTCCCCCGCCTCGTGGGCCTGAATCTTCAGCGTGACCGTGTCCCCCTGCTTGGCCTTGACGACATTGGGGGTCATGCCCGTTTCTTCCAGCTTAACCGATACTTCCACGTGCTGGGGCCCGCCGGAGTAGCAGGCCGCGGTTAGGAGCATACCCACACTAGTCGCCAACACCAGGGCGGACATCAGACCTGTCTTGAGCCCTTGCGAAAGGAATTGTTTGGTGCTCATGGTAGTTCTCCTTTTGATGAATGGTGCAGTGTGCCAGCCAGTGGCTCCGCGCTCCAGACGCGCCGGATTGCCGGCAGGATGTTGTACGGCGGAGAGCGGGCAACCGATGGGAAATCCGAGAGATGCGGCGGGCTAGAGCGAGGCCAGCGGGGGCCGCCCTAAGGGAGCAACGGCGGTCTCGGCCAGGCTTGAAGATGCGGCCAGGGCCACTAGGAGCGGGCCGTCGCCGTGGTTGGGGAACACCGGCACTGCATCCAGCAAGGGAGTGCCGGCGGTGGACAAGTCCAGGCCAACGCCGTCATAGTTCGTGAGGTAGACCGTATATTCGGTCATGAGAGAGGCACCCTCCGCCTCATGGTGGGAGTGGGCCACTTGAAAGGGATGCTGATGGCCCGGGACTTGATCGCCCAGATAGATGTGGGCATGACCCGGCTGTCGCTCGGCAAAGTGGTGGTCCGCACCGGCCCCAAAGAGGCCAAAGACCGGGCCAGCAGGGCGAATACCGCCAGAAGCAGCGGCAGTTTAGGAAGCCGGCGCATCGCCATCTGTGGCCGCGGAACGAGGCTTCTTGCCCTTGATTCTATCGAAAGTCCAAACGCCCAGGGCCAGCACCACCACGGCGATGGCCGCCACCAGAATGCCGTTGATCTCCATGCTGGGCTCCCGCACATCCAGCGGCACGGTGATGGACTCGAAGCCCTGGCTGCCATGCACGTCCACTCGCACCTGCCACGGGCCGGGCTTGTCAAAGGGCATGGCCGTTTCATAATACTGGGGGGAGAACAGGTGCCCTGCCTCCAGGGGGCCAAAGGCGGTGGACCCCTCCGGCCCAGATAGAGAGGCAATCCTGACCGTGGCCTGGGTCAGGATTTCGTTGCTGCCCAGGGAGCGCACCAGAATGCTGGCGTGGGTGCTGCCCACCACCGGCTTGGCCGGCAGGATGCTGAAATCAACGCGGTAAGGACCGGCAGTTTGGGTAGACACCAGCCGGGCGCTGCCGTTGGCGCCAGCCAGACCGGTCCCCAAGGCAAGCCCGAAGAGCAAGACTGCGAGGGCCGCCACTGACCCCCAGAGAGAAGAGGGAACACACGGAAACTTCAAACCCGTCCACTGCCCCTGGGCATCAATCTCTTTCCTGCGCCTTTTAGTCGGATACCGTAGTTGGAATGATTGTAGCATAGGGCAGGCCCGGTCACAACGAAACCCGGCAGAAGCAATGGCGGACTTCGACGCTGGCGCCCCATCAGAGGCGCCGGGCCGGCCATTGGCCCTGAGTCGAATCACCACTGACGATTCAGTAGCACCGGCGATTCTTGACTCAGAAGAGGGCGACCTTTACACTGGAGTAGAAGCAATCAGCACGGGAGCGGTGTTCATAATCGGTATGGTCGGAAGGGAAGGGAACCAACCACGGGGCGAAGACGTAGCGCTATTCATCGACTGGGAAAACTTCAAGATTAGCTTGGCCGCGGGCGGCCGAATCCCCAACCTCTCGGCCCTCAAGGAAGAGGTCTCCAACTACGGCCGGGTGGTGGTGGCCAAGGCTTACGCCGACTGGGTAACCCGCTCACCGGAGCTAAAGGGCGCCAGCCAGTTCATTCTTGACCCGCCGGCCCTCTATGCCACCGGGATTGAGCCTGTGTACGTGCCCACCCGCCTGCCGGGGGGCCAATCCTACTCCTCCCAGTACACGCGCATGGTGCGGGTCAAGAACAGCGTTGACGTCAAGATGACCGCGGACTGCATCGAGTGCGCCCACTCCTACCCCAACATCGGCACCTTTGTCCTGGTATCGGGTGACTCCGACTTCATCCATGTAGTCATAGCCCTGCGGACTATGGGCAAGCGCGTGCTGGTCATCGGCGTGTCCTGGGCCACCTCCCGGCGGCTAGCCGACCAGGTGGACGGCCTCATCCTCTACGACGTTGACGTAGACCCCGTGACATTGCCGGAGCCCGCGCTGCCGCCACCCCCAGTCTATACGCCAGTCCCAGCCCACGCGCCGGCGCCGGCTCCAGTAACCAACGGCAGAGCCACCGCCGCAACCCCGGCAGGCGGCGAGATTACCCGTCTCGAGCTGCCCGAGGTCATCCGCGCCATCGAGGAAATTGTGCGCGCCGAGCGTCAGGCTGGGCGCACCCCGCTGCTCACCTCCATAAAGCAGCGCCTGACGCGCCGGTTCCCGAACTTCGACGAGAAGAAGGTGGGCTTCTCCGGCTTCAAGAAGCTCATCCTGCGAGCGGCCCAGGAGGGCAACATCAAGCTGGTCACCATGGGTTTGGTGGACTGGGTTTTGATGGCCGATGAGCCCTCGCCGGTGGAAACCGCCGCAGAATCTGCCGTGACCGCCGCGGCGGAGGAAGCGGAAGACCAGGCGCAGCAGCCCGACAATGAGGCTTCCCTTGAGGCAGATGCGGAGCTGGATACCGAGCCCCAGTCGGTGGCAGTGGCCGCCGCAGACCACGAACCCGCGCCAGCGCCCAGGTCCCCAGACCCCGACATCGCCGCAGCGGGTTTGACGCTGCCCAAGGGCCCCAGCGACGGGCTGGATGCCGGACGGGTTGCGGACCTCATCGTGATGGCCGACACTCTGGAGCGCCGCGAGGGCGTCAGCCACGTGTCCTTCAACTTCCTGGTGTCAGAAATCTGCCAAGCCCTGGACGAGGGGCTGAAAGTCGAACACCCGGAGATCGTCCAGCGCTGGCAGGCGTCCCACTCCCAGACCTACGTCACCAAGATGATGCGCAGTCTGAGCAAGGCGGACATGTTCAAGCACGGCTGGCATACCATCCGGGACGAGACCACCGGCAAGGGCACCCGCCGCCGCACCCTGAACCTGCTCCGCGACCACGCCCTGGTGCAGAACATTCTGGAGGCTCGATGGGGCATGACCCCCGCGCCTCAGGAAGCGCCCGCCCACGGAGCAGGCGACCATATGCCTGTTCTGGAAGGCCGCCCCGACGAGGATGCGGAGATGGAGCTGGCCCACACGCGGGATTAGCACCCGCACACACTCCTGGATTCGAGACGTAGGGGCGCACAGCTGTGCGCCCCTACACATTTGGACAGGCGCCGCGCCGGGTTGCTACTCTAGCGGGACAGTGGCGGAAACCCGGGGCACTCGCCCCACCACGCGGGTAGTATGGCCCTTGCCCGTGAGGTCTTC
This sequence comes from Dehalococcoidia bacterium, assembly GCA_009692925.1. Classification (GTDB taxonomy): domain Bacteria; phylum Chloroflexota; class Dehalococcoidia; order Lucifugimonadales; family UBA3495; genus SHYG01. The sequence continues at coordinate 11,413 of SHYG01000009.1, forward strand.
AATTAGGTTCACGTGCCCCGGCCCAAACCGGTGCTTCGTCCCGTCGCCTAACCCAATCTCCACTTCACCAGAGAGGGTGATCACAAACTGCCGCCGCGGCCCCACGTGCCAGTCGCTGAACTGCCCCGGCGGCGTGGTGCGGAAGACTATGCTCTTGGCGACTTGAGGTGAGGTCCAGTCCGGGCTGGCTTTCAGGTCCAGCTCCTCAATGTGGGACTCCCCGTCCTTGCCAGTGTAGATGCGTGAGATGCTCATATCTTGCCTCCCGTCGATTTGTGTTGTGGCGAGCCTGGGCTGACCCCGCGATTCTACTCCAGACCTACAGCCAGCGCAATTTCGCCGCGCCGTCACATATCCAGCACCAGGGTGGACCAGCCGAAGTCCCGCGCGCCCAGTCCCTCTCCAGTGTAGGGGTGGTAGTACTCCCGAAAGCCGGATTTCTCCACCAGCTCCCGGCTGCGGGCTACTATCACATCCGCCAACTCCGGGTAGCCGTGCTGCCGCAGCGCCCGCGCCAGGAACCAGTTGGTGTTCATCCAGGTGGGGCCGCGCCAGATGAAGCCGTGGGGGTCGCCCGGCAGAAACCGCGGGTCTGAGGCGGGCACTGAGGGCAGCGGGTAGGGCAGCCAGAAGTGCTGCGGCGACGTGAGCCACTGCTCCACCAGCCGCCGGACAATGGGCCGGGGCAGGTCCTCCAGCGCCAAAGGCATCAGGGAGCTGATGGTCACCACGCTCACCGGCGTCTCAGCCACGCCCGCCAGGTCAAAGAAGGCGCCGGCCTGCTCATCCCAGCACTTGGCCAGCAGGGCGTCACGGGTCTTGTCCGCCTCGCGGGCGAACTCCGCCGCCTCGGGGGCAGCGCCCAGCAGCCGCGACAGAGAGCGCATCCCCAGGGCATAGATGGTGTTGACCAGCACGTCCTCCACGTGGAACACGTCCGCCGCCAGAATTGCCAGGTCGTCGCCTCGCAGCGGCGCGTAAGCGGCATAGACCTTCCGCAGCGCGGCGATGAACCCGGCGTTGCTCAGCTCCGTCAGCCCCAGAAGCTCGTCGTACTTGGGCGAGCAGTCAATGCCCGATTCCTCGGGCTGGATGATGGCGATGAGCCCGTCGCCGTCGGGATCGCGGAAATCCCGAAGCCAGCGGTAGTAGGCAATTAACGGGGGCAGCGCCGCGTCACGGAAGGCAACATCGCCGGTGGCCTGGTACACCCGCTCCACGGCGCAGGCGATGATGGGCGGCTGGATGGTGGCGCTGAAGTAGGGTGAGGTCTGGGCCACCAGGTTGCGCCGCAGGAACTGGGGCTGCTTCTCCATCTCCCAGAAGACCAGGTGCGGGATGAAGCCGCTGGGCTGAGCGGCGCGGAGCAGGGTGGTCAGCTCGGCGCGGGCCTGGACAGTGTCCAGGTGAATTAGCGCGATGGCGTGGAAGCAGGAGTCCCAGAACCACTGGAAGGGGTAGCTGCGCAGCGACGGGCAGACGAAGCTATACTCCTGGCCGTTCCAGGACGCCACCCCCCGGCGCAGGTTGCCCAGCAGAATGCGCCGCGCGGCGGCGGCGAGGGAGGGGGGGTGCATTAGTTACAACCTCTCCACACAATCCCTGCTCTACTGTCCCATCAGTTCCTCAATCTCCTCGATGAGAACAGACAGGTTGGGCCGGGTGAAACTCACCTGCGGCGCGGGGATACGGTTGCGTCTTAAATCCGGTGGAACGTGCTTGTGATGCGGGAATGTCGCCGCCAACGTTGCGTCATCAGGGTGCGGAAAGTCATCGTACCAGTACAATCGGTCCCCGCCGTGATAAGCTTCATAACCATACGACGTGATCAATCCCCCATCAAAATCCAGCTCCTCCCTGATGCGTAACCGGAAGCCTTGAGAGAAAAATATCTCGCCCTCAGCGACTCCTGTGTATGGACTGGTATTCCAGACGGACACCGTGTAGCGCTCCACATTTGGCCGGTCAAGCAATTCGACCACAAACCGGCTGTAGTCGGAGAGAGAGGTGAACTGACCGTTGTCCATTGTCAGTATGCGGGTTGGAAGCGCAAGACTTCAGCCACATCGTGGTGTTTGAGTTGAACCGTGTAGCCCTCTTTGCGTCGTTGCCACGTCTCGTATATCCCCTTCCAACGACTAAAATCCGTTCGAGTCTCGTCGTACTCATCATAGCGTGATAGGTTACCTGCCATGAGGGCTGCGTGGAAGTCCTCGCTGAGAATCCCGTACTTTTCTTCGTAAAGAGTTAGGCGGCGTTCGAGGAGCTTCATCTCGATGACAAACTCGTGGAGTTCCATATGTACCTCTCAAGGCTCAAGCATCACGACTATTGCAATTGAACTGGCCGGTCCACGCGGGGCGTAATACACCGCCGGAAGCCACGCCCCAGCACAGACTCGTCAAGCGGTACTCGCATGCGCGACTAGCATCTCTTTGGCGAGTTCCAGCGCTGCGACGGCCTGCGCACGGCTTACACTGGGAAAATGGCCGAGGAACACATCAAGCGCCTCGCCAGCCTCCAGATAATCCAACAATGTCTTCACAGGCACACGTGTGCCGACAAACACCGGTGTGCCGCCGAAGATGTCAGGATTGCTATGGATGATCGATGGCTTCCCTGGCATATTCCGACTCCTTACAGCGTGACACCACCATACCGCAGCCCTCAACAGTTAGCCTTCTCTCTATGCCACCCTCCCACCCCCTACCGCCACTGGAACTTGGACTGGGCGCCCTCCTCCTTGGTTATCATCTCCAGCAGCGCCGGCTGGCCCGCGTTGATGGCCTCCTGAGCCCGCCCGATGGCCGGGATAATGTCTTGGGGGTGGATTACCTGCTCGGCATAGGCGCCGAGAGCCTGGGCCACCCCGGCAAAGTTGCCCGACAGCTCCTTGAGGTGGTACTTGCTCTGCGCCGTGGGCACCCGGCTGTCGGCGTAGATGGCCATGGTGGAGTTGTTCAGCACAATGGTCAGTATCGGAATCTTGGCCCGCACCGCCGTCTCCACATCCAGGCCCACCATGCCAAAGGCGGCGTCGCCCATGATGTTCACCACCAGCTTCTCCGGCGCGGCCAGCTTGGCCCCCATGGCCAGGCCCAAGCTGTAGCCCAGCTGGGTGGACTTGCCCCAGCCAATGAAGCTGCGCGGCGCGCGGGCCTCCCAGAAAGGCGCCACCTCCTCCCGCGAGCTGCCCGAGTCGTGGGTGACGATGACGTTGTCCAGGTCCACGGTGTGCATTAGGTCCCAGATGACTCGGTAGGGGTTGATGGGCGTCTCGTTGGAGGTGAGCTTGGGCATCCACTGCTTCAGCCACTGCTCCTTGACTCCCGCCAGTTCCTGCTGCACCGCCTGGCCCGCGGCGCGGCTCTTGGGCTTGCCCTGGCGCTTCAGCTCCTCCAGCAGTTGGGTCAGCACCAGCTTGGCGTCGCCCACCAGCGGGAACTGGCTGGCGTAGTCCTTGTTGATGTCGTCAATGTCGTTGGTGGCGTGGACCAGCACCTTGCCCGGCAGGATGGGCGACGCGGTGTTGGCCTTGGTGAAGCTGGTGCCGATGCCGAACACCAGGTCGGCGCGGGTGAGGAAGTGGTGCACCATGCCGGTGGTGCTGCCCGCGCCGGTGCCCAGGGCCAGGGGATGGTTCTCCGGGAAGGCGCTCTTGCCGGACAGGGTGGAGTACACCGGCGCCTGGAGGAACTCGGCCACCTCCATCAACTCGGGGGTAGCTTCGGCGTAGAGCACGCCCTGGCCGGCCTGGATTACGGGCCGCTGGGCCTGGAGCAACGCCCGCGCCGCCCGGCGCACGCCCTCGGGGTCGGCGGCGGTGCGGATGAACTGGGGCGGCTGGTAGTCGAAGGCTTCCTCGCCAATCTCTTCCACAGCCACGTCCGCGGGGATCTCCAGCAGCACCGGGCCGGGGCGGCCGGAGCGCAGCTTGGTGAAGGCCTGGCGCATCAGCTCCGGCACTCGGTCGGCGAAGTTAATCTGGGCCGACCATTTGGTGATGCTCTCATAGCTGCGGGTGGAGTTGAACACCGGATGCACCCCCTGGCGCCGGCGCGAGGCCCCGGCGGGAAGCAGCAGTATCGGCACCGAGTCGGCGTAGGCCACGGCGACGCCGCCCATGGCGTTCTCCGACCCCGGCCCGGCCTGCATCAGGAAGATGCCGGTGCGCTTGCCGTTGTTGATGCGGGAGAAGGCGTCGGCCATATGCACGCCGGTGCGCTCCTGCCGGAACACGATGGGCCGGATGCCGGCCACAGCGGCGGCCTCGATGAGCGGGTTGGACGGCATGCAGCCGATAAACTCCACCCCTTCCAGCTTCAGGATGTTGGCGATGGCGGTGACTCCGTTCATGGTTTTGCTCCTTCTTCTTTGCGGGTTTGGCCCCATTATACCCTCAGCAGCAAGCAGGGGCGCACAGCTGTGCGCCCCTGCCGCCCTACCCCTCCGGCACCTGCGGCCGGGGCAGGAACCAGAAGCACAACCCGCCGCCGACTACCAGGGCCAGGGCGGGCCAGAGCACCCAGGTGTAGCCGCCGGTATGGTCGTAGACCCAGCCCGAGTACACCGGCGCACCCACGCCCATCAGCGACTGCACCGCGATAATGCCGCCCCGCAGCGTGGCGAAATGCCTGCGGCCAAAGAGGTCGCCGATCATGGCCCAGCCCAGGCCCCAGCCGGCCTCGTTGGGCGCCAGCAGCAGCATCACCACCAGCATCTGCCACACTGCCACCTGGTCCAGCAGGGCCAGCATCAGCACGCCCCCGGCGGCGATGAAGCTGCCCAAAGCGGCAATCTTCTGCTTGGACCATCGGTCGCCCAGCCAGCCCATTAGCAGCACCGCCGGGGCCCAAGCCAGAGCCCAGAACCCCATCAGGTAGCCGCTGGTGGGCTCGCTGATCCCCTTCCACACCATGATGGCCACCAGATGCACTCCCATGGCCCCCCACACCATGCTGCGCAGGCCAAAGCACCAAGCCAGCATCCAGTAGGTGGGAGTATGCAGGGCACTGCGCACGGGAACTTCCCCGCGGACGAGGTGCGTCCGGCCCGGCGTTAGCACGTCGGTGGCTGCGCCTTCGGGGAGCGGCGGGTCGCCGTCGGGCCGCATGCCCATGCTCTCGGGAGACCTGCGGAGCTGGGTAGACAAGGGCAGGACAATTGTCCACATGCCCAGTCCAGCAATGAGCGCCGTGGCGCGCCAGCCCACGGTCTGCACCCCCAGGGCAAAGAGGGGCGGAATGATTGCGCCGCCAAAGGAGTACCCAGTCTGCGCCACCGCCATGGCCAGGCTGCGCCGTCGCACAAACCACTGGGTAACGGCGGTGGCGGTGGCCGCACCGAAGCCGCTCTGCATCCCCACGCTCACCAGTCCCAGGTACACTACCAGGAACCAGGTGTAGCTGCTGGTCCAGTACAGGAGGACGAACCCCAGGCCGCCCAGCAGCGCCGCGAAGGTGAGCACCCGGCTGGGGCCGAACCGGTCAATCAGGGGGCCGGCGATGGGCCCCAGCGCGCCGCCGATGATGCGAGCCAGGGAGAATGGCACCGAGATGGCGGTGCGGCTGACCCCCAGGTCGCGGCTGATGGGCAGCAGCAACACGGTGAAGCCCAGGAAGTAGGTGCCGTCGGCAAGGGCGTTAATCAGGAAGCCGGCAGCGGTGACGCGCCAGCCGTAGTAGACGCCGCGGGTGCGCCGCCGCAAGGCATTCGCAATTGTTCGTGGACCCATATCTACCGCAGTTTAGCAGGGTGCTGAAAAAGGGGTCGACGACCCGAAATCGTCCCAATTTTCGTATCTGAGAGTCCGTCCATTTTTCGCAAGATCGGGGTTTTTCAGCAGCCTGTTAGGGAAGAACCACTGCGGTGGTCAACTCCAATCGCCCCAGGCCACCACCCGGCGGGGGGTAATCTTGATCACCGGGCTAGTCTCTATAGATATGGCCGGGGGCATATCCCGGTACTGGGGGTACTTGGCCCGCAGCAGCGCAATCGCCTTGGCCTGTTCGGTCTTAGCCGGTTCATCGCCGGCATCCAGCAGCTCTGCCGTGCCGGTAATCAGCAGGTACCACAGGTGGCGCCAGTCCGAGTCGTAGCGGTCCACCACCAGGGACACCTGGGGGTTGGCCTGAATGTTGCGCACCCGGCGCAGTCGCGCGACTGGGATTCGCTTGGGCTTCTGGTCCAGGGCCGAGTAGATGAACTGGCCGTCGCAGGCGTAGCAGACGGGGATCACGTGGGGCCAGCCCTTGCCATCGGCGGTGGCCAGGTGGGCAATTGGGCTTTCGGCCAGCCGCTGGACCTGGGCGGCGGACAGTTGCGGGTGCGGCAGGTTGTTACGGCTCCGAGGGGAAGGCCATGGGATCTTCCAGGAACTCGATGTTCTCCAAGGCGGCGCGGGCGGCCTCCTCCAGGGTGGCGTCGCCCTCCTTGATGCAGCGCAGCAAAGCGCGCTTGGCCAGCGGGCCGCCAACCTTGCCCAGGGAGCTGATGCCCGCCAGCTGCACCTGGTAGTCGTCGTCGTGCAGCAGAGGGATCAGATGCGGCGCCACTGCGTCGTCACCCAGCTCGCCGCAGGCCTGGGCAGTCTCGTAGCGGACCACCGGCTCCCGGCTCTGCAGCTCTTTGATCAGCACGGATAGCCAAGAGGTCTCACCGGTGCGCCCCATGGCGAAAATGGCGCTGGACTTGAGTTTGGGCTCCTGACTCTTGTACGCCCACTGGACGAACTTGCGCACCTCGCCGCCGTTGAAGGGCGCCACCGCTTCCAGGCTGCGCCGCCGCACCTCCAGATGCTCACTGGCGTCCTGCAGCACCTTCATCAGACTGTCGCGGACCAGGTTACCGTCCTTGGCCAGGATCTTCCCGTCCTGGGCCAGGGTGGCGAACTTGCCCAGGGCGTTGGCCGCGGCGGCCCGCACCTCCGGGCTTTTCTTGGATTGCAGCACCTGCACCAGCGCCGGGATGGTGGAGCGGTCTTCGTACTCCCACAAGCCTTCCATGGCCTTGGAGAGCACCTCCTCGGAGTCGCTCTTCAGGCAAATCTTGAAAATGGAGAAAAAGTCCATCTCCGCATTGTCCTCCGCCAGCCCCACCAAAGAGCTGATGAGCTGACACTGGCGGGGAGCCGGGAGCCCAAACCATACCTTGGCGAAGGCGCCCAGCTCCGACGGAGATAGGTCGGTAAGCTCAGCCATTTCCGCATGAGTGAACTCGGCGGAGGGATTGACCAGAATATCCAGAAAGTGTTGTAGCGACATGGGCTGCTCCTCTAAGGTTTGGGTAGCAGTGGCTACTCGGGCTTAGTATGCAGCTGGGGGATTGAAGACGAGGCCGCTTTGCAGCAGCTGCCAACGTGTCGCCAGTGGCTTGATGGGCAACGCTCCCACCGCCTAGTGTTCAGAGAGTGGAGTGAGTATAGCATAACCTTTGGGACACACAACCCGCATTGCAATCACTTTCCAATTGGAAACTGGGCGGGAAACTTGGGCCGGTCTGGGCCATCCTCCGGCCGGCGGCGCAGCGATAAGATGGCGTGAGGCAGCTCATCCAGCAGGTCGGAGGCGATGACGCCGGTGTCGCCCAAGCGCTGGCTCACCGCCTGGGCCGCCAGCCCGTGGAGGTACACCCCCAGGCTCGCGGCATCCGCGGCGGACAGCCCCTGGGCCAGCAGAGCGGCGATGACCCCCGTCAGCACGTCGCCGGTGCCGCCGGAGGCCAGCGCCGGGTTGGCGAAGGGCGAAAGGCGCACCAGGCCGTCCGGCTGGGCCACCGCGGTGTGGGCCCCCTTCAGCACTACCGACAGGTTCCAGCGGGCGGCCCACTGTCGGGCCACCGCCACCCGGTCTTGCTGCACCTGGGCAGTGGTCAGCCCCGTCAATGTCGCCATCTCCCCCGGATGGGGCGTCAGCACTGCCGGCCCGCCCAGGCGTTGCCACCACTGGGGCAGCCGCGCCAGGTTGTTCAGGCCGTCGGCGTCCACCACGGTGGGCAGGGACAACGGCGGGTCGTCCAAGAGCAGCCGGCGGATAAATTCCGCGGTGCCGCCGGTGCAGCCCAGGCCGCAGCCCGCCAGCAGCACGGTGTAGCGGCCAATCTGACTGCGCAGCAGCGGCGCGGCATCGGGATGGACGCGGCCCTCCAGGTCCTCGGGCAGGGGCAGGTGGATGACTTCGGTTAGCTTGACGGCGGCGATGGCGTCGGTGCTCTCGGGAGAGGCCAGCGTCACCAGGCCCGCTCCGGAGCGGATGGCCGCCTGGCAAGCCAAATAGGCGGCGCCAACGTAGTTGCGGGAGCCAACCACCGCCAGCACGTGGCCAAAAGTTCCCTTGTGGGAATTCAGCGGCCGGGCAGGCAAAGCACGGCTGGCCCAGGAGCGAGTCAGCAGTTCCAGAGGTATGTCCTTCTCTTCATCTAATCCCGAGGGCAGGCCAATATCCGCCACCTCCAGCCTTCCAACCTGGGCCGCGCCGGGGAAGGCCAGCAGGCCCGCCTTGGGACGGCCCAGCGTCACCGTCAGGTCGGCGGTGGGGCAGGCGGGGTCCACCTGGCCGGTATCGGCGTTGAGGCCGGTGGGCAAGTCCAGGGCCAGCACCAGCGGGCGGCGGGAGTCCCCACGGCGGGCCTCCAGCCGGGTTGCTGCCTCCCTCACCGAGCCTTCCAGGGCACGGGAGCGGCCCGTGCCCAGAATCGCATCAATCACCAGCCGGCAGCCGGGGCCCAGCAGCCGGTCCAGCGCCGCCAAATTGGGGTCATCCGCAGCCCACTGGATAATCACGCCAAACTGCCGGGCCAGCGCTTGCTTGGGGTCGGGGTCTGGGCGGCGGGTGACCATGTAGGCAATGACCTGGGCGCCCCAGATGGAAAGATGCCGGGCCGCCACCAAGCCGTCGGCGCCGTTGTTGCCGGAGCCTGCCAGCACCACGATCCGGACACCCGCGACCTTACCCAGCTCCCGCCGCGCCGCCTGCGCCACGGCCAGGCCCGCCTGCTCCATGAGGGCGTCGGCTCTGACCCCACGACGCTGAGCCGCCTGCTCCAGCGCCGCCATCTGGGCCGCGGTGACGATCTTCATGGCTTTTTGGGCTGGCACTGGGCCACCACAAAGGCCACGGCGTACTCCTGGGAGTGGGACAGGCTGAGGGCCATCTCCAGCACCCCCAAACGCTGGGCGCGGGCCTCCGCCCGGCCGTGGAGCAGGATGCCAGGTGCGCCGCTGGGCTGCCGCACCACCTCGATGTCCTTCCAGCCCACGCCGCGCACGCCGGTGCCCAGGGCCTTCATCGTAGCCTCTTTCGCGGCGAAGCGTGCGGCCAAGTTGGGTGCCCGGCCCCGGCAGTAGGCAATCTCGGCGGGGGTGTAGATGCGCTGCAGGAAGCGCGTGCCGTAGCGCTCCAGCACCTGGCGGATGCGGGGAATTTCGATGATGTCAACGCCGGTGGACAGCATCAGGCTTGTCTCATTTGGCTGGGCCTATGTGCCCCGGCAAGCCCAGGTTGTCCAGAATGCGCGACACGGAGTAGCTGCGGTTGAGGACGTAGAAATGGACGCCGGGCACGCCCCACTGCTGCAGCTCCTGCACCTGGCGGGTGGCATACTCGACGCCCAGCTCCCGCACGGCGTTGTCATCGCCGCCCAGGCGGTCCAGCTCCCGGTCCAGCGCTGCCGGGATTTTGGCGCCGCACAGGGAGGTGAACCGCCGCACTTGCGCGGCGTTGAGGAAGGGCAACACGCCGGGCACGATGGGCACGTCGATGCCGGCCTTGCGGGCCCGCTCCATGAATCGGAAGAAGTGGGCGTTGTCGTAGAAGAGCTGGGTAATCAGGAAGTCTGCGCCCAGCTCCACCTTGCGGCGGGTGTGCTTGATGTCGGACTGCAAATCCGGCGACTGGGGATGGCCCTCCGGGTAGCAGGCGGCGGCCACGCCAAACTGGAAGCGGCTGCGGATGTGCTGGATCAGCTCGCTGGCGTGGCTGAAGCCGCCGGCTGCGGGCACGAAGTCCGTCTGGCCGCGGGGCGGGTCGCCGCGCAGGGCGATGACGTTCTCGATGCCCGCCTGCTCCAGCCGCACCAGCACATCGTGAACCTCCTCCCTGGTCTGCCCCACGCAAGTGAGGTGGGCCATCACCTCCAGGCCGGCGGCGGCTTCGGCCTCGCCCTTGACCTGACCCTTAACCTGAATCGTAATCTCCTCGGTGAACCGGCGGGTGGCGCCGCCCGCCCCGTAAGTCACCGAGACGAAGTCGGGCCGGTAGGCGCGGAGCTGGTCGATGACCTGCAGCACCTCCGGGATTCCTTCCGCAGCCCTCGGCGGGAAGAACTCGAAGGAGACGGTAGGCCGCTGCTGGAGAATGTCTTTAATCTTCAACGATACTTCTCTGTCCTGCCGCTCTGGCGGGCCATTCCACCATAGCGCGGGGCAAGTTTCCGGTCAAGGGAACGGGGACGCCCTGCTGGGGTTAGAACCGGGGCTGGCGCTTTTCCTTGAACGCCTGGATGCCCTCCCTAGGATGGGGTGATGTGGCCACATATTCAGCAAAGGCGAGACTCTCCAGGGCGATGCTGTCTCGCAGGGGCAGGTCTTGGCCCCGCCGTGCCACGGACTTGATCCAGCCCAGCCCAGGGCGGCTCTTACCCCGCAGGGGAGCCACCAGCTTCTCCAGCTCGGCGTCCAGGGCTGCGGCGGGCACGGCGCGCAGCACCAGCCCCCAGGCCGCCGCCTCCGCGCCGGAGAGCCAGCGCCCGGTGGCCAGCAGCTCCATGGCCCGTTGCATGCCGATGCGCCGGGGCAGGCGCTGGGTGGAGCCGCCGCCGGGCATCAGGCCAAAGTTGGCGTGCTGGTCGCCCAGGCGGGCATCCTCCGCGGCTAAGGCCAAATCGCAGGCCAGCATCAGCTCCAACCCGCCGGCTAGCGCGTACCCATGCACCACGGCGATGACCAGAATGGGCAGCTCTTCCAGTTGGAACAAGCAGCCGTTGAGGCGCTGGAGGTATGCGACGAACTGGTCCAGCTGCTGGAACGCCGACTCAAAGAAGAGCAGGTCTGCGCCGGCGCAAAAGGCCCGGCCCTCGCCGCGAACCACCAGCGCCTTGAGGGATTCGTCGCCAGCCACCTCAGCCACGGCGTGGGAGAACTCGGCCAGCAGCTCCGGGCTCAGGGCGTTGAGGGCGCTGGGCCGGTCCAGCCGCAGGGTGGCAACGGCGTTTTCCGTTGACAGCTTGATGTTGGTATACTCCACTGGGCACCTCACTGGAGAGGTTTTAGAGGCCGGTCAGCACGGCAATTACTATAGCAGACCGAAGCAGGCCGGTGCGTCGGCGCGTGCCGCCGTAGGGGCGAGGCATGCCTCGCCCCTACGGCGGTCAGAGGACTCCTTCACATGTCGCAACAACCCCAGACTGCCGCCATACTCCACGTTCGGGTGCAGCCGCGGGCCTCGCGCAACGAGGTCGTGGGCTACCAGGGCGAGGTGCTGCGGGTGCGAGTGACCGCGCCTCCGGAAGATGGCCGGTCCAACGACGCGGTGGTGGCGCTGCTGGCTGAGTCCCTGGGCGTGCCCAAGAGCCGGGTGCGCATCTTGCGTGGCCACGCGTCCCGGAACAAGGTGGTGTCGGTGGAGTCCCTGTCTTTGGAGGAGGCAACCCGGCGCCTGGAGGCTTTGTAATCCAGCCGTCCCTGTAGGGGCTGGCTAGCTTCCGAGACCCTGCGTATAATTAGTCTCCAGACAGAATGATTCGGACTGTGGTACAGGCGGCAGCATTGTGAAGAACCACCTGAGCTTTAGCTGGATTCTGGAGGGGTCCCTGGCGGGCGCCGAAGGTCCAACCACTCCTCAAGATTTGCTGTTTTTCAAACGCAACGACATCCTGGCCTTGATTCGGATGGAGCAGCGCACCATCTCCGGCGAACCCTGGAGCTTGGTGGATATGTTTGAGCCGGTGCCGGATTTCACGCCCCCGAACTTGGAACAGATCCAGCGCATGGTGAAGTTCATCAAGCTGCAGATCGAGACCTGGGAGCGGCCCGTGGTCGTCACCTGCGCCGCCGGCATCGGCCGCACCGGCACCGTGCTGGCCTGCTACCTGGTGAGCACCGGCTATGCGCCCGAGGACGCCATCCAGTTCGTGCGGGGGCTGCGGCCCGGCTCCATTCAGACCCGCGCGCAGCAAGATGCGGTGCACGACTATGCCGGCTTCCTGAAGTCGCAGCCCAAGGGCCCCAGCGCGCCGTGACCACGCCATCGGCGCCGATACAAGTGCCACCCACTCTGCTGGCGCAGGTCTACCGTGAGGCGCGACGGGCCTTCCCCCACGAGTGCTGCGGCTGGCTAGCGGGATCACGGGATGGCCCGGCGGTGGACCGGCTGCGCCCATGCATCAACGCTCAGGAGTCTGGCGGGCACCCCACCGTGGCCCAGCGCGGCGCCGAGACTGCTTATGTGCTCAGCGGACCGGACCTGCTGGCGCTGAACCACTCGCTGGACAGCCCCCAGCCGGCGCGGATTATCTACCACTCGCATCCCAACGGCCGGGCTTACTTCTCGCCCACGGACCGGCAGGTGGCCCGCAGCCCCTGGGGCGATGGCCCCGCCTACCCGGTGCAGCAGCTGGTGGTGGGAATTGACGCCCAGCGGGTGGTAGAAGCCGCGCTGTTCGCCTGGTTCGATGCGGCGGGCGACTTTGTGGAGATCGCCCGGTACCAGGGCGCGGCGGTTTAGACCTACCCCATTTAGTTACCCCAGGGCCGCCGCAATGCGGTCGCCCATCTCCTTGGTGCCCACCTTGGTGCCGCCAGGGGTGGCAATGTCCGGGGTGCGGCAGCCTTGGCTCAGCACCTGGTCCACCGCCCGCTCCACGCTGGCCGCCTCTTCCGTCAGCCCCAGGGAGTAGCGCAGCAGCAGCGCCGCGCTGAGGATCGCGCCGACGGGGTTGGCAATGCCCTTGCCCGCAATGTCCGGGGCCGTGCCGTGGATGGGCTCGTAGAAGCCCCGCACGGTTTGGCCTGGCACCGGAACATCGGGCAGGCTGGCCGAGGGCAGCAGGCCCATAGATGCCGCCAGCACCGCCGCCTCGTCGGTGAGGATGTCGCCAAAGGTGTTCTCCGTGACGATAACGTCGAAGCGCGCCGGGCGCTGCACCAACTGCATGGCGCACGCATCCACCAGAATGTGCTCCAGCGCCACCTCCGGGTACTCCTTGCCCAGGCGGGTGGCCACCTGCCGCCACAGCCGCGAGCAGTCCAGCACATTGGCCTTGTCCACCGAGGCCAGCTTGCCCCGGCGCTGTCGGGCCAGCTCAAAGCCGACACGCAGCACCCGCTCAATCTCCGCCTCGCTGTAGCGCATGGTGTCCACCGCGGTCCAGCCGTGGCGGGTCTGGCGGCGGCCCTTGGGCTTGCCGTAGTACAAGCCGCCGGTAAGCTCCCGCACCACCACCAAATCCACGCCGGCCAGCACCGCGGGTTTGAGCACGCTGGAGTCCACCAGTTGGGGGAACACCTTCACCGGGCGAATGTTGGCAAAGACACCCAGGTGGGCGCGGAGCTGCAGCAGTCCGTCCTCAGGCCGGGTGGGCGCCGCCGGGTCGTCCCACTTGGGGCCGCCCACCGCACCGAAGAGCACCGCGTCGGCGGCACCGGCCAGGTCCCGCACCTGGGGGGTCAGCGCCACCCGGTGTTTGTCGATGGAGATGCCGCCCACGTCGCCGTACTCGGCGTGGAAGCGGTGGCCAAAGGCGCGGCCCACTCCCTCCAGCACCTTGACAGCTTCGCGGGTGACCTCCGGCCCGATGCCGTCGCCGCCCAAGACCGCTATGTGGAACTCCACGGAACGCCTCCTTGAATACGCTTGTTAAACCACAGAGAACACAGAGTAGGGGCAGACCAATGTGTCTGCCCCGGACGCCTGCACCGGGTGTCTACGCCAGCGGCGGCAGCACCTTGGCCAGCCAGGGCACCAGGTCGGCGATGACCTCGTCGGAAATCTGATGGGCCATCTCATACTCGTGGTAGTCGGGAAGATAACCCGCGCCCTCCAGAAACTTGCGGGTGGCCCGGGCGCTCTCCAGGGAGACCAGAGAATCGGCGCGGCCGTGGGCCACAAATATGGGCTGCTCCCGCCGGCTGGGCAGCTTGGGCTCCAGCTCTTGGGGGTTGGGCACCGAGGCGCTGAGGGCAACCAACCCGGCAAAGATGTCGGGGCGGCCCAGGCCGCACCGGTAGGTCATGCCGCCGCCCTGGGAGAAGCCCATCAGCACCGCCTTGCCAGGCACCGCCTTCAGCTCCAGGAACGCCTCGTCAAAGAAGCCGGCCAGCAGCGACTCCGCCTCCCGCACCTGTTCCGGCGTGCTCTGACCCCGCGGCGGATACCAGCCGTAGCCCATCTGTCCCATGCCCAGGTCAAATGGCATGGGGGCATTGGGGCAAGCGTAGACGTAGCCGGTTTCGTTAATCACCGGCGCCAGGCCCGACAGGTCCATCATGTTGGCGCCAAACCCGTGGAGCATAATCACCAGGGGGTAGGTCACCGCCAGGTCATAGTCGTCGGGCAGGACAGTGATGTACTTCAGCCCCTTGCCCTGGTACTGTTTGCCTTTCATCCTAAACTCTCCCGGTAAATACCCCTCTTTTATAGCTGGAAGAAGTCCAACCATCCTACCACCAACGGGCCACCGGGACAAATCTGAAACGCAGGAGGCCGCGCCCGTGATAAAATGCGGCGTGGCTATAATCTTGCACCTGATTAAACGCGCCGAGTGGGAGGCCGCCCAGGCCGCCGCCGAGCACCGGGCGGAGAGCCTGGCCGCCGAGGGGTTTATCCACTGCTCCCAGGATGCGGCCCAGATGCTGCTGGTGGCGCAGCGCCTGTACCCTGGCCGCCAAGACTTGCTGGCCCTGGAGGTGGAGACTGACCGGCTTACCGCGCCGGTGAAGCGGGAGCCCAGCCGGTCTGGAGAGCTGTACCCCCACATCTACGGGCCGCTGAACACCGACGCGGTGGCGGGGGTGCGCCCCCTGCTGCGGGATCCCCAGGGGCGGTTTTACCTGGGCGAACCGGAGTAGGGGATTACCCCAAGCTCTTCCAGCGGGTCTTAGCGAATCCCCGCTGACAAAAAAGCACCCCTGTCTTGGAGACAGGGGTGCACGATGTTTATATTGGGCGGTTTGGCTACTTCTGGGCTACCAGGAAGGCCACCAGCGCCTCGAACTCATCCGCGGTCAAGGTGGTCTTGAGGTTGGCGGGCATGACTCCCGGGGGGAAACCGGGGTGCACGAAGGCGCCGGGGTCTTCAATGGACTCCCGTATGTAAGCTTCGGAGCTCATGCCCGCCTTGTGCACGGCCCTTTCCGTGCCAATGTGGGTCAGCTCCGGCCCAACGGCCCCGGCGGACACGCCCTGAATCTTGTGGCAGGCAAAGCAGGTGCCCTTGCCCGTGAAGACCGCCTTGCCCTGCGCCAGCTTCTCGGCGTCGCCGCCCGTCATTGAGCCGGAGCCCGGCTTGGGTTCCATGGCCCCGTCCTCGCCGTGATCCGAGACGTAGGGCACTCTGTGCTCCCGGGCAAACCCCCGCGGCTGGGCCTCGGTTCGCAACGCCCCGAACAAGCTCAACAGCGCCAGGCCTACGGCAAAGGCCAGCGCCAGCCCTCCCAGGAAAATCCAGGTTAACAACCGGGCGTCAAACTTCAGGTGCATGTAGAAGAAGATGACGATGGCAAACTTGATGGCGGACAGGCCAACCAGGATCACCACCAGCGGGAGGCCGGTGATGCGCTGGTGCGGGAAGATAATGTAGAACTCCACAATGGTGATGAGGAACAGAATAAGCGCCACCACCACATATTGCATGAAGGTGGGGTGCCGCACCTGTTCCTGGGCGTGGCCGGTAGTCATGGACCTAACTCCTTAAACTGGGAGGACCGAGGGTATCGGGCCGGTGAGCACGCCTGCGGCCACCGGCCCGGCATCATAACCACCAATGAGGTAGACCAGGGTGAAGATAACGATCCAGACGATGTCTACGAAGTGCCAGTACAGGCCGGCAAGCTCCACGTCCAAGGCGGTGCTAGGCCCCAGGCGGCCCTTAAAGGCGACGATAAAGAGGCTCACCAGCCACACCACGCCCAGGGTTACGTGGGCGCCGTGGAAGCCGGTCAGGGTGAAGAAGGTGCTGCCGAATAGGTTGGTGCCGATGAACAGTCCTTCCACCACGCTGAAGGTGTAGAACTCGTAGACCTGAAAGCCCAAGAAGGTGAAGCCCAGCAACGCCGTGGCCAGCAGCCAGATTTTGATGCCCCGCTGGTTGTTGCGGTTGGTGGCCGCCAGCGCCTGCACCATGGCAAAGCTGCTGCACAGCAGCACGAAGGTGCTGATGGTGGTCACCGGAATGTTCAGGATATCCACCGGGTATGGCCCGACGATACTCTGGCCCCGGTAAACCATGTAGGTGGCGATAAGGGCGCCGAACAACATGCAGTCGGAACCCAGGAAAATCCACATGAGGAGCTTCCGGTGGTTCAGGCCGGTGGTCGTCGCCTCGGCGTGATGAGCTGTTTCTGCGTGGGCCAAGAACTACACTCCTGCAATCCGGCTTCTAAGTCGCACGTTAGTGGGCCGCGCCATGGCCGGCCTCATGCCCGCCGTGATGGGCGTCGGGAGCGGACGCCGGCTCGTTAGCCCAACCCACGACTCCAATGAACGCGATGAGCCCCCCCACAAAGCTGATGGGGAACTTAATGTAATCCCAGCCAACATCGATGAGCATCCCGCCGCCAATCCATACTACCCCAAAGGCGGTAACCAGCGGCCAATAGGACGGGCTGGGCATGTGGACGCTGCCGGGCGCGGCATGAGGCTCAGGGCCTGGCACGGGCTGGCCCGCCGCTCGAGCCTCCCGCTTGACAATCCAGTAGTGATCCAGGCCACGGACGTGGGGTATTTCGGCGAAGTTGTACTCAGGCGGCGGCGAGGAGATGCTCCACTCCAGCGTGGGAGCGTCCCACGGGTCGTGGCCGGCAACCTGGCCCTTCTTGAGACTGTGGAAAATGTTGTGGACGAACATCACGAACCCAACAAAGAGGAGCACGTATCCCAGGCTGGAGAGCAGATTGTAGACCTCCCAGCCGTAGCCAACCGGGTAAGTGTATATCCGCCGCGGCATGCCATCCAACCCAGCAAAGTGCATGGGGAAAAAGGTGATGTTCATGCCGATGAACATGAGCCAGAAATGCCACTTGCCCAGTCCCTCGCCCAACATCCTATTGGTGAGTTTGGGGAACCAGTAGTAGATGCCGGCGAAGATGCCGAAGATGGAGCCGCCAAAGAGCACGTAGTGGATGTGCGCCACGATGTAGTAAGTATCCTGCTGCTGGAAGTCCGAGGGCGACACCGCGTGGGAGACGCCGCTCAGCCCGCCGACGATGAACAGGGCGATGAACCCGATGGCGAACAGCATGGGGGTTTTGAACTCCAGAGACCCGCCCCACATGGTGCCGATCCAGTTGAAGATCTTTACCCCCGTGGGCACGGCGATGAGCATGGTGGTGATAGTGAACACCGAGTTGGCCACCGGCCCCAGGCCCACGGTGAACATGTGGTGGCTCCACACCGCCCACCCCATGATGGCGATGACGATGCCGGAGAAGATGACCACGGGATACCCGAATAGGGGCTTCTTGGAGAAGGTGGGCAGAATCTCCGACACGATGCCCATGGCGGGGAGAATCAGGATGTACACTTCGGGGTGGCCAAACACCCAGAACAGGTGCTGCCACAGCACCGGGTCGCCGCCGGCAGAGGTGTTAAAGAAGTTGGTGCCGAAGTTCCGGTCCATGGTCAGCTCAATCAACCCCACGGTGATGACCGGGAAGGCCAGCACCAGCAGGATGGAAGTGAGCAGGGTCATCCAGATAAACACGGGCATCCGCCACAGGCTCATGCCCGGCGCCCGCATATTGATGATGGTGACGGTGAAGTTCAAAGCGCCCGCCACAGAGGAGGCGCCCATGACCAGCAGGCCGATGGCCCAGAAGTCCAGCCCCGCTTCAGGGGAGAAGGTGCGCGAGGTGAGGTTGGCGTAGGAGAACCAGCCGGCATCGGGAATCTGGCCCACCAGAAAGCTGGTGTGCATCAGCAAAGCGCCGAAGAGAAACACCCAGTAGCTAAAGGCATTGAGGCGCGGGAAGGCCACGTCCCGCGCGCCGATGGCCAAGGGCACCACAAAGTTGAAGAAGGCCACGCTCATGGGCATGATGGCCATGAAGATCATGGTGGTGGCGTGCATGGTGAACATGGCGTTGAAGGTCTGCCCGTCCACTATGGTGCTGTTGGGCCGGGCCAACTGCGCCCGCAGCACCCCGGCTTCAAGCCCGGCAATGAGCAAGAAGATAAACGCGGTGGCCCCGTACAGGACCCCAATGCGTTTGTGGTCCACGGTGGTGAGCCAGCTCCACACCCCGGAGTAACTGGTGGGGCGGGCTAATACGCCGGTTGTAGTCGCCATTCCTGCCTCCGCTGCTGCGGTCCGGTGTCCATTTACTTCAGGCTCATCAAGTATGCAACAAGGTCGCTGACCTGGACATCGCTGAGCGTGACCTTGGTGCTGCCGTCCGGGTACAGCGCCTTGGCCCGGCCGGCCATGTGGGTGCTAGGCTTCAAGTCGTTGGGGTTGTTAATCCATTTGCGCAGGTTGTCTGGGTTCAGCGGCTCCACGGTGCCTGCGGCGAAGCTGGTGCGGGTGGCCAAATCGGTGAGGTTGGGCCCCGGCGCAATGGCCCCACCGGAGTTGAAACCGGCCACGCGGCCGTCCACCACCGCGGGATTATCCACGCCGCTGGCGGTGTGGCACACGGTGCAGGTGCCCGCGCCCTGAAACACCGCCTGTCCCTTCAGAGCGTCGGCGGATAGCTGGGGCGCCTTGCCATAGCCCGCCACCCAGGTGTCGTACTCCGCGTTGGTCAAGACCTGGACACGGAACTTCATCAGGGCGTGGATCACGCCGCAGAGCTCGGCACACTGCCCGTAGTAGGTGCCGGTGGCATCTGCCTGAAACCACATCTTGTTGGAGCGGGTGGGAATCACGTCCATCTTGCCGGCCAGCTTGGGCACCCAGAAGCTGTGAATCACGTCGTCGCTGTGCAGAGTAATGTTAATGGGCCGGTTCACCGGCACCCGCAGCTCGTTGGCCGTGGAAATCACCTTGCCCGCGCCGTCGGCATCGGGGTACTCAAACTCCCACCACCACTGATGGCCCGTGACCACCACCTCCAGAGGCTTGCCGGCGGAAGCGGGAGGCTGGTCCAGCCGGAACAGCGTTGCCACCGACCACCCACCCACTGCCAGGACCAGGATGGTTGGGATAATGGTCCAGGCTATCTCCAGCGGCATGTTGCCGTGGGTCTGGTGAGGCAGCGGCTGACCGGGGCGACGGCGGTAGCGGATGATGGCGTAGAGGAGAATGCCCTCCACCAGCACGAACACCACCACCATCACCCACAGGAGCACGTTGAACAGGTGGAGCTGGCCCCGGGCCACCGGCCCGAAGGTCTCCCACGTGGACATGTTGGACTGAGGGCTGCACGCCACCAGCAAGGCCAGAACGGCCATGGCCGCCAGCAGCGCGAGGGGCGGGACGCGGCTCAGGCCCGGCCGGGAAACTTGCCGGAAACTGCCAGGCGTCCCGTCAGTGACGTTCCGTGACCGGAAGGGCAGAAACCCCATGTGGTGACTCCCTGTGCGCTGTGCTGCCGCGGCGCCCCTTGCAATGGGCGTTGGGCCACCGCCAGCGGCGACAGATGGAATGTGCAAAATTTCACTAGCGGCATATTATCCCAGGGCGGCATGGGCCTGTCAACGGCATTTGGGGCATCTTTGGCAGACACTGCCCTCGTCGGAACCAACCACGGCCCGCCCGCAGGCCTGGGGCCGTTGCCGCCTTTAATAGTGGAAGACGCTGTCCACCATCAGGACGGCGAAGAGCAACGCCAGGTAGAGCAGGGAGTAGAGGTACAGGGTACGGGCGCGCGGCCGCGTGTCCTGCCGCCAGAGGCACCACGCCAGCGCGATGAAGACCAGCCCCAACACCGCCGCGCCGCCCAGGTACACCCACCCCACGGCCCGGGTGAAGCCAAACATGAGAGTCAGGGCCACCAGGGCCAGGCTGTACAGAAGAATATGCAGAACGGTGTCCCGGCGGCTGGTGACCACCGGCAGCATGGGGACGCCCGCCTCGCGGTAGTCCTCCTGGAGCAGCAGAGACAACGCCCAAAAGTGGGGCGGCGTCCAGAAAAAGACGATGGTGAAAAGGTACAGGGCCGGCAGGTGCAGCCCGCCGGTGACGGCCACCCACCCCACCACCGGAGGGATGGCGCCCGCCGCGCCGCCGATGATGATGTTGTGGGGCGTGCTGCGCTTCAGCCACTGGGTGTAGACCAACGCGTAGAAGAGGGTGGCTGCCAGGGTCAATGCCGCCGCCAGCCAGTGTACCCACAGGTACAGCACCGCGAAGGCCACCACGTTGAGCACTACGCCGAAGGTCAGGGCCTGCCAGGGGGCGATGCGCCCTCCCGGCACCGGACGCCGCCGGGTGCGCCCCATGCGCTCGTCGATGTCCCGGTCCAGGAAGTGGTTCAGGGCGTTGGCCCCGCCGGAGGCTAGCGCTCCGCCCAGTCCTACCAGGCACATGAGGAGCAGCGACGGCACCGCCTGGGCCGCCAGGAACATTCCCCCCGCCGCGGTGACCAGCAGCAGCACCACGATGGGCGGCTTGGTCAGGGCCAAATAATCACGCAACACGCCCACGGAGAATTTTCGGCGGAGAGGCGCGGGCGATGCCAAGACGGGCGGCTCAGGCATGGGCGGGGCCCGCCTGGGGCGCCGGACTCGCGGCGGCGGCATGGAGCCTCGGAAGGCTGAGGGCCGCCAGGGCTACCACCGACGCCCAAGTTGCGCTGGCCAGAGCCAAATGCAGGGCCAGAAGAACTACCGGGAACCCCAGCCAAATCATTAGCGCGCCCGCCAGCACCTGGGCGGCAAAGAGGCCCGTGGCGGTCATGGACAGGAGGCGGGTAGCGCCACTCCCCGGGCGACGAATACCCCGGTGCAGCACGTACAGCACAAACAACCCAAGGAGCAGCGCCGCCAGCCGGTGAAGCATGTGGATGTGGGACAACCGGCCCGCCGGCCCGCCCAGAACCGACGTCCCGTCGCACAGCGGCCAGCTAGGGCAGGCGGCAAGGGCGCCGCTGGCGGTGACGAAGGCCCCAGTGAGCAGCAACAGGTAGAGGACGCCCGCGGCGGCCAGCGCCAGCCGGGGAGACAATCCCGGCGCTTCTCCGCTGGCGTCCGCAGATCGCGTATGTTCATGCGCCGCTGCGCTGCTAGGCCGGCGGGCGGCTACCGCCAGCACCACCAAACAGGCCAGCAGCGCCTGCCCCAGGGCCAGATGCGCCGCCACGGTGACCGGCGGCAACTCCCACAGCACCGTCACTCCGCCCAAGATCGCTTGGCCCGCCAGCAGCACCACCGCCAGAGTGGCAGTCACCACCAGCCACGGCTCTTGCCGGCGAGTCCACCAGACCAGCCCCGCGGTGGCCAGCACCAGGGGGCTCACCACCGCCGACGCCACGAACCGGTGGGTGTATTCAATTACCGCCGTCAGCTCCCAGGGGGGCAGCACCCGGCCGTGGCACAGGGGCCAGTCGGGGCAGCCCAGGCCGGAGCCGGAGACCCGCACCACGCCGCCCACCACCACCAGCACCAAGGTGGCCAGGGCCGCCAGCAGGGAGAGGGTCTGAATCAGGCCTTGCCCGCGTTCCGCGCTCATGACGTTAGCCCGCATCTATTATCTGTCTCGCCGGGATTTGGGGATTAGGGGATGGATTATGCACGTATCCCCTAACCCCCAAATCCCCGCCCTTCGTAACATCTTCATCCGGCCCTGTAATGCGCCATACCGGGAAAAGATTGTGATATAATTCCCAATACTATCATGGTTGAGGCGGTTAGTGTAGAAGGCCTGGTCAAACGCTTCGGCTCCTTCACCGCCGTGGACGCCGTGTCCTTCGGCGTGGAGGCCGGAGAGATTTTCGGCATCCTTGGCCCCAACGGCGCCGGCAAGACCACCACTCTCGAGATCATCGAGGGGCTCCAAAAACCTACCCAGGGCCGGGTCACCGTCCTGGGAATGGACATCCTCAAGGAACCCCAGCGAATCAAGGCCCGCATGGGCGTCCAGCTCCAGTCCTCATCCTACTTCGATTACCTGACGTTGCGAGAATTGCTGACTCTCATGGGCAGCTTCTTCGGCAAGAAGGTTAAACCCGACGGGCTCTTGGAGCAAGTAGGGTTGCTGGACAAGGCCAAGAGCCGGGTGAACCAACTCTCCGGCGGGCAAAAGCAGCGGTTCACCGTGGCCGCCAGCCTGGTCAACGACCCAGAGCTGCTGGTGCTGGACGAACCGACCATCGGTCTCGACCCCCAGTCCCGCCGTCACCTGTGGGAGCTGATCCGGCAGGTGCATGAACGGGG
Source organism: Dehalococcoidia bacterium (assembly GCA_009692925.1). GTDB lineage: Bacteria > Chloroflexota > Dehalococcoidia > Lucifugimonadales > UBA3495 > SHYG01. Next base: position 33,936 of record SHYG01000009.1, read on the forward strand.
AGTGACGGTGATGCTCACCACCCACTACATGGACGAAGCCCAAATCCTGTGCCACAGGCTGGCCATCATGGACCGAGGGAAGCTGGTGGCGGTGGATACTCCCCAGCACCTCATCGGCAGGCTCCAGGCCACCTACTCGGTAAAGCTGGTGCTGGCCCAGCCCCTGTCGGAAACCCAGCTTGCCTCGTTAAACGGCGGCCCCGGCGCCCCGAAGGTGCAGACCCTGGAGGAGAACACCTACATCCTGCGACTGGACAACTCCCCCGGCGCCCTGGACAAAGTCCTGGACACCATTGTCCGGGGCAACATCAGCCTGCAGCATATGGAGGTCACACCGGTGACGCTGGAGGATGTGTTCCTGGAGCTCACGGGACAAGAGCTGCGGGACTAGGCGTTGAATTACAGACCCTTGCAAACCTCGCTTAGAGGGTGTGTGACAATTCCATCTCCATTTGCATTCGCACGAAACAAGCCTTGCACAGGGGGAGGAAGATGGCCCATCCCCGTCCCCCCTTACGAAGGGGGGACTACAGGGGGGCGTACCCCGTCCATCGCTGCGCGGCGCAGGACGCAGACCACCCCCTCTGTATCTCCCCCTTCGCAGGGGGAGAAGGACGGGTTCCCACACGCCCTCTTAATCGAATCTGAGGAAATCCCCCCTCGCTCCCCTTTGCAAGGGGGGGGTGGTGGGAGTTTCGGTCCCGAATGCTTCACAACCGCATTAGATATTTATGAAAGTCTCGGTAGAAGGACGTAAGGAAGACGATGCTGGCGCTGACCCTGGCAAACTTGAGAATGATGTCCCGGAACTACCACTCCACCTTCTGGGCGCTGTTTTTCCCGCTGCTCTTGGTGGCGGTGTTCGGACTGTTTGACGTAGGGTCGGGTCCGGGAGCATTCAGCCTGGCGGTGGTTGATCAGGACAACTCTCCCCGTTCCCGCCAGCTGGTCGAGCAACTGGCCAAGGTGGAGTCGCTGGAGCTGGAGGAGCAAGCCTACTCTCTGGATACGGCGCGCCGGCGGGTGGCCCGCGGGGACTTGGACTACTTGCTGGTCATCGCCCCTGGCTTTGGCGCGGCGTCGCAGGCTGGCAGTGCGCCGCTCCTGACGCTGGCATACGACTCCGCCAAGGGCCGTCAGCACGAGATGGTGGAGGCGCTGGTGCGCGACCACGCGGGCCAGTCCGCGTCTCCCGCGGGGGTCGCTGCCCCAACCTTGGCGAGTCAAGGTCTGACGGTAACCAAGCCATCTTATTTTGACGTGGTGCTGCTAGGACTGGTGGGGTTCGGCACCATGACCCACTCCATCATCTCCATCGCCGTGCGCATCACGGCCAACCGCAACCTGTCCATCTACAAGCGGCTGCTAGTGACGCCCTTGCCGGTGTGGAAGTACTTCGCCGCGGAAATCAGCTCCCATCTCATGCTGGCCATCACCCAAGCCGCCATGATCCTGGGCGTGGGGGTGTGGGTCTTTGGCGCGCATCTGCCGGGCAACCTGCTGGCAACCCTGGCGGTGGTGGCATTGGGCAGTTTGGTGTTCCTGAACATCGGCTTCATCATCTCGGCCTGGACCAACACCCCGGCGGCGGCGTCGGGAATGGGCAACGCGGTGGCCCTGCCCATGGTGTTCTTCGGCGGCGCCTTCTTCTCCACGGCATCCCTGCCCTGGTTGCTGCCCCAACTGGCCCAAGCGCTGCCCCTGACACCCATGCTCAGCGCCATGAACCTGGTGGCCCTGCAGAACGCGCCCCTGTGGCAAGCCTGGCCCCAACTGGCGGTGCTAGGCGCATGGGTGGGGACCACCTCCCTGGTGGCGATAAAGGTGTTCCGGTTTAGCTAAGGCTTGGTGCTGAACTCCACGGGCTCGAGGAAGGCAGATGAACCTCTCGGCAAACCTGCTGGAACAACTCCCCCGCTGCAGGGCTTCGGCATCGTTGCTGGGCGTGGCCCTGGTTGCGTTGAGCCTCGCGTTGAGCCTGCAGTTGATGAGTTGCGGCTACACCGCTCCCGAACCAACACTTCCTGCGACACCGGCGCCGGCGACATCTGGCCCAGCCACAGCGGCGCCAGCCACTCTATCGCCAACAGCGAATCCACCACCGCCCACTGCGACGGCCGTGGTTACTCCAATCCCATCTACTCCGCGAATCGAGCCAACTGTTGCGCGCCAGCAAGTGCGGGGGATAATCCTGGAGGTGACGGCGCGGAACCTGAACGAAGTGGCGCTGCTGCGCATCAGGGATGCCCAGGGCCGGGAGTGGAGCTTTACCACCGATGGTCCGGTGGGCGTCAGTCCGTCGCACTTGAAGGAGCACCAAGCCTTTGGATTTGGAGCGCTGGTGACCTATACCGAGCGGCAAGGGCAGTTCGTTGCGCTGGCGATTCTGGACTGACCGCGCCCGCCTTACAGCACCTCTTGCAGCGCCGCCGCAACCTCATCAACGGTGGAGAACTGCTCAAACCGGGCGTGGACTTTCCCGGCCCGGTCAATCACGAAAGTCCACGGCTCGGTGGGCAAACCCCACTCCGTGACCGCCGGCGCCGTCTTCCCCTGGACCCGGCCCCCTTTCAGGAGATGGGGGTCTTGGAAGACCTCCACGTGGATGAAGTTGGCCTGCTCCCGGTACCGGTCTTTAAGCTCCGACAACACCTCCACCTGGGGGCCGCAGGTGGCGCTGACGCAGAAGGCGGGAGTGGCAAACACCACCACCAGCGGCTTGCCGGCATCTAAAGCCTGGGCGATGGACAGGCGGTAGAGGTCCGGGTCGGCTCGGTTGGACGAAGTGATGGTGGACAGGTCCGTAACCTGGCCCGCGGTAGGGGAATTGCTTCGGGGAGCGGGATCGCCCACATTGGGCGCAAAGGTCTTCTCCTTGACCTGCACTGCTCCCTTGGCTACCACCGGTGTGCCATCGGCGCGGGCGGCGGTGACCTCCAGCTCCCAGAACCCCACGCGGTCGAAGGCAAGTTTGGCGGCGTAGATACCCTGCTCCCCCGCGGGCCAGCGCAGGAACTGGGCCGTGGCGGTGGCGCGAACCTCCCCGGCAGCCTGTCCCGGTGGCAGGAACAACGCTCGCACCTGGGCCTGGGGTGTCTGACCCGCCGCGCCAGCCGGGGGACGCACGGGGAAGCCATCCCGGTCCACCAGGCCAAACACCACCCGGTTGGCGCCCATGGCGATGTCGCTGGTGATTACGATTACTCCAACCTCTGGGCTGGACGGCAGAGGCGTGGGAGTGGGCGCCGCCGGACCGCAGGCTGCGCCCAGAAGCAGCAGAAAAATGATAAGGCAGGAGAGCCCCGATGGCATCGGGACTCTCCTGCCTGAGAAAACCGCGCCAGGTCCAGATGAGGAGGCTAGGCCGCGTTCAGCGACCGGCTCTCCTCGGCATTGACCCCGCCCTCCAGCGCACGCAGCAATGATGCGCCGTCGAAGGCTGCCAGGCTCAGGACCGAGTTCAGACATTGGATTGCATCCTTCTCGTAGATGCTGCTGGCAACCCGCTCCACCACCGGATGCAGGTTTTCCACACCCTCTACATAGGTAATCTCGCCGCGCTCCCGAGGCTCGCCACTCCGGCTCATCAGGGGATCGTAAAACTCTTTGGCAGCGCCCGTCAGCCGCGCCCGCACGAAGTGCTCCTTGGCGTCGCTGCCCACGCGCTCGGTAGTGACGATCACCGGGTGCTGCGGACGGACTACCCCTATTTTAGCACCCATGGAGTAGGCGTCGCCCAGGGTAAACTCCCGCTCGGTGAGATCAAACAGGGTAACCTCACCGCTGATGTTGGCGATGCAGTTCACGCCGTCCTCCACGGGGTTGTACTCCAGGAGCACCGCATCCCGGGTGAGGCCCACGGCGCACAACTCTTCCACCAGCAGGATGGTGAGCCAGCGGGACTTGTCCAACATGCTGCGGCCCAGCTCGGTGATGGTGAGGGCCTCTTCCATTCGCTCCTCATTCAGCGGCTTGCCGCAGGCGCACTTGATGCCCTTCTCCGGCAGCTCGTTAATCACCTCGCGGCTGGGAGATCGGGTAATCTGACCGTGGGCCTTGGTGCATACCACCACGCTCTCCGACTCGATGATGCGGGTGTCTTTCAAGTTGTCGGTCAGCCCCTCGATGCGGTCATGGGCGTCCGCCGACACCTGCTTCAGCAGGTCTCGCACCAGCAGTCCGCCCGAGGACTTGATGGCGAGGGTGAGGGTCCGGGCCACCCGGTCCTGGAGCAGCTCTGCCGCCCGCAGCTCCTGGCGGGAGGGTTCCGGCGCTGGCTCGCGGCCTTCCGCCCGCAGATCGTTGAACCGCTCGGAGGACAACCAGTAGGGGGCAAGCTGGATGCCCAGGGTTTCCTGGGTGGCGCTCAAGACATAGGTCAGGGTTTCCGACTCCCAACTCTGGCCGATGGCGACAATGCGGAGTTGGTAGGACAGTTGGCCCTCCTCTTCCTGCACCACGGTGCCCAGGCGAGAGTGGGTGGGCTTGCGCTGCCGGCCCGGCGTAACTGTCAGAACAATCAGCATCCGCCGGTCGGTAAAGATCTCGCCGTCCAGCACCAGGGTGTCGGGGGCCGAGAGGCTGCGCCGGACGACGTTGGACTTGCGCAGGTCCTCCGGCGCGGCGCTGAGCACGCTGGCCGGGGACTGAAGGGCCGGACGCAGCAGCGGCTGCAAGCGTTCGCTAAGGCGCGACTTGAGGGCCCAGAAGGCGTTGAAATTCTCTTCGTTGAGCTTGGCCTGGAACTGTCTGACCACTCTGACCACTAGGAGAAAGTATAGCGTTCCAAGCTCAGTAAATTCCTGCCGACGGCTAGCTGGCTGCCCAACGTCCAGCTAGGGGCCCGCCAACCCACACCAAAGGCACTAGACGGGCACACAGAAGGCCGGGAAAATTCCCACCGTGGCCCGACCAGCTCATCATGCGAACATGAGACGGCCCTTGGGTTCTGGGATGGTACGTCCCAGTTCAGTTGCCGTCTCAATCCACTCCTGGATTACGCCCTGAGCGTTGGATAGCGCCTCGTGGTAGGACGCCCCGTCGGCGGTGCAGCCCGGCAGCTCCGGCACCTCGGCGACAAAGGCCTGGTCTTCCTCACTCCAGTAGATGATGATTTCGTAGCGGTAGCTATCCTTCAACGTCTTGGCCCCCACATAGGTGTGTGGAAATCCCCCGGCCCGCGTTTGCGCCGGACGCAGCGGTGCTCCCTACTTCTTGCGTACCCCCACCGTGGAAAAGGTCTCTGTAGCACGTTTGAAGAACCACTGCTCGATTTCTAAGAACTCTGACCGATCCGTCCAGACAGAAGCCGGCAATGACCATAAGTATCCATGACGGCAGAAGTATAAACCGAGTCTGTTGATGGGTGGAAAAGCCGAATCAACTTGACGCTGCTTTCGGGCGAGCAGAAAATAACCAAGAAGTTGATCCAGATCACTAACTCTCATCTCGCCAGTCTTCGTGGCCTTGAAGTCCACAAGCAAATCGCCTGTAATCAGATCAGTATCACCTCCGCCAACGAGTTGAGAGGTCTCCTGGAAATTCGGATTGAGTAACATCAGCTTTGGGTGCAGCAACTCATTGAATGGCACTATTGCCAGCATCTCTATCAGATCTTGGACATCTTCAGCATCTGCTTGGTCAAAGCGTGGGTCCAGACGCCCGGCGCGAAAGACCGGATCAAGTTTGGCCAGGCGAATCGCATGGGCCGCCAAATCCGTCTGAGCAGTGTGGGTCGGCGTTTTGTTCTTCACATACTCTGCTACGGCTGCCTTGGCCTCGGCCACGCTGCGGCGAGCACGCTCGCCGACTTCCTTGGGAGGCATATAAAACTCCGGGGCAACGTGCTTCAACAGATCAAATCCATGTGCCCCAACGTCCCCCAGAATAATGCCATCCTTGTCGGTCACCGTGTGGGTCTCTTGCCAGAGCATGTCTGGGACGTATTCAGCTATCCACTCTTCAGACAAGGCATGGGGCGATTGGCGCTGGAGTTCAAAGCGGAGCAAATAGTCGAATGCAGTGCCAACGAGCGAGTAGTGGTTGCTACGAGGCTCAACTTTAAGCGGCTGGGTGATCTTGCGAGCCAGTTTGGGACGCAAAGGCTTAACCTTCGCCATCACGTCTGGCATGTCAAGGAAACTTGTTAGGCTCATAATCCTGATCCCATTTCCCTTATGATGGTCTGACCCGTATGACGCTAGTCTACCCCGGCACACACATTCGCAACAACCGGTCCGCCCCGGCCTCCTCCTCCAGACGGGTGACGGTTTGCAGCAGTGCGTCCAGTTCGCAGCCTTGACCGGCCCAGCAAGCAAGACCGCTGGAAGTTCTACGCCGGCAGGCTCTTCACGAAGTCCAGCCACACACGGGCGCAGGGCACCGGCAGGATGTGCTGAATGAACCCGGTGACGCCGGGGAACACCACCTGCCGCCCGTTGGGGACAACCTTGGAGGCGTCCCGGAAGTCGCCCAGCACCTCGCCTTGCAGATTGGCGGCCGCCAGCACCAGGGTGGGCGTCCGCACGGTCTTGAGGGCAGGCCGCAGGTCCACGCCGGGTGCGTAGCGCGAGAACGCCGCCACCACATGGGGGGACGTAACCGACATCTGTTCTGCGTACCAGCGGGTGTAAGCGGGATCTACTATCTGCGGGTCCAGGCGGCGGGAGATGGTGCTGGCTACCCAGGAAGCAGTACCCTCGGTTTCCAACTGGTGGACGTTATGAGCGCGGTCGCCATCCTCCTTGGGAAAGTTAGTGGGGGAGGTGCACACCGTCAGGGAGCGCAGCCGCTCCTGGTGCAGGGTGGCAAACTTCATGGAGATGGTGCCGCCCACAGTCTCGCCGATGAGGTGGACCCGGTCCAACTCCAGCTTGTCCAGAACCCCCAGCAGGTCTTTGGCGTAGTTCTCCAGCGACCAAGAATATCCCTGCGGAGGTACGGAAGACTGCCCCATGCCCCGCATGTCGTAGCGCACTACCCGGTAGTGGCGGGCGATGATGGGGATCCACGCGTACCACAGTTTGTGGTTCTTGGCCATGCCGTGATGGAGCACCACCGTCTCCGGTTTCGTCCAGGGATCGGTGAAGTCGTCAACCCGATAAAACAGCTCGGCGCCGTCGTCCAACCGTACTTTCATACAACCCTCCCATGTGTAGACTGAGATGTAGTCCCGCCGTAGGGGCGCATAGCTATGCGCCCCTACGCCAGAGACACCTCGCGCTCTTACCGGCCTGCCTGCTTGCCGATGCCCTGCTCAACGAAGACCGAGCGGGCCACCTGCATGGCGGTGCGGGTGTTAAAGTAGCCCCCGTACAGCATGATCTGGATGAAGACCTCCATGATCTCGTCGGGGGTCATGCCCACGCGCAGGGCGCCCTCAATGCGGCGGCGAAGCTGGCGGTCGTAGCGGCCCAGCACCGTCATGGACGAAAGGCCGCACATGGCGCGGGCCTTGTCGTCCAGATGCGGCCTGGTGTAGATGGCCCCCCAATGGTACTCGTTAATCAGCCGGTCCACCTGCATCTCTGGGGAGTCCGGGTCATCGGTCTGGTAGACGGTGATGTCCCCCATGTGTTGCTCGTGGGCGGCCACGCCAGCCTGGTACAGCTCGTCGGCAGTCTGCTGGGAGTCGTAGACCTGGGTGGGCGTAAACTGGATGCCCCAGTCATCAAAGACCTCTTTGGTGATGCGCAGGGCGGTCTCCACCGCGGGCACACCCACATAGAAGGTCAGCTGGATGAACACCTCCACCACCTGGTCGGGGGCCAGGCCCAGGTTGATGGAGCGCTCAATGTGCCGTCGCAGCAGGGGGAGCTGGCCCAGGGCCATGAGCGCCGACATGGTGCAGACGCAGCGTTGCTGGGAGGTGAGGCCCGGCCGGGTCCAGACGGACCCAAAGAGCGATTCATCAATAATACGCTTCAGGTCCGGGGCTAACTGGTCAATTCCGGGCAGACTGAAGTGGCTCCGGTCCCCCCCTGCCATATGGGACCGCATGGCTTGGCCTTTTTCGTACCGGTCGTTCAGCGAATCCAAGTCTGTTCCTCCCAATTTATTTCCCCAAGCGCTCGCGCTCTGCGGGCTGTAGCCTGCTTCCATAAAACACTATGGCACAATGGCTAGAATGGCGAACAGCTTGGGGACACTGGCGTTTTCCGACAGCACATTATAGCGCATCATCAGTAATGTCACAGCCCATGCTCCCAGTCTGCCGCTCCCGCAGAGCCGCCCCGAGTCCCGGTGCGCAGGGCGTAGGGACTGCATGAGTAATGGCGACTAAGCGTGGCCAGTTGTGCCATAATGGCGGGCGTGCGCTTAAAGGAATTGCTAAGTAGTCACCGTGGCGCCCTGCTGTTCGTGGTGGCCACAGCACTGATTGCAGCCTTCTCCGCCACGGCTTGCGGGAAGAGTCCCTCTGCGGCGCCGTCAACTCCTACAAAAGCGCCCACGACTATCGGCACTGCCTCACCCAGCACCACCTCCCCGACTCCCGTGTCCACCCCTCCCTTCCCTTCACCCACTCCGGCGCTGGCAGCGGGCAGAACTCCCTTCCCACTTGGGGCAGGGACACCCATCCCACCGACAACGTTGCCGTTAATCCAATCACCCCTGCCCCGGGATGAAGGCTCCCATAACGCGCCCATCGAGTGGTGGTATTTCAACGGCCACCTGGCAGATGCCAGCGGCAAGGAGTATTCCTTCCATTACGTCACCTTCCAGCGGCCCACCGACAGCGGGCTGGCGACTCAGGTGATGCATGCCAGCTTTGGCGATTCTACCAAGCAAGCGTACTATCTAGGGGAGAAGCTGGCGCTGGGGACAACTTCCCCATTGCCGGGGAGCTTCCTTTTTCAAGCCGAGGGCTGGCGAATGGCGGGGGACGGCCTGGACTACGTGCTCGCCTTCGATCTTAGGGATGTCTCCCTGCTGCTGCGGGCCGGCTCCCGCAAGCCTCCGGTGCTGCACCAGGAAACCGGGCTGGTGAGCCTGGGCCCCGCCGGACAGAGCTACTACTACTCCCGCACCCGCCTGGAGGCGTTGGGCACCGTGACCTTTGGCAGGGAGCCAGTAGAGGTGCGAGGCACACTTTGGATGGACCACCAGTGGGGATCCTTCAACACCTCTCCGGTGGGTTGGGACTGGGTGGCACTGCAGTTGGGCGACGGCTCGGAGCTGATGGTGTCGGCGGTTTGGGGCGTTATCAACCACCGGCCGTTGGTATCCTATGGCACGTATGTTGCCGCGGACGGTTCGGTGAAGCACTTGGCGGGACATGAGGTGGCCTTCACCCCCACGGGCGTTTGGACCAGCCCCTCTAACGAAACCGTTTATCCCATGGGATGGCAACTGGGAGTGCTGCCGCTTTCTCTGGTTGTTGCAGTAACTCCGGTGCAACAGAACGCCGAGTTCAACGCCAGCACCTACATTCCCGTGCCCTATTGGGAGGGCGCGGTTAAGGTGCAGGGAACACGCGGCGGTGTCGCTATTGCGGGCAAGGGGTTTGTGGAGATGGTCGGTTACGCGGCTCGCAAGGCCGGCCCCGGCGCTACCGTGGGAACCCAGGGGCGGTAGCACCAGTTAGGATAACGCCCTGCGCTTTACAAACTTGGCGACAAGTTGCACGGTATGCCAATACCCTGCTCGTCTATCTCCGGCCCCAGTCTGCCGGCGTAGGCCTCAAAAAACCTCTTGATGCGGCTCCGATCCACTCCGCGCATTGTGTCCAATACCCCCCAGGCGGCTAGGGACACGCTCCCCGGTTCCGGCTTGTCGTAGTAGCGGGTGACGCCCCAGGCCCGGCTAAGGTCCACGTCGTCTACCGTCTGCCTCAACTGACTTGCCTCGGCCGGCGTCAAGTTGTAGCTGACCACGATGTTGCTGTGCTCCAGGTTGTGGACAATCCGCTCGTCGGGCAGCCCTTCCGGGTAGAAGCCGCAGTCGGCCCAGCGGGGCCAGTGCTGGCCGGAGGTGGGTGGGATGGTGCTGTAGATGACGGTGCGGCCTTCGGGCACGTGAGAGGCGTCGTCAATCGGGTATTGGACGCCGACTCCGGGTTTGTAAGTAGTGCTGTTGCCGGCCGGCGGGGACGTCAGAATCCCCGGTTCGAACCCACCCTTGCTGCCGATCTCGGAAAGCAGTGTCACTGCCAACACAGCCACCAGGACCGCCACCACGATGGACGCGGCGATGATCACCCAGAAGGCGATCAAGTAGGAGCCGAACCGCTGACCCAGGCTGGCCAAGTCTTCCATCCGAGGCCGTTGCGGAGTGCCCGCGGGTGGTTGCGGCGCGCCCAGCACCGGCAATGGTGGCGGTGCCACGACCAGGTCGGGCTGGAGCGACACCGTTGGGGTCAGGTTATTCCCGCACTGGGGGCAGAAGACAGAGGAGTCCTGGATCTGGGCGACGCACTTGGGACAGAACATGTTGAGCCCTCCATTGAGTCTTACTACTTTGTATCATATTGGAAGCAGATTAGCATTCCGCAAGCATGATTCTTAACTGATGTTATCCATGCCTTGCGCACCGTCCCGCGCTGCCCGTATCATGCTTCGTGCTGCAAGTATCTCCACCTGAGAGGCAACCCAAGTTGACCCTGCCCAGCCTGCGGACCGCGCTCTACTCCACCCACCTGGCGCTGGGGGCGCGCATGGTGCCCTTCGGCGGGTGGGACATGCCGGTGCAGTATTCCAGCATCCTGGCGGAGGTCAAGGCGGTGCGCACCGCCGTGGGGCTGTTCGACGTCTCCCACATGGGCCGGCTGTACATCTCCGGCCCCCGCGCCACCCAGTTCCTGGACTGGGTGCTCACCGGCTCGGCCTCCAGCCTGCGGGCGGGACGGGCCCGGTACTGCTTCATCTGCAACGAGCGCGGCGGCGTGATTGACGACACCATCTTCTACCGGCTGGCGGAGGACCAGTACTTGCTCGTCCCCAACGCGGGCAACCGCCCGGCGGTGCTGGCCTGGTTTCAGGACTGGATCGGCCGCCGGTTCCCCGGGGGCGTGACCATTCAGGACCGCACCCAGTCCACCGGCCTGCTGGCGCTGCAGGGGCCGGGCGCGGCCCAGGCGCTGGACCAGGTGTGTCGGCTGGATGGGGGAGATGCCCCTTCAACGCTGCGGGCCTTCGCCTGGGGTCGCGGGAAGCTGGCGGGCAAGGCGGTGTTCATGGGCCGCACCGGGTATACGGGCGAGGACGGGTTTGAGCTGGTGACAGAGGCCGCCGACGCGGAGTTCCTGTGGCGCACGCTGCAAGACCAGGGTGCGTTGCCCTGCGGCCTGGGAGCGCGGGACGTGCTGCGGCTGGAGGCGGGGCTGCCCCTGCACAGCCACGAGATTGACCCGGAGACCACGCCCATCCAGGCGGGGCTGGAGAGGTTTGTCCGCCCCGAGGGGGAATTTGCCGGCGCGCCGGTTCTGCGGCGGCAACAGAGTGAGGGCGTGGCGCGCAAGCTGGTTGGCCTGACGCTGCCGGGGCGCAGCGCTCCGCGGGCGGGATACCCCATCCTGGAGGGCGGCCAGCCGGTGGGAGCGGTCACCAGCGGCAGCTACTCGCCCACCCTTGACACCAGCATCGCGATGGGCTACGTTTTGGTGCGTTGCGCCACCCCCGGCCAAACTCTGGAGGTGGACATACGGGGCCGGGCCGCCGCCGCGCAGGTGGTTCCCCTGCCCTTCTACACGCGGCCCAGGCGACGTCCTGAGCCTGCCTAAGGGAGGTCTCCGTCCAGTTGAACCCCGACGACCGCAAGTACACCAAGGAGCACGAATGGGTCAAGTTGGAGAACGCCCGCACTGGCCTGGCGCTGGTGGGCATAACCCACTACGCCCAGGACCAACTGGGCGACATCGTCTACTTTGACCTGCCCAAGCCCGGCGCCAGTCTCAAGCAACTCCAGAAAATGGGCGAGGTGGAGTCGGTGAAGGCGGTGTCCGACCTGTTCTCGCCGGTGACCGGCCAGGTGGTGGAGACCAACCCGGAGCTGGGCAGCCACCCGGAGCTGGCCAACCATGACCCCTTCAACGCGGGCTGGCTGCTGCGCGTGACCATCGCCGGCGCCGGCGAGCTCCAGAAGCTGATGTCCGCTGCGGAGTACGATGCCTTCATCGGGGGTTTGCATTAACGCGTTCAGCATTCAGCTATCAGCCATCAGCCCCCGCCCCGTGGTGCGGGTGGGGCTGGGAAGCTGTCTGCTGACCGCTGAGAGCTGATTGCTGAGAGCTACTATGCCTTTCCAGTCCCACTACATCCCCAACACCCAGCAGGAGCAGGCGGAGATGCTGGCGACGCTGGGCCTTAGCTCCATCGACGAGTTGTTCCTGGACATCCCCCAGGAGCACCGCAACCCGTCGCTGGACCTGCCGCCGCCCATGTCGGAGCTGGAGATCCAGCGGGAACTGGGGGGCCTGGCCGCCCGCAATCGACCCCTGGGCAGCGGCCCCTCGTTCCTGGGCGCGGGGTCATACCACCACTTCATCCCGGCCATCGTCAAGGCGCTGATGACTCGCGGAGAGTTCCTCACCGCCTACACGCCCTACCAGCCGGAAGCCAGCCAGGGCACCCTGCAGGTGATCTACGAGTTCCAGACCCTGGTGAGCAACCTCTACGGCATGGAGGTGGCCAACGCCGGCATGTACGACGGCGCCACCAGCCTGGCGGAAGGGGCGCTCATGGCCTGCCGGGTGACGCGGCGCTCCCAGGTGGCGGTGTCCGACACCGTATCCCCCGCCTGCGTGGAGGTCATCCGCACCTACTGCCAGCCCCAGGGAATTGCGGTAGACCTGGTGCGCCATTGGGACCCCCAGGTGACCAGCCAGACTGCCTGTCTGGTGGCCCAGTACCCCAACTTCTACGGCTCCATCGAGGATATTGCGGGGCTGGCCCGGCTGGCCCACGGCCAGGAGGCGCTGCTGGTGCTCTCGGCGGATCCCACGGCCATGGGCCTGTTGCAGTCGCCGGGCCACTACGACGCCGACATCGTCACCGGGGAGGGCCAGCCCCTGGGCATCCCGCCCAGCTTTGGCGGCCCATATCTTGGGCTGTTCACCTGCAAGCAGCAGTACATCCGCCAGATGCCCAGCCGCCTGGTGGGCCGCACCGTGGACCGCCTGGGCCGCACCGGCTACGTGCTGACCCTGCAGACCCGGGAGCAGCACATCCGCCGGGAGCGGGCCACCAGCAACATCTGCACCAACGAGGCCCTGTTCGCCCTGGCCGCCACCATCTACCTGGCCGCCCTGGGCAAGCAAGGCCTGAAACAGGTGGCGGAGCTATGCTACCACAAGGCCCACTACGCCGCGGCGCGCATCGCGGAGCTTCCCGGCTACTCCCTGCCCTTCCAGCGCGGGGCCTTCTTCCAGGAGTTTGTGGCGCAGTGCCCGGCGCCGCCCGCGGAGATTAACCGCCGGCTGCTGGAGCGCAACATTCTGGGGGGCCTGGACCTGAGCGGGCCAGTCTACCGGCCACTGCTGCCCCCGGCGGTGGATAAGGGGATGCTGCTGTGCGTCACCGAGATGAACACCCGCGCGGACATTGACGCCCTGGTGGCGGCCCTGGGGGAGTTGGGCTAAATGATCAAGGGCGGCAACCGAAACACAGCCAAACTGCTCATGGAGCGCAGCGTGCCCGACCGGGTGGGCTCGGTGCTGCCAGCCCTGGACGTGCCGGAGCAGCCTCTGCCCGACAGGGCGCTGCTGCGGGATGATCTGGCCCTGCCGGAGGTGTCCGAGCCGGAGGTGGTGCAGTACTTCACCGGGTTGAGCCAGCTCAACTACTCTATTGACACCCACTTCTACCCCCTGGGCAGCTGCACCATGAAGTACAACCCCAAGATTAACGACGAGGTGGCCTTCTGGCCCGGCTTTGCCGGCATCCACCCGCTGCAACCGCCGGAATTGGCCCAGGGGGCGCTGGAGCTGCTGTGGCGGCTGCAGGGGTTCTTGCAGGAGATTACCGGCATGGCGGGAGTCAGCCTGGCCACCCTGGCGGGCGCCCACGGCGAGTTGGCCGGGGTGCTGATGATCCGCGCCTGCCACCTGGCGCGGGGCGACACGGCCCGCCGCAAGATGGCCATCCCCGACAGCGCCCACGGCACCAACCCCGCCTCGGCGGCCATGGCGGGGTTCGAGGTAGTGACCCTGCCCTCCGACAAGGCCGGCAATGTGGACCTGGCCGCCCTGCGCCAGTTGGCCGGGCCAGACCTGGCGGGGGTGATGATCACCCTGCCCAGCACCCTGGGGCTGTTCGACACCCACATCGTGGAGGTATGCCGGATAGTCCACCAGGCCGGCGGGCTGGTCTACGGCGACGGGGCCAACATGAACGCGCTGCTGGGCCGGGTTAAGCTGGGCGACTTGGGCTTCGACGTGGCCCACCTGAACCTGCACAAGACCTTCAGTACGCCCCACGGCGGCGGCGGCCCTGGCGCCGGGCCGGTGTGCTGCGTTGAGTCTCTGCTGCCCTACCTGGCGGCGCCGGTGGTGGCTAGGGGCGGCGACGGCCCGGACTACACCTACCGCCTGATGACGCCGGAGGCCAGCATCGGCAAGGTCAGCGCCTTTCACGGCAACTTTGGCGTGCTGGTCCGAGCCTACACCTATATCCGAACCCTGGGCGAGGCGGGCATCCGCTCCATCAGCGCCAACGCGGTGCTCAACGCCAACTACATCCTGCAGGCATTGAAAGACACCTACCACCTGCCCTACGACCGCCGCTGCATGCACGAGGTGGTGTTCTCCGCCGATTGGCAGAAGGCGCGCGGCGTCAGCGGGCTGGAAATCGCCAAGCGGCTGCTGGACTACGGCTTCTACGCCCCCACGATGTACTTCCCCCTCATCGTGCCCGAAGCGCTGATGATTGAACCCACGGAGTCGGAGACGCGGGAGACCCTGGACGCCTTTATCCAGGCGTTGCGGGACATTGACCGGGAGATTACCGACAACCCCGACCTGGTGCGGCAGGCGCCCCACAGCACGCCGGTGACGCGGCTGGACGAGGCCCGCGCCGCCCGCCAGCCGAACCTGCGGTGGCGGAGAGAGCGATCAGGATCTGAGTACCCATGACTGCCACAAAGTGCTTCAGGACGTTCCCCTGGACATGTTACTGGAGTGAGTCCTGATTTAGCCGCTCGATTCTTACCTTGATCCGAGTTAAGCGTGTCATGGAGAAAATAATCAACAGCCCCACGGAACGGGCCCAGCGCTTCCGTTCGTTAGGTAACATCGCCCGATAGACCTGGACACTAATTGACCTGGGCCGTATCCACCTGGAGATTTCGCGCCAGTCCACGTTGCCTTTGGTCGCCGCAACGGACAGACAGCGCTGAACCGCCTCATCCTGCTGCGCATAGAAGAAGTATCCGTTCACAGCGAGAAAGACCCCCATGGTGGTTAGCGCAGTCCGCTTGTTACCGTCCACCAAGGAGTGGTTCTTGATGATGGAGCACAACAAGACGGCCGCCTTGTCGAAGATTGTTCGGTACAAGAATCGGCCGCCAAAAGTCTGCGAGGGTTGGGCCAGGGCGGATTCCAACAGGCCCTTCCCATGATCTCCACCCAAATACCGGAAAGCGGGCATCGGGTCCGGATAATCAGGGTAAGATGAGCTTGTCCCACAAACCCCCTTCTCGCAGGGTAGGTAAAGCAGTAAGCTCATGGAAACATGGAGCGAGGTACGAGGGGATGGCGTACAACCTGCTGGCGGGTGACCGAGAGCAAGGGTATCTGCTGCCGCCGTCGGTGCGGGAG
>SHYG01000071.1 GCA_009692925.1 Dehalococcoidia bacterium
CGCACCGACGGCGGCAGCAGATACCCTTGCTCTCGGTCACCCGCCAGCAGGTTGTACGCCATCCCCTCGTACCTCGCTCCATGTTTCCATGAGCTTACTGCTTTACCTACCCTGCGAGAAGGGGGTTTGTGGGACAAGCTCTTATATGTGACAAAATGGTGAAAGACGATTGGCGTCATTTTGGCGGCTTTTGTGGGGTGAAGCGTGGGGATGACGCGGCGCTGTCAGGCAGTAAAGAGCGGTTCTTGACGCTATCGCGACGCGGCGGCTGAGATACGGTCAAAGCCGGTGTAAGGGCGCAACACCTCCGGAATCACCACCGAGCCGTCGGCCTGCTGGTAGTTTTCCAGGATGGAGATGATTACCCGGGGCAGCGCCAGTCCGGAGCCATTCAGGGTGTGGACAAACTCGGGCCGCGCGCCCGGCGCCGGACGGTAGCGGATGCGGGCGCGGCGGGCTTGGAAGTCGGTGCAGTTGGAGCAGGAGCTTACCTCCAGCCACTCCTGGCAGCCCGGCGCCCAGATTTCCAGGTCGTAGGATTTCGCCGAAGGAAAGCCCAGGTCTCCGGTACATAACTGCAACACCCGGTATGGCAGGTCCAGTCCCTGGCACACCGCCTCAGCGTCGGCCAGCAGCTTCTCCAGTTCCGCATCCGAGGTCTCCGGAGCCACGAACTTGTACATCTCCACCTTGTTGAACTGGTGGACCCGCTTGATGCCCCGGGTATCCCGCCCGGCGGCGGTCTTTTCCCGGCGGAAGCAGGGCGTTTGGGCCACGTAGCAGATGGGCAACTGGTCTGCGGCGAGAATCTCGTCGCGGTGCAGGTTGGTGATGGGCACCTCGGCGGTGGGGATCAGCCACAGGTCATCCTCGGAGTCGTGGTACAGGTTGTCGGCGAACTTGGGCAGATTTCCGGAGCCCTCCATTACCTCCTGTTTCACCAGGGCCGGCAGTTGCAGCTCGGTGTAGCCGTGGGGCCCAGTGTGCAGGTCCAGCATCCAGTTGATGGCCGCCCGCTCCAGCCGGGCGCCGGCGCCGCTCATCACGTAAAAGCGGCTGCCCGACAGCTTCACGCCCCGGTCGAAGTCGATGATGCCCAGTTGGGTAGCCAAGTCCCAATGGGGCAAGGGAGTAAAGTCCAGGCGGCGAGGCTCGCCCCGCTGGCGAAGCACGCGGTTGGATTCTGAGGTGAGGCCCACAGGAACGTCGAGTCTTGGCAGGTTGGGCAGGCCCAGGAGGGTGGTGTGAATTTGCCCGTCCAGACCCTGCACCTGCTGCTCCAGGGTTTGGATGCGGTCGCCGATGAGCCGCATTTCCGCCACCACTGCGGGATCGGGTTGCTGGCCGGCGCCCCGGAGCTGGCCTAGGCGGCGGCTGACCTGGTTGCGCTGAGATCGCAGCTCGTCCCCCTGGGCGATGGCCTGGCGGCGTTGGGCGTCCAGCTCCAGCAGCGCACCCAGGGCGCCTTCCTCCCCCCGGGACTCCAGGGACTTACGAACGGCGTCGGGATCGCGGCGGATTAGCTCAATGGATAACATAAGCAGTCAGCTTTCAGCCGTCAGCGGTCAGGGAGTACGGCCGGACGGCGGGGGGATGATTTCGGGTGACTCGGAACTCTCCATGTCTGAACCTGCTGGGAGGGAGCGCATCTGGGGGAAAAGCAGACTGTCGCGGATGCTGCGCTGGCCGGTGAGTAGCATTACCAGCCGGTCAATGCCGACGCCCAGACCGCCGGTGGGTGGCATGCCGTACTCTAGGGCCAGCAGGAAGTCCTCGTCCTTGCGGTCCACCTCCTCATCCTGGAAGGCCTGGCGGATGTGCTCCTGGGCGTCGAACCGCTCCCGCTGCACTGCGGGGTCGTTCAGCTCGGTGTAGGAGTTGGCGATCTCCATGCCGGCGGCGAAGGCTTCAAAGCGCTCCACGTAGCCCGGAGCGCCGGGCTTGGCCTTGGCCAGGGGCGACATAATCTCCGGGTAATCTACCATGAAGGTGGGCTGCACCAGGTGGGGCTCCACCAGGGACGAGATGAGCTTGTCGATCAACCGGGCGCGGCTCTCTCTGGCGCCAGTCTCCACGCCCAGCTCCCGGGCCCGGCGGGCCAGGGCTGCGTCATCGGGGTGGGTGTCCAGATCAACGCCGCTGCGGGCCAGCAGCTCCTCCCGCAGGGACACCCGCCGCCATGGAGGCGTGAAGTCGATGACTTGATCGCCCCAGGCCACCTGCATCGTTCCCAGCACCTCTTGCGCCGCGGTGGATACCATCGCCTCCACCATCTCCATCACGTCGTGATAGTCGGCGTAGGCCTGGTAGCTCTCCAGCAGGGTGAACTCCGGGTTGTGGTCCTGGTCAATGCCCTCGTTGCGGAACACCCGGCCCAGCTCGTACACCTTGTCAAACCCGCCCACGATGAGCCGCTTCAGGTACAGCTCGGTGGCGATGCGCAGGTAGAGGCGCTGGTCCAGGGCGTTGTGGTGGGTCACAAAGGGCCGGGCGTGGGCGCCGGCGGCCACGGGCACCAGCACCGGGGTGTCCACCTCCAGGAAGCCGCGCCCGTCCAGGAAGCGCCGGATGCTGCTGATGATGCGGCTGCGCTGCTGGAAGGTGGCGATGAGCTCCGGGTTGGCGATTAGGTCCAGGTAGCGCTGCCGGTAGCGGGTCTCCACGTCGCGCAGGCCGTGGAACTTCTCCGGCAGGGGGCGCATGCCCTTGGCCAGCACGGTGAGGGTTCGTGCCTCGATGGACACCTGGCCGGTGCGGGTGCGCAGCATGGGGCCGTGGACGCCCAGAAAGTCGCCCAGGTCCAGGTCTTTCAGCAGGTCGAAAGCCTCGCCCAGCACGTTCTGCCGCAGCAGTGCCTGCACCGTGCCAGAGTGGTCCCGCAGGTCTAAGAACGCCGCCCGGCCCATGACCCGCATGGACACGATGCGCCCGGCCAAGTCCAGCTCCGGGGTTTCGCCGCTGGCTGGCGTGTTGCCTTCAGCAGCCTCAAAGCGGGCGATGGCATTGGCGGCGTCGCAAGTGCGCTGGAAGCGCGGCGGGTAGGGGTCAACGCCCCGCTGGCGCAGGCGGTCGAGCTTGGTCTGCCGGCTGCCCAGCAGCGATTCTTCACGGTCGGGCATGGCGCTTCAACTTCATAACCTGGAGTGGGCCGGTATCGGTGTGCAGGGAGTCATTCTCATTCAATGGCCAGGATTTCCAGGCGGATTTTGCCCGCGGGCACGGTAACCTCCGCGGTCTGCTTCACCCGCTTCCCCAGGAGTCCCTGGCCAATGGGCGACACGTTGGATATCTTGCCCTGGGCGGGGTCGGCTTCCGAGGTGCCGGTGATGGTGTATTGCAGGGTATCCCCCTTCTGGTTCACCACAGTCACGGTACAGCCCACCTCCACCGAGCGCCGTTTGCCCCGGTGCTCCTTGATGATCTGGGCATTGTTGATGATGTGATCCAGGGTGAGGATGCGGCCCTCGGTGAAGGCCAGCTCGTTCTTGGCCTCATCATACTCGGCGTTGTCCACGGTGCCCCCGTGCTCGCGGGACTCGTGGATGCGCCCGGCCACATCCTGCCGGCGCACCGTGCGCAGGTGATCCAACTCGGCCTTGAGGTTCTCCAGTCCCTGGGGGGTAAGGTACATCGGTTGCGGCATGGGTGAACCATCCACGTCGTTGGCCACTTGCGGGCAAACACGACAGGAGAGACGGCCTTGCAGCCCGCCTCTCCTGGTTCCCATTCTAGCGGGCCTAGGGGGGCTTGTAAAGGCGTGTGCATGCGGGCGTTATAACGGCAACTTATTTGATGACAATGGGTGATTGCGCCGGTTGTTAGGGCAGGGTATGATTCGGCTAAACAACTCCACTGCGTTAGATGACAGCTACGATGGGACTAGATGTAGGTGTTGTCAACATCACGTATTTAGACAGGCCAGAGCAACCGGTTTACGATTTTCTTTGGGCAGTAGCCCAAGCGCTTGTTGCTTTCATGGGCTTTCCAGGCGAGGCCAAGGATAAGATCCGCTTTTTCTTCGATGGGAAGTTATCGTCGGAGGCGGGTGATCTCTCATACAAGGAAATTTATAAGCCCGGGCTAGACGCTGCCCAGCTACTGTTGCCTGCTTGTATCTACGAGGGGCTAACAAGCCGGGTTAACCAGGATAACCAGGATAAGGCGGAATTCGACTGGTTAGATTATGCGAGGCTACACCTCTTGTGGTTGGCGGGGGAGTTGTTACGAATGAAGTACACTGTCCCTAGGGCCGCTCTCTTCGATAAAAGTCTGGCGCAGCGACTTATTCATTCCGTTGATGATTGGCTAGGGCCTCTTTACCTAGTTGCTCGTTTTTCCATTGCCGATGCGGCGCAGCGTGCTAAGGAGGAAGGCAAGTATCGCGGTCATCGAGACTTTTTCAGAAGTCCTGCCAATTGTCCGCTCATGAAGAGCAATTTGCCGCACGCCTTGAGTTTTGCCAAGTTGACAGGGTCCGATACGCTGGCTAAGCTGCCGAACCTTTCCTAATGCCCATCCTGCACTTTTCCGACCTGCACATCGGCGTGGAGAACTACGGGCGCATTGACCCGCAGACGGGGCTGTCCACCCGCCTGGGGGATTTTCTGGACGCCCCAGCTCGCCAGGAGACGCTATGATTCGCGAATACTTGGGCGCGGCCATGAAGCGCGCCCGCTACGAAATTCTGTCTGACGATGGCACGTTTTATGGCGAGATTCCCAGCTTCAACGGCGTGTACGCCAACGCCCCGCAGCTAGAGGAATGCCGGAATCTCCTGGAGGAGGTCCTGGAGGAGTGGGTTTTGCTGCGGCTCTCTCGGCAGCTCCCTGTGCCGATAGTTGACGGGCTCGACCTCAAAATCCAAAAGTCAGCCTGATGCCTCCCTTTGGTCCAGTCTCCAGACGAGACCTGATTTCTGCCTTGCGAAGGGCCGGGTTTGAGGGGCCGCATTCCGGGCGACTGCATCAGTTCATGCTTCAGGGCGACCGGACAGTCTGGATTCCGAACTCTCACTCCGGGGCAATTGGAAGAGAGTTGCTGGCTCGGGTTCTGCGTCAAGCGCGTATCAGTCGCACGGATTGGGAACGACTGTGACTGAACGGTAGAGGCCATATTGCGTATCCTGCACTTTTCCGACCTGCACATTGGCGTGGAGAACTACGGGCGCGTTGACCCGCAGACGGGGCTGTCCACCCGCCTGGGGGATTTCCTGGCCGCCCTGGATGAGGTGGTGGAGCACGCCCTGGCCAACCAGGTGGATTTGGTGCTGCTGGCCGGCGACGCCTATAAGGGCCGCGACCCTTCCCAGACTCACCAGCGGGCCCTGGCCCAGCGCCTAACCCGCCTGTCCGCCGCGGGCATCCCCGCCTTCCTGCTGGTGGGCAACCACGACCTGCCCAGCGCCGCCAGCCGCGCCAACTCGGTGGAGATCTTCGGGGCGCTACAGGTGCCCGGCATCCACGTGGGCGACCAGCTCCAGACCTACACCGTGCCCACCCGCTCCGGCCCGCTGCAAGTGCTGGCGGTGCCCTGGCCCCGGCGCAGCCTGCTACTCAGTCGCGACGAGTCCCGCGGCCTGTCCATCGAGCAGGTGCGTCAGGAGGTGGAGGAGCGGATGACCGCGGCCATCGCTCACCACGCCCGGCGCCTGTCGCCGGACATGCCGGCCATCCTCACCGGCCACGTCACGGTCAACGGCGCCACCGTGGGCACCGAGCGCTCCATGATGCTGGGCCAGGACCACATCCTGCAGGTCAGCACCCTGCAGCAGCCCCAGGTGGAGTATGTGGCCCTGGGGCACATCCACAAGCACCAGGTGCTGCGGGACGCCGACCCCACCGGAGGCCGGCCCATGGTGGTCTACTCGGGCAGCCTGCAGCGAGTGGACTTCAGCGAGGAAGGCGACGACAAGGGCTTCTGCGTCATCGACCTGGACCAGTCGGCGCCCCAGGGGCGGAGGCTCA
Organism: Dehalococcoidia bacterium; assembly: GCA_009692925.1. GTDB lineage: Bacteria > Chloroflexota > Dehalococcoidia > Lucifugimonadales > UBA3495 > SHYG01. The sequence goes on from SHYG01000071.1 coordinate 5,964, forward strand.
AGGACTTTCAGTTCCACCGGGTGAAGGCCCGGCCCTTTGTCACTGTCAACGTCAACGTGGAGCCTGGCGACGCAGACCCTACCGACACAGTGCTGCGCGCCTTGGCCCGCCTTGACCTCACCGATGCGGTGGTGCGGGTGCAGGTCAAGTTGCCCGCTGGGTCAGGGCAGCAGCTCCGGGAGGCGGATTTGCGGGAGGCGTTGCGGCCAGCCCATTTCTTGGCGGGCATCCACCCGGTGGTAGAAGGCGCCCGCCAGACGCGCCTGTCCGCCGACGCCGCCCAGGGGCTGCAGCCGTTGCAGGCGCTGGCCCTGTACCTGGAGAGCAAGGGCGTGGCCCCGGAGCAGCGAGAGAAGATGCTGCGCTACGCCCGGGAGATGGTGGAGCAACTGGCCGAGGCCGAGGGCGGCCAGCGCTGAGGATTCCGTGAGGGCGTCCGGTGCCCTCAGCGGCAGGCGGCGCGCACCGCCTGCGATATGGCGGCCAGCCGCGGGGTGTTAGTCCGGTTGGCGCGGAAGCCGTTGGTGATGTAGGCCACCGCTAGGCCCAGCTCCGGGTCGGCCCAGCCCACGGAGGTGCCGGCGCCGGCGTGGCCGAAGGTGCCCAAGCCAGCGTCGCCCCCGGCCCCCGTGCGGGGGTCCTCCAGGCTAAGGCCCAGGGAGCGGCGGACATAACGCTCCAGGGTCTGGTCGGTGCCCTCCACCTGGGGCCGCACCACTTCAGCCACGGTCTCGCGTCGCAGGATTCGCACGCCGTCTAGACTGCCGCCGCCCGCCAGCATGGCGTAAAAGCGGGCCAAGTCCCGGGCGGTGGAGATGCCGCCCCCGGAGGGCTGCACCGCCTGATGCACCTGGGGCCGGTTGTAGTTGCGCACCATCCCTGGGCGGTCGCAGTCCTCCATGGCGTGCAGGCGCGACACCCGGTGCTCCATCTCCGCAGGCAGGCCCAGGTAGGTATCCCGCATCCCCAGGGGGCTGGTCACTTCATCTCGCAGAAACTGGTTAATTGGGCGGCCGTCAATGCGGCGCACCAACTCGGCCACCACCCACCCATAGTTGCGAGGATGGTAGGCGATGACCTCGCCTGGCGGGTAGGCTGGAGTCACCTCTTCCAGCGCCCGAACAATGGAATCCCAATCGCTCCACTTGTCCCAGGTCAGCTCCTCTGGGGTATCGGGAAAGCCGCCCTGGTGGGTCAGCACATGGCGCACAGTGACGTTGGCCTTGCCGTTGCGGCCAAACCCCGGCCAGTGCTGCTCCACCGGGTCGTCCCAATGCAGCCGGCCACGCTCCCACAGCAGGTAGAGGCAGATGGCGGCCAGGGGCTTAGTGCAGGAGTAGAGCACAAACAGGGTGTCTTGAGCCACCGGCTTCTCGGAGCGCCCGTCGGCCATGCCGCCGCCCAGGTCCAGCACCAGCCGCCCGTGGCGATACGCCGCCAGGGCCGCGCCGGGGTGCAGCCCCGCCTGAATCTGCCCATGAAACAGGTCTCGCACCCGCTCCATGGCCAGAGGGTCCATGACGCCGGAGTCCGCGGTCACTGTCATGCCACGCCCGCTATATTGCAACATTTGGGCAATCGCTGGCTATTTTACCAGATGGTCAGGGATGGCGCGTGGAAGTTGGTTCATTCTCTGCCAGTTCGTAGGGGAGCACCGGTGTGTGAGCCCTCGGGACAGACCTTCTACCCGAAGGGCAGACACCCTTCGGCGCGGCTCAGGGCAGGCTCCGGTCTGCCCCTACATGCTCTGTGGCCTCTGTGTTCTCTGTGGTTAGCGGACACTAGGTTAGAGACTCTCCAACTCCCGGAGCACTGCCTCGCCCATGCTGAAGCTCTCTTTTTCCGTGGGAAAAGCCCCCTCTCGGACCTCCTTTGCGTAGGCGGACAGACCCGCCTGGGCATCCTGGGCCAGGTGGGCGTACTGCTTGGCGTGCTTGGGCACAAAGTCGGTGTAGAGGCCCAGCATGTCGTGGAGCACCTGCACCTGGCCGTCGCACTCCGGCCCCGCGCCGATGCCGATGGTCGGTATGGACAGCTTGCGGCTTACCAGTCCCGCCAGTGGGGCGGGCACCAGCTCCAGCACCAGGGCAAAGGCGCCGGCGGCTTGCAACGCCCGGGCGTCGCGAAGGAGCTGAGCTGCTTCCTGGAGGCCCCGGCCCTGCACGCGGTAGCCGCCAATGGCGTTCACTGACTGGGGTGTCAGCCCAATGTGGCCCATCACCGGAATGCCGCAGGCCACCACCCGTCGCACGGTCTCGGCGACACACTCGCCGCCCTCCAGCTTCACTGCATGAGCGCCGCCTTCCTGCACCATGCGGCCCGCATTGGTCATCGCCTGGGCGGCATCCACCTGGTAGGACATAAAGGGCAGATCGGCCACAATCAGCGCCTTCTTGGCCCCCCGGGCCACCGCCTTCACGTGGTGGAGCATGTCGGCCATGGTCACGGGAATGGTGGAGTCGTAGCCCAGCACGACCATGCCCAGGCTGTCTCCCACCAGCAGCACGGGGATGTCCGCCGCCTCGGCCAGCCGCGCGGTGGGGTAGTCGTAGGTCGTGACCATGGGGATCTTCTCCCCCTTGGTCTTCATTTCTGCGATGTCGCGCACCGTTATCCGCTGCATGGCTTTAACCTCGCACTTTAGAAGCATCGTAGAAGTCCACCGCCGCGCGCAGCGACGCCAACTGCTCCGGACCAACTCCGCGCCTCTCGGCGATGGACAGGGACTCTCGAGTCAGCGCCGCGTAGAGGGGGACCAGCTCCGGCAACCGCTGGGACAGGGCCTCCAGATGGGCCCGCACCGTGGCCACGTCGCCGCGCACCACGGGGCCGGTGACGTTAGGAACCACGCCATGCCGGAAGACGTTGTCCAGGGTAGTCTGCGCCAGCGGCTGGAGGGCGCGCATTGCCTGTTGTTCCGGGAACCCCATCTCTTGCCAGAGGCTGGCCGCGCCTTGCAGCAGGGCCGCCAGGTAGCCGCACGCCAGGATGGCGGATGCATGGTAGAGGGGTCGCTCGGCGTCGGGGATGCTGACGGCGCGGCCCCCCAGGGCGGCGGCCATCTGTGTCAGGTGTTCCAGCACCCAGCCCTGGCCGGCCACGGCAAAGCTCACCCCCTGCAGCCGCGCCGCGGCCTCCGCCGGGTCGTCCAGCCCGGCAAAGGTCTGGAAGGGGTGGAAGCCTCCCACGGAAGCGCCGCCATCCGCCGCGGGACGCAGCACCTCCAGGGTGAGGGCGCCGCTGCAGTGAACCACCCCCTGGCCGCGTCGCCAACTCAACGATGCTGCCACCGGGCCGATGGCTGCATCTGGGGTGGTGATGAACACCAGGCCAGCGTGACCGGCCAGCTCCTGAGCCGAGGTGAAGGCTTTGCAGCCGGGCAGGCGGCGGGCCAGCTCCTGGGCGGAGGAGAAACTGCGGCTGTAAGCTCCCGTTACCGGGTAGCTAAGCTGCGCCAGCGCCAGCGCCAAGCCCTTGGCCAGAACCCCAACGCCGATGAATCCGATGGTCCGGTCGCCGCTAGCCACGTTCCAGCTCCTGGAGCTCCTGTATCGAGGGCACTCCGCCTAGCCCGGTGGCGGTGCGCACCGCCTGGAGCACCGCCTGCGCGGTGACCTCCACCGCGGCGGCGCCCAGGGCGGTGAGGTCGCCCCGCTGGGGGTCTTGGCCCGTGGCCAACACGAACATGGTGTCGCCATCCCGGATGGTGTGGCAGGGGCGGATGGTCAGGGCCAAGCCGTCGTGGCTGGTCTGAGCCAGGAAGTTGGCCTCCTCCCTGGTCAGGGTGGCGTTGGTGGCCACCACGCCGATGGTGGTGTTGGTCAGAGACGGGCCTTCCCGCAAGCTGGCATCTTCCAGCAGGAGTTGCACCGAGTCGTGGAAGCCGCCGCCACGCTCTAGGCGCGGGCCGGCAATGACCCGGCCGCTCTGGTGGTCCACCACGCCGCCGTAGGCGTTCACCGCCACCGCGGCGGCCACCACCAAGCCGTTGGGCAGGGTCACGCTGGCCGAGCCGATGCCGCCTTTGGTGGCCCAGGCCATCCCGCGCACCTTGCCCACGGTGGCGCCGGTGCCCGCGCCCACGCTGCCTTGAGTCATGGGCGCGGCGCTGGCTGCCAGACAAGCGGCGCGGCCTTCCTTGGGCCCCGGCCTCACCGCGGCGTTGACCAGTCCCAGGTCAAAGAGGATGGCTGCAGAAACGATAGGCACCACCGCCGGCCCTGCCCGCACCCCGATGCCTTGTTCTTCTAAGTAGCTCATCACCCCCGAGGCCGAGTCCAGCCCGAAGGCGCTGCCGCCGCTGAGCACCACCCCATGCACCCGGTCCACCCGGTGCATGGGGCGCAGCAGGTCGGTTTCCCGAGTGCCCGGCGATCCTCCGCGCACGTCCACGCCGCCCACTGCGCCCTGGCGGCACAGGAATACAGTGCAGCCGGTGGCGTTGGCTCGGTCGGTGTAGTGGCCGGCCTCCAGGCCTGCCACGGCGGTGATGGTGGTGTTCAAGGCCTTGATTCGTTCTCCCAACGGGTAGTAGAAGATTCCTGACCGGCCGAAAACAAAAAACCCCGCACAGGCGGGGTCTAGCAAAGCTGACGCAATCATAGTTCCGGTAATTAGTTCCGGCCGTCTCGGTCAGCACCAGATCCCAGCGGCCCGCTGCGTGAAACCAGATTTTCAGATTTAGAGCGCCCAACAAAATCATCGCCTTCACTCCCATAGGAGGGGCACTGATTTCGTCAGGAGTTCTTAACCGCGGCTCACCCCCACAAGGGTGGGTGGCATTTTTATTCTACGAGGCGGCGGAGGCTGAGTCAATGCACACAGTCGTGCTTACCGGACGGGGCAGCGTCGCATACCCTACAGCGGCGACAGGCAGCGGCAAGAGGCGGAGATTTGGCGTTGTGGAGTGTTCTCGCGAGGATGACCGCGATGTTCAGCGCCAACTGGTGGAGGTGAGGGGGGTCGAACCCCTGACCCCCTGCTTGCAAAGCAGGTGCTCTCCCACTGAGCTACACCCCCACGATATTAGATACGCGCCACAGCGCATAACTGGAAAAAGCTTGACGCACAGTGCTTGCACAGCGCATAATTGGTCAAATTGCAGTTGTTCTTTTGTGCATTTAGAGCACATGCTTGAACTGTGCGAGGTGAGTCATGCGCCAAGTCCTTTCCCATACAGACATTATACCCAACCTACAGAGCTTCTGTCGCCACCTTGCGGCTGAAAACCTTTCCCCCAAAACCCAG
>SHYG01000072.1 GCA_009692925.1 Dehalococcoidia bacterium
GGCATCCCCGCGCAGCGCCGCGCCAGGGCCGCCAGCGCCCGACGGCTCCTATTCCCCCGCGCCGCCTACCAGCCTCGCCACTATCCTGGCCGACTCTCGGTCGCGAGACAGGGCGGCGGGAACCTGCTGGGCGAAATGGCGTGCCACCCTCCCCCAGAAGAGGATGTCTACCTTTCGGGCTGCCATGCTTGCCTGTTGTGCCCTGGTCAGCAGTCTGGCGGTGAAACTGCGCAGGTTCTCCAGACGGGCCAGTTCCTGTTGGGCCTTGGTTATTGCAACCCAAGCCGCAGCCCAACCCACGACCGTGCAGCGCGCCTCCACCAACGGCCAAGCAGGGCCATAGGCACCAAGCAGGTTGCCATGTATCTTCTTCCACCGGGAAGCGTCGTCGCCGGCCCAGGCGGTCACCCGTTCCCCCAGGGTCAGAGACGCAGAGTCAACCGACACTCGCCTTCCCGACTCAGTCAGCTCGGAATGGTCATTTTCGGAGCTGGTCGGATGCTTCAGGACAAAGCTGTCCGCGTTGAGGGGACTGGCGGGTTCTTGAGTAACCTCCCCGCTATTCCTGCTATTCTTGCTATTTTGCCCGCCAGGAATAGCGGGAATAGCAGGAATAGCGGGGGGCGGCATCCGCACGGCCAGGGGATTGAAGGGCGGCAACCGGCCCCTGCCTTCCTTGCTACCTTGTTCACCCGGAGTAGCGGGAATAGCAGGTGTCCGTCTTTCTGCTGCGAGGGGATTGAAGGGCGGCAACCGGCTCATCCTGCCTCCCATAACGTGGGATGCACACTCCAAACATCCTGGCGGTGCTTTTCATCGACAACAGCTCCGCCTTCAACCCGAAGGAGCCAGCCGTGACCTTCGAGAATCCCAATAATGTTCTTGGCGGTGGCCTTGTCCCGCAGAGCGTTCGGGCCGTGCTGGTAAATCAGGACGGGGTAAACCAAGACGGGCGTCCACCGGCTGCTATTCCCGCTATTTCTGCTATTCGCATAGCGGGCCCTCAACCAAACCAGAAGCTTCTCCGCCAGTACAAGATCAGGGTTGGTTCGAGCAGAGTCAAATAGTCTTAGTGCCTCGCCAAGGTAGTACTGGGCCAGGACTATCCCGGCGTCAATGTGACGCCTTGAAACAAGGTCGGCTTCGATGTCGTCAATGAGTGCCAACACGCCAGCGAGCCGGAGGGCATGTTCGGCCGCCTTGGCGGCAATGCCCGATACAGGGCGCAGAATCCCATCCTCGCGCAGGTGTTCCTGTACCCAGTCGTGAAAGACAACCCACAGACGCTTGGCATCCGGAGCAATTTCCAACTCCCTGGGCTTTACGCCACCGGTTTTCTGACCCCTCAAATCTAGCTCCCAGGGAAGGTCTGTCTCCAGGATGTCGCTGAGCCGGGCAAAATACCTCTTGAACACTGGGTCAGCGGTATAGTCAACCTCCACGTAGAGTTGTTGGCCCAACGTGGAGGCGGGCGACGACACCAGACAGCGGGACATGAGACCTTGGTCATGGGCAAAACGGTCCCCGAACAGCATCTCGGAGATCAGGGGCTGGACCAGCAAATTGAGCGCCACCCGCCGACCGAAGAGCATGATACTGCCGTCGCCGCCACGGGTCCGGGTGATGGGACTTCCGTCCCAAAGACTGTTCAGTCCGGCCATGGTCTTGATGCGCTGCTCCTCACCCATGGCGTAGCCGCCCAAGAATCGGCCTCCCTCGTCGGAGAACAAGCCCACCGAGGGCCAGCCGCCCTCCAGGAGCTTGACCAGACCTTCGTAAGTGGGTTCCTCAGTGGTGAGCATGGGGTAGAGGGGCGAGGCCGGCGGCTCCCCCAGCGCCTCGAGGGCTGCTTTGCGCTCGTCTTTCTTTGGCTTGCGTAGTGCCTCCTCCCGCTCCCTCTTCCACATGGCGCCGGCGATGTCGGCTTCCAGGCGAAGCTCGGTATACTCTTCCAGCAACTTCCTTTGGTGATTTTTAACTGGGGCCAGCGCCGCCCGGTCGGTCGCGCTCTTGCGGACGCCGGACTCGCCGACGCTGATGAAGAATTCGCTCAACGGCAATCGGCGCCCATCGATCAGGACATCGGCATGACCTTGGGTTGTCAGAGTGGCCGCGGCCAGCACGGATTGGGCGCAGATGGCCTCAGGGGAGCGAATGACGGCGTGCAAGAGCCGCGCGGCCGGGGTGAGCAGATCACCAAGAGCGTCAATTGGATAAGTCTCTGGGGGGTCAACCTGGCGGCGCAGCGGCTCCGGTGGAGCACCCTCGTAAGGCTGGGCGTTGGCGATCACATCGTTTACTGTCGTCATTGGGTTTTCCCCCGGAGAACGTCGTTCAAGTCGGCTCCTTCTGGCGGCACGGCGATTCGTACCTTCCTGCCTTCCTGGGTCCATCGGGCCGCAGCCCGCCTGGCCCAGGATATGCCGGCCGCGTCGTTATCTGCGGCAATGATCACCGCGCTGGCTAGTGGTAACTCCGGCAGAACTACATTTGGCATGTTGGAAGCGCTGATTGTGCTCCATGCTGCTATTCCTGACTCCTGCTGGCCGGACAAGGCCGTTTCGATTCCCTCCGCAATCAATATCCTCTCCCCGGGCGGAGCCAGCCGAATTGCGGCGCCTCGGATCGGGCCGTAGGACAGCTTTGGCTCAGGTACTTCGGCCTTGCCGCTGCCGTCTCCTGCGAGATAGGTTCGGTGAACAGCAACGGGTTCTACATTAGGCCACCGCTGCACCGCCGCAATCATGGCGGGCAGATCACGTCCTGAAGGTCCATGCCGGGTAAACGCGAAGCGCAGAGTCGGCGGGATTGGCAGGGTCAGACCCCGCTTCCGAAGATAGGTTTCAACGATGGTTCCTGAGGCTGACCGCGTTCCCGCCCAGATGCGGAGTGCCGCGTCGCTGCGTTCAGAGTCAAGGACGGGCTTTGTGCGGGAGATGGGGACGGATACTGACCCATGTGGCTGGCCGCACTTACATTGGCCATTAAGCCGGTGGCCGAAGGTCCCGGCGCCAGTCTCTTGAAGCTGTCCAGCGAATTCCGTGCGGGTGCAGTGAGCGAATCGGCCATCAGCCGAGATGAACCCGTAACACCGGATGCCCCGTCCCTTGGGCAGGCGTGAATGCCCGTCACAAACCGGGCAAGGTCGGCCCGGGTTGTGACGTTGAGCTGGGGCAATGCGGATGCTAGGCTGGCCGGGCAAGGCCTGGGGTTTCACGCTATCGGTCATGGTCGCCCGCCTTGGGCTGCCCGGCCCGGCGCAGCAGGTTACGCGGGGGTCTTTCAAGCCGCTCTACGTCAAGCTCCTGTGGGGGTGCGTCAAGCCGTTCTACGTCAAGCTCCTGTGGGGGTGCGCCGCTGGCCGAGGGGGCCTGGCATCTCAACGCCCCGCCAGGGCCTCTTCTTGGAGGCGGGCGACGTAAGCCGTGAGCTGCTCCTGGGGGATCAGCCGTCTCCGGCCGATTTTCACGCTCCCCAATGCACCTGATGCCAAGAGTCCGTAGAGCTTTGAGCGTCGAATACGCAGCTCGTGGGCGGCCTCCTCAATTTCCAGAAGCAACGTCATAGGTACTCCCGCGTTTTGCAAACTCCGTTGGCGTTCTCTTAAATCCAGTATGGACATTCACGGGCGACCGTGCTAGGCTTGTAAACATAGTTACGTTCCTAGCCAGAGGTCCTATGGTTGGCATAGCGGAGCGCGGCAGACCATGGTCGTCACTCACATTGCGGGCAAAACTAGAGCTAGTAGGGCTAACGATGTTAGACGACACACAAACGAGGCGTAGCGTTCACATCTTGTTAATGCCAGTTGGATTGCGCCTCGCGTCTCTCGACGAAGAATCCTCGTCCGACGCTGTTTGGACAGAAGGCGAAGATGCACTTGTATGGGACCGCATTGACCTTGTGCCCAAAGATCCCCGCGACTCGTTGAGTTGCTTCTGGGAGTTCCTAGACTTGGCCGGAGTGTCCGACGAAGCTTTCCCCGAAGCGGTGGTAAGGTTTATCAAGAAGTGGGGCCTTCTGGACTTCGGGGAAGACGCTGAATATATGCAGACAGAAGGCGAGGCAAGCTGCGACTTACAATACTGGCGCTATGAAGTGACCGAAGCACACAAGCTCGTCTTGGCTATGGTTGCCACGGCAGGGGGTGAGTTAGTCGAAGAAGGTGCGCTCAAAGACATCCGCGGCTCACACGAGTCGCTTCAAGACTCAACCTTGGACCTCAACACATTCCTGCCTACCAATCGCACTTTTAGCTGGGAGGACTGGCTGCAAGCTAAAGAGGATGACTGGCTGGCGCGCATACAAACGGAGCGCCGCGCAGATAGAGGCTTGGAACTGCAGAGATTGCTTGTCACAAACCGCCTGGCGGAATGGGTAAACATCGCCTCCTTAATACCCGTCTGGAATGAAGACGAAAGACGAGTAGAAACGGTCGCGCGCGGCGTAGGTGAAATCGTAGGCGCGCACCTTCTCGGTCTGTTCGTTTCCTCACCCTTGGATGTCTTCTCGTGCTCGGTGTGCGGCAGACCCTTCCCCTTAAACGATAGCACGACCCAACGCCGCCCTAGAACTGGTTCACAGCGTTTTTGTAGCGACGACTGCCGGGCCCAAGCGAAACGCGCGTCCAACCTCGCATCCTGGCACAGGAACAGGGCTAGGTGGACACGGCATCGCGCCGACGAGAACGCCCCAGAAACACAGAATCCAGCTTCAGAGGAGGAGCCACATGTCTAAGCGAGCAAACTCAGAAGGCGCGGTAACGAAGCGAAGCGATGGACGGAGGGAGTTGGAATGACGAAGCGCGGCAACAACGAAGGGACAATCTACCAGCGCACAGATGGTCGCGGGGTAGGGGCGGTGACTATAGACGGTGGCCGTAGCTCTCCCAAGAGAAAGTACGTATATGGGCAGACTCGCCTGGAAGCGGCCAGAAAATTGACCGAGATTCTGAAGTCGGTCCAGGATAATGCTCCCGTGCCTTCGGACCGGCTGACCATCGCAGCCTTCGCTCACGATTGGCTCGACAGCATCGGACCCTCTGTAAGGCCGAAAACCCTTGAGTCATACGAGGGAACACTGCGCATCCACGTTATTCCTGCGCTGGGCCACATCCGGCTGGCAAAATTAGCCCCTCCGGACCTACAACACTTCTATGCCGATCTCGGCAGGGCTGGGTTCGCTCCCAAAAGCATCAGGAACTACCATTCCTGCGTCCATGCGATGCTGGAGAAAGCAGTAAGGCTGGAGATGATCCCTCGTAATGTAGCTAGACTGGTGGACCTTCCCAGAGTGGTGCACCGAGAACTGCCAATGGTCACACCGCAGGAAGCAAGGGCATTCCTGCGGTCAGCCGGTGATCATCGGTTAGAGGCGCTCTTCGTCCTGGGTATCACCACAGGAGCGCGGCAAGGCGAACTGCTCGGCCTCACCTGGAACAAGGTCCACTTTGACGATGGTTATATTGAGATTCGCCACGCGCTTCAGAAGGTCAATGGCCAAGCTACTCTGGTGGAACCCAAGACAGCGCGGTCAAGCCGAACCGTAGCACTGACCAGCATGGCGATGGAAGCTCTCCGCACCCACCGGTTACGGCAGATGAAGGAATCATTCGAACTGGGACCAGCGTGGCGTAATGAGTACAACCTGGTTTTCACAACTTCCATCGGAACCCCTCTGGACAAAGACAACGTGACCAAACGAGAGTTCAAGGCAGTGATTAAAGCCGCCGGCCTCTCGGCCAAGCTCCGCTTCCATGATCTTCGCCACATCGCTGCCAGCCTTGCCCTGAGCAACGGAACTCCCGTGCATGTGGTAAGTGAAATGCTGGGTCACTCCGATGCAGCCATTACACTCCGAGTCTACGCTCACCTCATCCCGGGAGCGCAGCGCCAGGCAGCGTTAGCCCTGGAGAATGTCCTGGCTGGCTGACAGCAACTCTGACAGCAACCCAGACGAATGACAGCAACCGCTGGCAGACGTTGACGGACAAAAGAGGCCCCGCCATAATACGCGGCACACCCTGGCGGACAATCTTGGACAATCGTCTTCTTATTTGGGACCAGGAGGTCGGCAGTTCGATCCTGCCCGCCCCGACTCTTTCAGCTCCCAGGCTACAGGAGGCGCTAACGCCATGACTACTCCTGCACCCTACCCGGTGACGCTGGATGCCCAGCTCTCCCCAACCCTGAGCCGGTGGCTGTGGCTGGTCAAGTGGCTGCTGGCCATCCCCCACTACCTGCTCTTCGGCCTTAGCAACAGTGGACTGGGCGGAGTTGGCACGTTGCTGGCGTTATTTGCGCAGATAGCTCACCTGTTCACCGGGCGGTATCCCACCAGTTTGTTTGACCTCGCCTTGGGCATTGAACGCTGGGGATTCCGGGTCGCCGCTTACGCCATGCTGATGCGGGACGAGTACCCACCCTTCCGGCTTAGCCCGTGAGGTCGCACAAAGCATGAGCCAAGACCGCGAAAAGGCCCCGCACGGCAGCGCCGCCCAGCGCATGTTCGGCGCGCAGGCTCCTATCTATGCCACCAGCCATGTCCACGTGCACGATGCCAGCCTGGACGCGCTGCGGCGTTTGGCCGGGCCGGGGCCTTTCCGCTGGGCCGTGGACCTGGGCACCGGCGCCGGCTTTACTGCCTTCGCCATGTCCGAGTGCGCCGGGCGGGTGGTGGCCACCGACCTGACGCGCCCCATGCTGGAACAGGCCCGCCGCCTGGGCCAGGAGCGCAAGCTGGGCAACCTGTCGCTGGTGCAGACCCCCGCGGAGGCGCTGCCCTTTGCCGGCGAGTCGCTGGATTTGGTGACCTGCCGCGTGGCCTTTCACCACTTTACCAACTTGGAACAAGCCCTGGACGAGGTGCGGCGGGTGCTGAAGCCCGGCGGCGCCCTGGTGGTGGCAGACAGCGTGTCGCCCGAGGACGACGCCGTGTCCCGGTGGATGAACGACGTGGAGCTGCGGCGCGATTTCAGCCACATGCACAACCGGAAGGTCTCCCAGTGGGAGACGATGCTGGCGGAGCGGGGGCTGACCATCACGGGCCGGGAGATGCCCCGCATCCACCTGGAGTTCAACGACTGGGTGGCCCGCACCGCCACACCCAAGGCCGAGATTACGGCCCTGCGACGGGACTTTCTGCACGCCAGCGCCCCGGTGCGAAAGGCGTTCCAGATTCAGCCCGCGGGCGACGACATCCACTTTTCCTGGCCCTGCCTGGTCTTCCGCGCGGTGAAAGCGTAGCAGCCTACCGAGCCTTGCATAAGCATATATAGCGATTGTGAAGCATTTGGGACGGAAATCCCCCCAACCCCCCTTTGCAAAGGGGGGTTGGGGGGATTTCCGTAGCTTCGGTTAATGGGCTTAGGCAAGGGTCCGGCAGTACTCCCGCTCACACCCGCCAACCCTCCAGGTTATAGGCCATCTCCCAGAACTGGTACTCCCACCGGAAGCTCTCCAAGTAGGCGGCGGTCATGGCCTGCCGCTGGTCCGGGCCCGCGCGCTCCCCCAGCCGGTCCGCCAGGGCGCGGATCTCTTGAGCCAGGGTGGCAAACTCCGGCGAGGTGTACATCCGCACCCACTCCGCGTAAAGGGGCTGGGCTTGGGACGCGCCCATGCCAGCCAGGTGCTGTCCAATCTCCCAGTAGCCCCACTGGCAGGGCAGCAGCGCCGCCACCAGCTCAGCAAAGCTGCCCTGGTAGGCCACTTTCAGCAGAAAGCTGGTGTAGCCCGCTGTGGTCGGCGCGGCGCGGGTGGCCTCCAGCTCCGCCACGGTAATCCCAAACTGGCCGCAATAGCTGCGGTGCAGCGCCATCTCGGTGTTCAGAGTCTCGTCCAGCAGCCGGGCAAACCACCCCATTGTTGGCAGATCGGGTGCGCGGGCCGCGGCCAGCGCCAGCACCCGGCTATAGTCAATCAGATAGACGTAGTCCTGCAACACGTAGTGCTTGAACCGCTCCACGGCCAAGGCGCCATCGCCCACGCCCGTGACAAAGGGGTGTGCCAGAATGGCCTGGCGGATGGGGCGCGCCGCCTTCTCCAAATCGCCGGCGAAGCTCACTTCTGCCCACCGCGCTTCTGAGCTTGGAGGCGCTCCCTCCGAAGCAGTCGCAGCACTGGAATCAGCGCAATCTTGTCGTCGGCTAAATCTTCCCAGTAGATTCCGGAGGGGCGGGGCCGGCCGCTGTCGCAAGACGCCACCTCATCGGGGGTAACCAGGTAGTCCAAAGTCACATCGTGGCGAGTCCAGGGCAGGTCTTCATCCAGCACCTGCATAGGGTGTACCGTGGTCAGTATTGGCGTGGTGCGGGTAACCAGCCCGGCGGCGGCGGCCAGGCCGTACTCCAGATCGGCATAGCCGCCACCCTTGCCGATGCGCACCCCCTGCCGGTTCACCGCCACTGAGCCAGAAACAATCAGGTCCACCCGCCGCATCTCCGCCACCGTAACCAACCGCCCGTAGCTGAAAGCGCCCTCAATGGTGGAAGCCTCGCCGGGTGAGTCATGTAATTGGGCCGGGTCCAGCTCCACAAAGCAGCGCTCCTGCTCCAGGCGGGGCACAGCCATGTACAGCAGCTTCCCTTCCTCCAGCGCCCGGCGCCGCAGGGGCCGCTGGGCCCGGTCCGGGTTGCTCTTGATCACCTGCGCCCGGCGCCAACAGTCCAGGTCGAACACCCGCTGGGCCGCCGCCTCGGCGCCCACAAAATCCGGGATGCGGTCATGGGCGCTTTCGCCGCGCACCACGCCGGCACGCTCCAGCGCACTCCACACCATCTCCCTAACTTCAGACTTGTCGCGCATCGCAATCTCCCATCGCACGCCACGATTCACCAACGCCCCATATTGGGGGCCAGCTTATAATACACTCTCCGCGCCAGTGCTCACCAAGCTAACAAGCAACTCCGTAGTCAACTCTCGCCGTTGACAACCGTCCCCCATGTTCCTAGAATCGAGTGGGGTGGAAAAAGCAATGACCAGTATTAAGCAGCTTTTCTCGTTACAAGAGATGGATCAGGCGCTGGACCGCATCCAGGGGCAGACTGCGGAGGTAGAGCAGCAGCTTGCCTCCCATTTGGCCGTGGAGCAGTTGGAGGCCGCCCTCGCCGCGGACGCGGAACGGCTCCAGGATACCCAGCGCCTCCAGCGTGCCCAGCAGATGGAAGTTGATACCCTGCGGGAGCGGTCGGCCCAGTTGGACCAGCGCCTCTACGGCACCGATGTCACCAACCCCCGGGAGTTGCCAATTCTGCAAGAAGAGGCCGAAAGGTCCAGGGACCTGCTTAAGCAGCAGGAGGCCACCTTGCAAGAGCTGGCCCAGAAAGTGACCGACATTCAGACACGGTGCCAAACCCTGGAGAAGGAGGCGGCGGATGCCAAGTCTGACTGGCAGGCGCTTCAGACCCAGTTGGGCGCCCAACTTAAAACTCTGGCCTCCGAGCGGGAAGGCATTGTAGCCACTCGTTCCCGGCTGGCTTCCAGCGTGACCCCCTCCGAGCTCTCCAGTTACGAAACCCTGCGCGTCCGCAAGGGTGGAAAGGCAGTGGCGCGAGTGGAGCGCGGACTTTGCCAGGCCTGCCGCATGTCCCTGCCCACCCAGCACCTGCAGCGGGTGCGCAGCGGGCGGCAGACGGTGTTCTGCAGCAGTTGCGGTCGCATTCTCTTCCTGGGGTAATGCCCGAACCTCCCGAACTGCCGGGTTCTGAAATAGACGTAGGGGCGCACAGCTGTGCGCCCCTACGCGTTTACCAACTAACGAGCCTTGCAATAGATAACTCATTCGGTTGGGAAGCGTTTGGGACGGAAATCCCCCCAACCCCCCTTTGCGAAAGGGGGGTTGGGGGGATTTCCGTAGCCTCGGTTAAGAGCATTATGCAAAGATCTGTAACTGCTGCACTACGCCCAACAACTACCACCGTCCAGCTTGACCCCCCCATGACCGTATGCTACAGTGCCAGCCGGAGGCCACCAGGCAGACCGGGTGACCGCCGCCCCGCACCAGCGGGGGGGAGGAAAGTCCGGGCTCCACTGGACAGGGTGCTGGGTAACTCCCAGGCTTCTGCGGCGGCCTCGATTTCATCGGGAGACGCCGTAGGGGACGGAAAGTGGCACAGAAACATACCGCCTCGACCCAGTCGGGGCAAGGGTGAAATCGGGCGGCAAGAGCGCCCGGTCCGCGGCGGCAACGCAGCGACGGCTAAACCCCACCTGGAGCAAGGCCAAATAGGGGAGCAATGGGCGTCCGGCCCGCTCCCGGGTTGGCCGCTGGACCCCAACGGCAACGTTGCCGTCCCGGCACTGTCGGGGCGGTCCCGGCGACCCCCACTGGTTTGGGTCACCGGCAGGGCTAGATAGATGGTCACCGTCCCATAGGTTGCGCCGACCCCTGGGCCAGCGGCAGCCGGTGGGATACAGAACCCGGCTTACAGGTTAACTTGGTGGACTCCCCAGGGGCTCCAGCTATGGAGCCCCTTTCTGCACCACTCATAAGGTGCCCAGCAGCACTATCTGGCCGGTGGGCGCTGGGCTTCCCCCCAAAGGCTCTACACTGACACCGATGGCATCGGCATCGGCGAAATCAGCCCCCAGAATTATGAGTTGCTCCGGGCGGTCGGTAAGGCCGAAGGTGCCCACACCCACGGGCCGGTCGCCCTTAATCCGCCATATCTGGTACTCCCGATTCGCAGGCAGCGAAGGCAAACTCTTCACCAACAGGAAGGCCCGATCTCCCGCGGGGTCCTGGACCAAGGTGCCGCTGGCGCCAGGAGCAGCCTCCGTGCCCGCCAGCGAGAAGATGCTACCCCCGGCGGCCACTGCCCTGAGGAGTTGCAGCTATTCACCCAACGCGGTTTCCTGGGCCTTGAGCTTGCTGGAGAGTTCAACGCTCCACACCGACAGGCCCGCTACGGCCAGCAGCAGCAATCCGATGACGGCGGTTGGAACTGGGGTCAGCCATCCAGGCCATTGCCAGGTTGTCCAGCCCCGGCGCTTCTCCAGCGTTGGCCTGGCCTGAGCGCCTAGCAGGCTGCTGAAAAACTCGGTTTTGTAATCCGGCGGGAATATGTATGGAGTATCCTGGCGGAAACGGTCCCGGAGGCTACCCGATGCGTGGACGACAGGACCCCCAAGTGAGCATGCTGGCCTTCGTGGACCTGGAGGCACGGGTGCCTGCCGGTCACCCGCTGCG
>SHYG01000073.1 GCA_009692925.1 Dehalococcoidia bacterium
AAGGCCCGGTGGAACTGAGCCGGCAAGCACAGAGACTCGGAAAGCTAACAAGACCAGAGAAATGTCGCCGCAGCCAACAATTCAGGCGCCGTCGTCCCGCTCGGTACTGCGCAAGTCAGACAACCAGTCTATGAGACAGGCTCCTTTGGTACTCTTAGTTATTGTATAGAGAAAAAACGACGGGCCGCTGCAAGAGAGGAACATGGCTGTTTCAACCGACGACCAACGAAATGCCACAACCTTGGAATCACCAATAGGGCTGCATGAGCCCCGTGCCCACCAGGGCATGCGCCGTAATCTACTGCGGCGACTCTCGCCTGCGGGAATCCTACTAGCAGGCTGCTGAAAAACCCCGATTTTGCGACAAATGGGCGGACTCTCAGATACGAAAATTGGGACGATTTCGGGCCGTCGACCCCTTTTCAGCACCCTGCTAGTCCTGTTGGCAGGCGTGTTCCTAGTTGACCAGTCTCCCACCGGACCCAGACTCGCTTTGGTCCGTAGCCTCATGCCAATTGTCCTCATGAGCCTTGGCATCGCTGCAATATATGTTTTACTGGCGGCTGGCCTGAGTTGGGCGCTGCTTCACTTTGCGGGCGCAGCCCACTTGGCTTCTTGGCGCCGGGGCTACGCGAAAGGCGCCCTGGCCTCCAAATCTGATCTGCAGCAAGCGTCACAGCGGCTGGTAGAGGTGCAGGAGGCGGTGCGCCGGCAGACCGCGGATTACCTGCATGGTCACCTCCAGTCCAAGCTGGTAGCCATATCCCTCTACGTTGACGTTTGCCAGAAGAGCCTTCGGCGCGACCCCGGCGCAGCATACCGCACGTTGGGCCGAATACAAAAGGACCTGAAGCTCATCCAGGACGAGGACCTCCGCCGGGTCAGCCGGGAGTTGTACCCCGCGGTCATCCGGTTGGGACTTATCCCAGCCGTGCAGAGCCTGGTGGACCGGTTCAAGGATGTGATTGACTTGAGCTCACCATTGGCCCTGAAGTAATGTCTCTGGACCAGACCGATGGGGGCGGGTTGCCGGAGAAGCTACGGCTGGGCGTCTACCGGGTGGCGGAAGAAGCCCTGACCAATGTGTTCAAGCACGCCCACGCCAGCCAGGTGAAGATCCGCCTGGGCCGTGAGGGGCCAGATCACTTAATCGTGTCGGTGACGGACAACGGGTGCGGCTTTGACTCCGCCGGTGTTTCCGCTGTGTCCGGGGGCCAGGGGTTGCTGGGAGTGGCCGACTACGCCCAAGCCATCGGAGCCCGTGCCCAGATCAGCAGCGCTCCGGGCAAAGGCGCCACCATTGGCCTGTTGCTGCCTTTCCACTGGCCCGAGATACAAGAAAGCAGCGCCCCAGTTTCTGCCACGCTTCCGCGAGCGGCCTGACGTCTGCCCCATCTCCGTGGGAGCGGGCGCCACAGTGACCCTCTTATTCCACTAGCCGCTGCGTAGCATTTTCCCTTTCCCTTAGCCTTCTCCGTCGGCTACAATAATCCGGTCAAGCTCCCACAACCCGGAACGGCCCTGGAGGATTGCAATGTCTGGCATCTGGCCCGGCAATACTAAGTGCGTCGCCATGCTGACCTTTGATGTGGATGGAGTCTCCTCCTGGCTGCGCCGCAACCCGGATTTCCGGTTCCACCCCAGTCTAATGTCCATGGCGGAGTACGGGCCCAGCATTGCCACCCCCAGAATCCTGGACCTGCTGGACACCTACTCCATCAAGGCCAGCTTCTACCTGCCGGGATACGTCGCCGAGACCCACACCGATCTGGTCAAGGAGATCGTCCGGCGGGGACATGAGGTGGGCCATCACGGCTACCTGCATGAATCTCCCGCATCATTGTCGCCCCGAGAGGAGCAATCGGTGCTGGAGAAGGGGACGGATATTCTGACCCGGCTTACCGGCCAGCGGCCCCTGGGCTACCGGGCCCCCGGCTGGGAGCTGAGCGAGCGGTCCGTCGAGCTGCTGGCCTCCCAGGGTTTCTTGTACGACAGCAGCCTCATGGGCGATGACGCCCCATACATCCTACAGGGTAATACCTCCCACCCGCTGGTGGAGATTCCGGTGCACTGGCTGCTGGACGACGCGCCGCACTTTGTTTACGCCCCCGCTGCCAACCGGCTGGGGCCCCTGCGCACTCCCGATGAGGTTTTCAACTCCTGGTCCAGCGAGTTTGAGGGCCTGTACCGGTACGGGCGCGCCTTTACCCTCACCATGCACCCGCAGCACATTGGACGCCCCGGCCGTCTGCTGATGCTGGAACGGCTCATACGGTACATTCAGGGTTTCCCCCAAGTGCAGTTCATGCGCGCCGTGGACGTGGCGCAGCTGTGGGCCAAGGGGCCTGCCAGTGCCGTTACCGGCGGAGCAGTCGCATCCGCCCAGGCACCCGCTCCGCCTGCTCCGGCGACAGTATCCGTGGCGACGGCGGGAGAAAGGGCTTCGCCGCCGTAGAGCCTATCCGGCTACCCACCAATGAGCACCCTTCGGCGTAGGGGCGAGGCATGCCTCACCCCTACAGGGCAGGCTCCGACATCGCTGAGACAAGAGACAACCAATCGTAACTTCTCTGTGTCCTCTGTGCTCTCTGTGGTTATCGGAAAGGTTCTTAGTCGGAAGAAGGGAGCTTCCGGGGTTGCTGCAGCTCCATCTCCACGTTGCAGCACAGAACTACTCCCGTGCCCGCCTTGGTGCATAGCACACTGCTGCCGCATTGAGCGCAGGCGTACCGCTTGCCCAGTTGGTTGGCCATCGGTCTCTCCTTACGCTGTCTAACCTGAACCCCAGCCAGCCGCCGTTAGCGCTTGAGCTGCATTGGCTGACCGCAGCATACCAGAGCGCCGCTGCCGGCCTTGGTCACAATGAACTCCGCGCCGCACTGGGAACACACATATCGCTTGCCGGTCTCGCTGGGCACCTGGGCAACCCCCATCCAACTCTAGCTGGTTCCCATTATAGCCAAAGGCTCTCCCCTAGTTCAACGACAGGGGACGAGAAAAATAAGGGCGTCCCGAATACATCGGGACGCCCTGCTGTGTCGCGCGGGACACGGGTTATGGAACGGGGTTGGGCTAGGGCTTGAACCACATCGTGTTGACCCGCACCCGGCGGTCGAAGCGCGGCGTGTATTGGAGTTTGGGGTTGACCGCGTAAATGACGGGCAGGTCAAAGAGGGTGAGGAACAGCACGTCATCATGGGCGCGTTGGTTCAAAGCCGCCATTAACTTCTGCCGCTCGGCGCCGGAGGCTGCCAAGGCGGGAGCAAGCTGGTCCTGGAGGCCGCCGGGACTGGGGTCACAGACGAAGGACACGGGCCGGACGCAGTTTAGGTAGTACTGGGCATTGCGACCGTAGTCCAGGAGTTCGCTAGAGATTGGGGTTTCGATGAGGTCGCTGGTGGGGCATTTGGAGCCGCCCTTGTCCAGGGCCGCCTGCATATCAGCACGGGTTGCCTCAGTGGTCTTGGGATCCGCCCCTCGGGCCGCTATCACCTCGTTGACCGCGGTGCCGATGGCGCACTGGCGGAAACCGTTGCGGATGGAAGGCTCCACCACGTTGATCTCCACGTTCATCCCCACTTGCTTAAGGTAGGACTGAACCGCCTCGTAGACCTCCAGCTGTTTGGGGATGCGGGAGGCGCGGCCGGTGAGCTTGATGACATTCTTGGGGTCGTAATTGGCCTCGGCCAGGAGTTGCTTGGCCTTGGCTGGGTTGTACTCGTAGGGCTTGGTGTTGGCCTCGGTGGCGCCGATAACGCCGGGCCAGATGGTGCTGCCGCGGCACGGGGTGATGCCGGCGTACAGGGCGGCCACAATCTCCTTGCAGTCGATGGCGGCGACCATGGCTTGACGCACTTTCACCTTTTTCAGCTCGGGATGCCAGAGGGTGTTAATCCAGAATATATACACCTCGGCGGAGCTGCCGGATTTGATCTGTTCTTTCTTCAGTGTCTTGATGGAGTCCACACCCACGTCCCAGGCCATGTCCGCCTCACCCTGCTGGACCATGGCGGCCAGGACGGTGGTCTCACCCCGGAAAACCCACTTCACATTCTTGATCAGCGGCTTCTGAAACTCGTAGTTGCCTCCCGGCACGTAGTCGGCGTAGGCCTCCTGGGTGAGGGAAACACCCGGCTCCCATTTGACCAACTTATAAGGGCCCAGGGCGTTGACCGTTCGGGCCAACTGTTCCTTGGTGGCCGTGGCCATGAAGTTGGGTGCGTTGAATTTCAGGAAGAAAGCGCTGTCGGGGAATATGGGGCAACCCTGGTCACATTTGATGTCTACCGTATATTCGTCCACCACTTGGGGCTTGAAGCCGCCGGTGTTGGGATAGCTGTTGTTGTCGTTGTTGCCCACACCCTGGTAGAGCAGAGATGGCATGGCCGCCTGGGCGTTCCAGGGCTCACCGTTGTGGAACTTCACTCCCTTGCGCAACTGGAACTGCCAGGTGTCCGGGGCCGTCTGCTTCCAGCTCTCGGTGGCGGTGGTAGGCACGGCGCGCAGGTCGTCGGCGGCCCTCCACACCAGGGGGTCCGAGATGTTGTCATGACCCGGCGTGGCGGAGATACCTCCCTGGGTAGGGAAGGGGTTCATTGTCAGGGGTTCCTCATTGATTGCAAGAACGATGCTGTCCCTGGCGGATACCACTGTGGCGGGCCTGGGAGTTGCCGTGGGCGCCGCTGAAGGTATTGCGGTGGGCGGAACAAAAAAGGGCGTGCTGGTGGCCGCAGGCGCTTTGGTTACCGCGGGAGTAGCAGTAGCGGCGGCGCCGCAGGCCACGGCCAGGCTCACCAGAAGAATTACAGCCAAGGCTAAAGACTTTCCAAAGCAGGCTCGCACGATGTTATACCTCCTGAGATTTCGAGTGTAGGGAGAATACACCCAGGCGAAAGGATTTTCAAGGAGTCCCGGCTTCCCGCCACGGGGGACAAAAATCAGGGGCAGGCGATGAACCTGCCCCTGATCAGCGGGTCTGGATGATTAAAGGCTGCGAGATTACGGACTAAACCACATGGTCTGGACCCGGGTTCGGCCGTCGATCCGCGGCTTCACGTTTAGCTTGGCGTTAACCGCGAACACCACCGGCAGTTCGAACAAGGGGAAGAACAGCACGTCGTTGTGCATGCGGTCGGCCAAAGCACCCAGCTTGACCTGCCGCTCCGCGCCCGCCGCGGACAGGGCCGGTGCAAGTAGCTCCTGGATGCCGCCCGGGCTGGGGTCGCACACTAGAGAGGCCGCAAAGGAGCAGTTCATGTATCGGTTGGCCTGGCGGCCGAAATCCAGGGTCTCGTTGGATGGCTCGTTTTCGACCAGATGGCCGCTGACACACTTGGGGCCCTTGGTCACCGCGGCCTGGAACTCTGCCGGGGTGGCTGTGTTAGTGTTGGAGGCAGGCTTTCCCGCGGCCTCCAGGACCTCCGCAACCGCCCGGCCAATGCCGCACTGATTGATGGTGTTCCGCACCGCAGGCTCCACCACGTTGATCTCCACGTTAAGCCCCACGGCCTTGGCGTAAGACTGGATGGCCTCGTACACCTCCACCTGTTTTGGGATGCGGGAGGCGCGGCCGGTAATCTTAATCACGTTCTTCGGGTCATACCCGGCCTCGGCCAGAAGCTGCTTGGCCCTGGTAGGGTTGTACTCGTACGCCTTGGTGTTCTCCACGGTGGCGCCAATCACGCCGGGCCAGATGATGTTGCCCCGGCACTTGGTGGACCCCGAGTAGATGGTGTCCACAATCTCTTGGCAGTTTACGGCGGCCACCAGGGCCTGGCGCACCTTGAGCTTCTTCAACTCCGGGTGCCAGAGGGTGTCCGTGGTAAAGGCCAAAAGCTCCGCCGAGCTGCCCAGGCGGGTCATGTTCTTGGGCAGAACCTTGGCTTGGTCCACGCCCACGTCCCAGGCCATGTCGGCCTCGCCCTGCCGGACCATGGCGGCCAGGACGGTGGTCTCACCCCGGAAAACCCACTTCACATTCTTGATAATGGGCTTCTGGAACTCGTAGTGGTTATCCGCGGGAACGTAGTCCGCGTAGGACTCCAAAGTGATGGAGACGGCGGGTTCCCACTTGCCCATCTTGTAGGCGCCGAAGCCCACTGCCGTCCGCGCCCGGTCGGGAAGGTTGGGGGTAGCAGCCAAATAGCCGGGGGCCTCAAAGTTCAAGAAGATGGCCGTGTTGGGGAAGACGGGGCACGGCCCCGAGCACTTGATATCTACGGTGTACTCGCCCGTCGCCGAAGCAGTGTAGGCGCCGGTGTAAGGATAGCTGTAGTTGGCGTTGCCGCCGTTCCCCTGGAAGGCCAAGGCAGGCAGCGCGGCCTGGGCGTTCCAGGCTTCGCCATTATGGAACTTCACGCCCTGGCGCAGCTCAAACTGCCAGGTGTCCGGGGCCGTCTGCTTCCAGCTCTTACTGGCGCTGGTGGGCACCATGCGCTGGTCGTCGCCGGAGGCGTAGGTCAGAGGTTCCACCAGGTTGTCCCGGGTGACGGTACCGTCCAGGCTGCCGCCGATGGTCAGAAAGGAGTGGAGCTGCACCGGCTCCGTGGTCAATGCCAGGATAATCGAGTCCTTGGCGGAGACGATAATGGCGGGCCGCGGCGTGACGGTGGGGCCTGCAGTTGGGGTAGGCGGTACCGGCGCCGGGGTGTTGACGGTGCCCGTGCTGGGAGCCACGGAGGTCGGAGCCGCGGTAGGGGTGGCTGCGGCGCCGCAGGCCACGGCCAGCAGTCCGGCCAGAGCCGCCACGCCCGGCAGCAAGATTTTCCATTGGGATGCGAGACGCATATTCTTCTCCTGGATGACAGAATCGAAACATATACTACACAGTTGTCGCCGCCTACGCAAGGTCGCACGACCTGCTTCAGCAACGTCAACTGCTAATACCGTCACCCAGGAACAGCGATGTTGTTTTTGAAGCGCACCAGGAAACTGGCCTCGCCCAGGGGCACGCCATCCAGCAAGATGGCGGCCACGTGCAGCCCCGGCCGCTGCACCGGGATGCGGAAGGTCTTGATCCACCGCTGGAACAAGATGCCCTCTTCCCAGTCAACGCGCTGGGTTGGCGGGAGGTCCAGGGGCAGCCCCGGCGCCTTGACTCCAACCATCAGCCGGTGGGGGCCGGGCGTCGCCCCGCCGATGCAGAAGGCCAGCTGCAAGTCCACTTGCACCATCACCCCGGCTCCCGCGGGAGCCGCCGGCGCGGGCAAGTCCAGCAGGTCCACCACCCCGGCGATGGTCAGGGTGCCATCCGGTGCGTCCTCGGCCTCCCGGCAGAATACGGCATATTTTAAGTAAGGCTGGGATTTAGGGGCAGTCACCGGCGAACTCCTCACCCCGCGGCGTGGCGGGCAGCCCAATTCTAGCACGGCGGCCCTGGCGGGCACACCAGGCAATCGCCAGCCTTCAGCGGTCAGCGGTCAGCATTCAGCCTTCAGCTTCCCTTCCCGACCCAGGTGGTTCCGCCCCCTCTTGCCATCCACCGGCAATGTTGCCAAACTACGGGCACAATGGGTTTTAATGCTGCTTGCGGAGGGTGGTTCCCATGGCGCTGACAGCCAAAAAGTTCTCCCAGGGGATGGCCATCGAAGCGTACATTGACCAAATCCGAGTGAACAAGGCCCCCTTCCAGGAGATTTACCGGGCGGTCCAGGCGCCTAAACCCACCCAAGAGTTTTTTGACCGCCTGCAGGCGCCGCTGCGACTGGCCGTCTTCACCGCCGACTGGTGCGGCGACGCCTTGAGCACCACTCCCGCCATTCTGCGCCTGGCGAAGGGCACGCCCAACTTGCAGACGCGGGTGTTCAACCGGGACGACGAACTGGACCTCACCAACAGCTTCCTGCCCGAACACCGGCACAGCACCGTGCCGGTGTTCGTGGTGCTGGATCAGGACATGGCGGAAGTGGCCCGGTTTATCGAGACCGCCCGCAGCCTGGTACCCCACCTTGAGGCCATGCACGAAGCAGTGCAACAAGAGGTGGCCCGGCAGGCTGCCGCCCAGGGCGCGGCCCAAGGTGCAGAAGGCGCCCGTGCCGCCGCCGGTGGCCGGCGCACCGCCTTCCGGGTCGCCCATGCCCGCCAGTGGGGCGAGATAATTCTGCGGGAGTTCCAGGATGTGGTGGCCCAAGGTTTGGCCCTGCCGCCTAGCCGCCGGCCCTCGGAGGGAGGCACCCAGTGGCCTCCTCCAGAAGCGTCGCCCGGCGATATCAAGGAGGAGTGACATGCCCGACGGCATTATCGGCATGAACGACATGTCGGTCATCTTTTCAGTCACCGACCTGCTGGGGATCAACCGGGAGTCGGTGCGCGTGGACCTGTCCAAAGAGGACCCCGGCGCAGTAGGCCGGGATGCGGAGGGCATGATCGCCATCACGGTGCCGGAGCACGGCGCCGTGGAGGAGTTTGCCGCCACGCTGCGGACGGCGCTGGAAGGCATGGGCTACCGGCCCCTGGAGGAGGAGTCCGGGGAGTGAGGCGACTGGACATAGGCCCAAGGCGTAGCCGCTGAAGCCATCGCGCAGGACCTGGTCACCACTGAAAACAGTTTTTACCGAGACTCACCCCCACCTTAATCCTCCCACTCGACGGGGGAGGATTAAGGTGGGGGTGAAATGCTTCGCCACAGCATTTTGTAAGGCGCCTTTAGTAGCCCGGCGTGCGCCACTCGAAGGCGAGGGTGGCATTGCGGACAAATACGGCGCCGCCTGGCGCGGCCATGGGGCCGTTCATGCCCAGGATGGCGATGGTGATCTGCTGCCCCGGCTGGGGCTCCGTGGTGACCACCACGCGCTGGGGCACGTTGAAACCCTGCACGGTGCCGCGGTCCCGGTTGCACTCCCCGTCAATCCAAATCTCGCCGTAGTCGTCAACACAGGTCTCAAACAGGCACCGGGAGCCGCGGAGCTCTCGGCCGGCCACCCGCTCCGGCAGCGTCAGCTTGATGCGGTACCAGGCAAAGGCCACGCCCCTGGAGTACCACAGGGTGAGGTCCTTGCGCACCTCCCAGTCCGAGTCATCGTAGTCCACCAGCCGGGCCGGGCTGCCCGCCAAGCCAGCCACCAGGCCTTCATTGGGCTCCCCAGGCACCAGGCCGGGGGCAAACCGCCACTCGCCTTTGACCATCCTCAATACTGCGGGGTCCATTAAGTCCAACTGTGCTCGCGGCAAAGCGTACCTCCTTACAAGTCAGCAGCAATTAGCCCTTCGCCGGACTACAGGCCCACCACTTGGATGCCGGCGTGGACTTTGTAGATCCGGTTGATATTCACCAGCAGGGGGGTTATCTGCTCCACGTACTTGGCGTTCGCCAGGCCGCCGCCGTCCACGGGACGCAGATCGGGGATGAGGCGCACCAACTCCATCACCCGATCTTTGGCCGGCTGGTGGTCGGAGCAGACAATGACATCCCCCGCCACCGAGTGGTCCACCAGCAAAAGTTCCTCGGCGCTGACGGTCTGGAAGGCAGCCACCACCAGAGCGCCGGGCAGCATCTGCTGGGCTTCCTGGGCCGCCGACCCCGCCGGCACATCCACCGCGCTGGCGCCTCGCCCTCGCTGGAAGCGCATCGGAGCGATGACGTCTACCACCACCTTGCCCGCCAGCAGATGCCCAACCTGTTCCAACAGCAGCCGTTGCGCCTCGTAAGGCACGGCCAGAAACACCACCTCCCCTTGGGACGCCGCGCGGGTGTTGTCCGCGCCCAGGACTTGGCCTGCGCCGGCCCCAAGGTGCAACTCCGCAGCTGCCGCCTGGGCGCGCGCCTCGTCCCTGGAGCCAATGATGACGCCGTGTCCCGCCCTGGCCAATCGCAGGGCCAACCCCCGGCCTTCAGGCCCAGTTCCGCCAAGAAACGCCAGCATCTCCGCCCTATGTTCCTTCGTATGTCCCTTCGGCCCCAGTTTTGCGCCACTACTATATCCGGTGCGACGCCCGTTGGGAAGGTGTGGCCAGAGTGGTGGCCAGGGTGTTAACAACTTTCCTTGGTGCTACACTCTATTTGCCGATTGCCTCCTGTCTAGCCATATCTAGTCATTTTAGTCCATATGCCACCCAGCGCACGAAAGGAGGCCCAAAATATCGTTCAAGATCAACCACCTTCACCTTAAGACGCCCGACCCGCATAAAACTGCCCAGTGGTACGTGGAGAACTTGGGTGCTACTATTGTCTCTGAAGCCGGAGCGGCTGGCGGCGGCGCCAGCTACCGGCTGAACCTGCACGGCGTGCCGCTGAACGTGACCGGGTTTGTGGACGGGCAGAAACTGGAGCAGCACTACGGTCTGGAGCACATAGCGATAGATACCGACGATTTGCCGGGCACCATAGGCAAGCTCAAGGAAGGCGGCGCCCGCATTCTGGAGGAGCGCAACCTGCGGGACGGGCGGAAGGTCTGCTTCTTTGAAGGCCCGGAGGGCGTGCGCCTGGAAGTCCTGGAAATGCGGCGCTAGGGCGCTTCAACTACCGAGCCTTGCATGAACATCTAACAGGGTGCTGAAAAAGGGGTCGACGGCCCGAAATCGTCCCAATTTTCGTATCTGAGAGTCCGTCCATTTTTCGCAAGATCGGGGTTTTTCAGCAGCCTGCTAATGCAGTTGTGAGGCGTTTGGGACGGCAATCCCCCTCGCCCCCCTTTGTCTTGTCTTAGTGAAGCGTAAGGAGAGGGGGGCGAAGGAGGATTGCCGGTTGCCTAAGTTCGGCAATGTATGCAAGGGTGCTTATTAACGTGGAGGTGCCATTACCATGGCCGACATGGCCGGGTTGCGGCTTCTGGCCTGCTTTGCCCATCCCGATGACGAAGCCTTTCCGGTGGCCGGGGCGCTGGCCGCTCACGCTGCCCGGGGAGTGGAAGTCTGGCTGATCACCGCCACCTCGGGCGAAGAGGGGGAG